>NZ_JACOFQ010000033.1:0-90194 GCF_019455395.1 Bradyrhizobium sp. BR 10261
ATCCGCGGCTCGTGACGACGTACGACCGCCCCTTTTCGCCGGATCAGGATGGGCGGCAACATACGACAAATCCGAATTTCGGTAAAGTGGAATATTTTAAAGTGAGGTGGTTGACCGAGCTGTGGGATGTTTTGCCTGGCGGGCAACCCAAGGGCTTGTTGCCCGGATGGAGCGAGCGTAATCCGGGACAGCTCGTAGGGTAGGTTAGCCTTGCGATTGCGCGAAGCGCAATTCGCTGGGCGTAACCCACCCCCTTCGTTTCCGCGTCGACGGGAGTGGTGGGTTACGCCAGCGGATTGCGCTTCGCGCAACCCGCTAGCTAACCCACCCTACGCTGCTGTTCCCACCGCCGCCTCCGGAATCCGTGCGGCTTCCATCGGGGCCCTGCCGCGGATCAAATCGGAGGCGCGGTCGGCGATCATCATCGTCGATGCGTTGAGGTTGGCCGAGATCATGCGGGGCATGACCGAGGCGTCGATGACGCGGAGGCCTTCGAGGCCGTGGACGCGGAGCTGGTCGTCGACGACGGCCCAGGTCGAGTCCGCCGGGCCCATGCGGCAGGTGCAGCCGGGGTGGAAGGTGGTGGTGCCGCGCTCGGTGGCGGCGTGCAGGAATTCGTCGTCGGTGACGACGTTGGGGCCGGGGAAATCCTCATAGGCGTAATAGGGCGACAGCGGAGCACTCTTCAGCAAGCGCCGCGCGAGCTTCATGCCGCCGACGATGACGCGGCGGTCGAGCTCAGCATCGAGATAGTTGGTCTGGATGATCGGCGGCGCGAACGGATCGTTGGAGCGGATGCGGACATAGCCGCGGCTCTCCGGGCGCTGTTGCCAGGACGCCACCGTCATGCCGGGCTCGTCCTCGAGCTGGCCCTGCACGCCTTCCTTGTAGCTTGCCGGCGTGAAGGTGAGCTGGAGGTCGGACGACTCCGCGCTCTCGCCGGAGTGCCAGAAGCAATAGACCATGGTCGGGGACAGCGAGAGCAGGCCGCGACGTGCGGTGGCCCATTTCATCGCCTCGACCCAGAGCCGCCAGCCGCGGCGGAGCTCGTTGATGGTCTTGATGTCCTTGACCCGCGCCACCGTGCGCGGGGCGTAGTGGTCCTGCAGGCCCTCGCCGACCGGCAGGGCGTGGCGCACGGCGATGCCGTGCTGCTGCAACAGATCGGGCGAGCCGATGCCGGAGAGCTGCAACAGCTGCGGCGAATTATAGGTGCCGCCGGAGAGGATCACCTCCTTGTTGGCGCGCACCTCCACCGGCGTGCCGCCGCGGCCGCCCTTGCTGTAGCGTACGCCGACGGCGCGCTTGCCCTCGAAGATGATCTCGGTCGCATGGGCATGCGTGTGCACATGCACGTTCGGCCGCTTCATCGCCGGCTTCAGGAAAGCGGTCGCGCCCGAGACACGCAGGCCGTTGTTGATGGTGCGCTGGCAGTAGGAGACGCCTTCCTGGGTCTTGCCGTTGTAGTCGGGGTTACGCGGAATGCCGAGCGAGACCGCGCCTTCCATGAAGGCCTCGCAGAGCGGATCGCGCCAGTCCATCGTGGTGACGATGAGGTTGCCGTCGCGGCCGCGATAGATGTCCTCGCCTTCGCCGACCCGCTTCTCCAGCCGGCGGAAATAGGGCAGCACGTCGGCATAGCCCCAGCCGCGATTGCCCATCTGCGCCCAGGTGTCGAAATCCATGCGCTGGCCGCGGTTGTAGATGTGGCCGTTGATCGAGGACGAGCCGCCGAGCGTCTTGCCGCGCGGCGCGTAGATGCTGCGCCCATTGGTGTAGGGCCCGGGCTCCTGCTGATAGGCCCAGTTGATGCTCTTCATGTGGAAGGTCTTGATGAAACCCGCCGGCAGATGGATGTAGGGGTGCCAGTCGTTCGGCCCCGCTTCGAGCACGCAGACGCTGGTGTTGGGATCTTCGCTGAGCCTGGAGGTGAGGACGCAACCGGCCGAACCCGCGCCGACAATCACATAGTCAAATCTATCCATGGTGCCTCGGCCGCCCCTAGCGCGGCTTGTCGTTGAGTTGATATTCCAGATGCGCCTTCACCGTCGGCCATTCGGCGGCGGTGATGCTGTACACGACGGTGTCGCGCAGCGTGCCGTTGGGCGCGACCTGGTGGCTGCGCAAAATGCCGTCCTGCTTGGCGCCGAGACGCTCGATGGCGCGGCGGCTCTGGTGGTTGAAGAAATGGGTGCGGAATTCCACCGCGATGCAGTTCAGCGCCTCGAAGGCGTGGGTGAGCAGCAGGAGCTTGCATTGCGTGTTGAGCGGGCCGCGCTGCACGCTCTTGCCATACCAGGTCGAGCCGATCTCGACGCGGCGGTTGTTGGCGTCGATGTTCATGTAGGTCGTCATGCCGACGATATTGCCGCCGGCGTCGAACACCGTGAATGGCAGCATCGAGCCAGCGGCCTGAAGGCCGAGGCGGCGGTCGATCTCCTTGCCCATGTTCTCGGGCAGCGGGATCGCGGTGTACCAGAGCTTTGACAGCTCGCCGTCCTTCACGGCCTCGGTCAGCCCCGCAAGGTGCTCTTTCGACAGCGGCTCGAGACGGGCGTGCTGTCCACGCAGGGTGATGGGATCGGGCCAGGGCATTGAGGTCTCTCTCCGTTGTCATTGCGAGCGAAGCGAAGCAATCCAGACTATCTCCGCGGAGGCATTCCTGGATTGCTGCGCAACGCTCGCAATGACGGTAACTAGCACCGTTTATTTGTTTAGGAAATTGAGAGGCAAACCGCTGCGCGGCCAGTCCATGGCGATCAGCTCGCCCTTGCCTGACAGCGTGATGTAGGCGGTCTTCAGCTCGGGGCCGCCGAAGGCGATGTTGGTGGTGACGCGGTCGCCGGTCGGGACCTGCTCGACCAGGACGCCGTCGGGCGCGACCACCGAGATGCAGCCGGAGACGAGCGTGGCGACGCAGACATTGCCGTTCGCTTCCACCGCGAGCGAGTCGAACATCTGGTAGCCGCCGAGGCCGCAGATCGGCTTGCCCCGTTCGCCGCGATAGATCGCCTCGCGCGGCTTGAGTACGCCTGGCGCGGAGAGCTCGTAGGCCCAGAGCCGGGCCGTCGGCGTCTCCGCGATGTAGACGGTGTTCTCGTCCGGCGACAGGCCAATGCCGTTGGCCGGCAGCACGCCGTGCACGATTTCGACGATCTCGGTCAAGCCGGGCTTGAGATAGTACATGCCGCCGACATCCATCTCGCGGGGACGGCGCTTGCCGAGATCGGAGAACCAGAGGCCGCCATGCTTGTCGAAGACGAGATCGTTCGGCCCGCGCAGATCGTGCGCGCCGCATTTGGTCACGACGGTCTCGACCTTGCCTGTTTGCAGATCGACGCGCTGGATCGACCCGCCGAGATAATCCTCCGGCTGCGGGCCCGGCATGATCATCTTGCCGGTCGGAATCCAGGAGAAGCCGCCATTGTTGCAGATGTAGATTTTTCCGTCGGGGCCGAGTGCGGCGCCGTTCGGGCCGCCCGGCACCTTCGCGACGATCTCCTTGCGGCCATCGGGATAGACCCGGGTCAGGCGCTGTCCCCGGATTTCCACCAGCACGACCGAACCGTCAGGCATCACCACGGGGCCTTCCGGAAATTCGAGGTCGGTGGCGAGAACGCGGATGTCAGACATGGCAGTGGACATTGGCGGGACCCTCCGGGCTGCTTGTTATGGCTTGCTCGGGATGTCCGGCACGGGCCCCGCTGGCAAGTTTTGCCAGCGGTTATGACAAAGTCGATCTCCCTTGCCAAGCAAACGGGCGCAATGCTGCGTTGCAGCCTTATCCTTTGATGGGCACCCAGATCTCGAAGCCGCCATTGCCGCTGACCGGATCGAACTTCTCGTCGTAGCGCTCGAAATTGGGGGCGTCCGCGGCCTTGTAGCTGGAAGCCGGCAGCCATTGATTCCAGATCGCGTTGACGGTGCGGCGGATCGAGGCGACGTGGTCGCTGTGGGTGAACACCGCGTAGCGCTGCTCGGGGATACGGATGCGACTGAGCCCGCGTGGCAGATCGGAGAAGTCGGCGACCTCGACACCGGCGATGTAATCGAAATTGCCGGAATCATCGCCGTTGCAGCAGACGCCGTAAGCCAATTTGCCGATGCGCCCGGGAATGTCGGCGACCTGCTGGTGGAAGCGGGCCCACATCCCGGGGATGATGGCGCCATTGTCGCAGGTGATGCGCTCGGCGAGGCCGGCGACGAGGAAGGCCTTTGCGGTTTCGAAACGGGGGGCTTTGAGAGTGTCCGAGATCGTGGAGTCCATGAGGATCGGCTCCTGAAGCTTGAGCTGGCTTGTGCACGTCGCCGCTTTTACCGTTTCGGGCGTGGTGCCGAACTGGTCGCGGAACGCGCGGGTGAACGCTTCGTGCGAGCCGTAATCCGCCTCCAGCGCGACGCTGAGAATGTCCGGCGCACCGTTGGCGAGACGACGCGCCGCCTCACTCAGCCGCCGCGCCCGCACGTAGCGCATCACCGGGAAGCCGGTGGCTGCGGCAAACGCACGCACCATGTGGAACCGCGAGACGCCTCCGATCGCAGCGATCTCATCGAGCGTCATCGGCTCGGCCAGATGGCTTTCGATGTACCAGAGCGCGCGCTGGGCTGGGTTCATGGCTCAAGGCTCTCGTTCGAAGCGGGGTGATGATGCGCCCTCACCGCGCGCATCGCTTGATCGGGATTGCTGTCGTGCCGCTAGCGGGGAACCGGTAGGGTGAGCAAAGGCACATTAGCGCCATGCCCACGATCCGTTGCTTCATTGCCCGCGGCCGTGGGCACGCTTCGCTTTGCCCACCCTATGGCACCTCCATCACCAACAGATGGTGGGCACGGCGCAAGAGCGCCTTTGCCCATCCTACGGCACCTACTTCGCATCCTTCGGCGGCGGCGCATCCTGTTTCTTCTTCAGATCCTCCGCCTGCTTCGCCTGCGCGGCCTGGAGATCGCCGATGGTTTTCTGCAAACCGGCCAGCGTCACCTTCAGCGTATCGATCTGCCTCATGGCGGCATCCAGTTTCTGCTGGTGATCGAGATTGAGCTTGGTGATGGTCTTCTGGAGGAAATCGACATTGCTCTGCAGGCAGCTGGTACGCCGCTCCATGGTCTTCTCGACCGTGCAGATCTCGATGCCGGGAACGTCCTGCGCCGCGACCTCTGTATGCGCGACGATCGGTAACATGGTTAAACAAACAGCGGCGATCCGGCGCGGCATTCAGGTTCCTCATCATCGATCACGGCAATGTGCGCCGATTGCGCTGAGCCGCGTGAGGCTACCACACTCGCACCGCATTCTCGCGTTGAGCTTGGCACGTTCCCTCGGATGATCCTTTGGATGGGGAGCAGGAAACCGCGCGCGGAAGAGGTGGGCGCTCTTTCCGCGGCTTTGATTAGGGGAGATTTTTGGAATGGCAACGCGTGATAGACGTCTGGCGGAATTCGATGGCGCCGGCGAACCGCCACCCGGTCTGCCGGTCGAAGTGCTGTGTGAGGACCACAGTGGAACGTATCAACTGCCGTTCGCCTGCCGCTATGTCGAGGGCCGCTGGCAGAACCACGTGGCCGGCGTCCCCGTGGAAGCCACCGTCATCGGCTGGCGCGTGCCGCGCGTGAAGCATTCCGGCGCGGCTTGACGGCGCGCCTGTCTCAAAATGCAACGGGCGCCGCGCTCCACCTTAACGAACGGAACGCGGCCCGAACGAATCACGTCCGAATCAGCCTGATGGTTCCGTACGCGGCTGTTCACGGCTAGATGTCGACAAAGTACTGATGGCACGCACAATATCTGCCCAGCGCGCGAGCTGGCCGCCGCCAAGGACCGTCCGCAAAAGTTAATATTCGCAAGGACATAGAGGCAGGCGCGGACGCTGGCCGCGTCCGCTCCGGAAACAGGCAAGGCGCCGCGCGGCCTGCCTAATATTCGACCTCGAGCTCCTCGATCTCGGCCGGCTCATCCTTGGCCGCCGCGATCCATTCCTGCATCTCGGGCATGCCCATGATGGTGTCGGCATAGGTCTTCAGAAGCGGCTCGAGCTTGACGTCGTAGGTGATGAAGCGCGTCACCACGGGCGCGTACATCGCATCCGCCATGGTGCGCTTCTCGCCGAACAGGAACGGGCCGCCTGATTTCGCCAGGCAGTCGCGCCAGATGGACCAGACGCGGTCGATGTCGGCCTGCGCGCGCGACCAGATCTTGAAGCCGGGGAAGTGCCCCTTCAGGTTCACCGGCAACGAGGCGCGCAGCGTGGTGAAACCGGAATGGATTTCGCCGCAGATGGAGCGGCAATGCGCACGCTGAACGCGATCATCGGGCAGTAGCCCGGCTGACGGCATCACCTCGTTGAGATATTCGGCGATCGCGAGCGTATCCCAGACCGTCGCGCCCTCGTGCCGCAGGCAGGGCACCAGGATCGAGGACGACAGCAACAGGATTTCGGCACGCGCCGATGCGTCATCAGGCGCGGTGATGATCTCCTCGAAATCGAGCCCGGAAAATTTCGTCAGCAGCCAGCCACGCAGCGACCAGGATGAATAGTTCTTGCTGCTGATGGTCAGTGTCGCCTTCGCCATAGGGCCCTTCCCTCACGTTTCCAACCCAACGCGCAGCAAGCGACGTGCCAATTCCAGGAGGGCGGCGACGTCTCGTCTGGCTTCGATATTGCATGGAAGCAGCGGATGAGTGGGCGCTTCAGTATGATGTCGATGTATTATCAGGCTTTTCAGAACCAGATGGATTTGACGGCGCCGTTGCGGGCGGGAGCCTCGTCGGCGCTGAAATTCCTCAATCTGGTACCGCAGGGGATGTCGGACCAGGCCGTCGGCCGGCTCTCGGCGGCGCTGGAGCTGATCTCGCGCTCGACCCTCACCTATGACCGCCCAGCCTATGGCATCAACAGTGTCAGGGTGGGCAATCGCGAGGTCGGCGTGACCGAGGAGATCGCTTACGCCACGCCATTCGGCTCGCTGCTGCATTTCAAAAAAGACGGCGCGAGCGAGCAGCCGCGTATGCTGCTGGTGGCGCCGATGTCCGGCCATTTCGCCACGCTGCTGCGCGGCACCGTGAAGACACTGCTGCAGGACCACGATGTCTACATCACCGACTGGCACAATCCGCGCGACATTCCGCGCAGCGAGGGCCGCTTCGGGCTCGACGATTACACCGAGCACCTGATCGACTTCCTGGGACAGCTCGGCCCGCGCCCACATATGGTGGCGATCTGCCAGCCGTCAGTCTCGGCGCTCGCGGCCGCCGCCATCATGTGCGAGGGCAACCATCCCTCGCGCCCCGCAACGCTGACGCTGATGGCGGGCCCGATCGACACGCGGATCCAGCCGACCAAGGTCAACGAGTTCGCCAAGAGCAAGCCGATCGAATGGTTCGAGCGGAACCTGATCAACTTCGTGCCGGTGCAATGCCGCGGCGCATTCCGGAAAGTCTATCCCGGCTTCGTGCAGCTCGCCGCCTTCGTGTCGATGAATCTCGAGCGGCACATCAAGCAGCACATGGATCTCGCCAACCACATCGCCAAGGGCGAGAAGGAGAAGGCGGCGACCATCAAGACCTTCTACGACGAATATTTCGCGGTGATGGATCTGCCGGCCGAGTTCTACATCGAGACCGTGCGCGACGTGTTTCAGGAGCATCTCCTGCCGCTGGGCAAGCTGATGCATCGCGGCCGCCCCGTCGACACCAGGGCCGTCAGCCGCATGGGGCTGATGACGGTGGAAGGCGAGAAGGACGACATCTGCTCGATCGGCCAGACGCTCGCCGCTCAGGACCTCTGCACCGGCGTGCGCGCCTATCGCCGCGTCCACCACATGCAGGCCGGCGTCGGCCATTACGGCGTGTTCTCCGGCAAGCGCTGGAACAACGAGATCTATCCGCTGCTGCGGGACTTCGTGCACGTGAATTCGTGAGGCGGATGCGGCGGCGCACGACAGCTGCTCTTCAAGCCCGTATCGAGCCGGGCCAAGCGATGACTTGTCCTGACATCACAAGGCGGTTGCGTCCGCTCTCCTTGGCGGCGTAGAGCGCCTTATCCGCAGCCGCTATCAACGAGGTGCAATCCGCCTTGTCGTCGAACGACATATGTGTGGCGCCACCAATACTGAGGGTGACCTGCTTGGATGGCGCGTTGAGCGCATGCAGGATGCCGAGGTCCTGAATCGCCTGCCGGATTCGCTCGCCGACCTGCTCGCATCCTCCCATGTCGGTATTTGGTAGCAGCAAGGCGAATTCCTCTCCACCATACCGAGCGGCTAAGTCTGCCGGCCGCCTGGCCTGCTCCGCCAGGACCCCGGCGATCGAGCGAAGACAAGCATCGCCCGCCTGATGCCCATACTGATCATTGAAACTCTTGAAATGATCGGCGTCGATCAGCAACAGTGACAGAGGCCTTCCTTCGCGCCTGGCCCGGTCCCATTCCGCCTCTAGCCGCTCGTCGAAGTGTCTGCGGTTGGCCAAGGCCGTCAGGCCATCCGAGCTGGCGAGAGCCGCCAGCCTATCTTCCAGGTCTTTACGTTCGGTCATGTCGCGCGAGATCGCCACCACGCCGTTAATGTCCCCACTCTGCGCATCCCTGGCGATGCGCAGCGCGGTTTCGATCCAGACCTCGCCTTTCTCGCGATGCCGAGTACGATAAGTGATTCTAGCCTCCTCGGCTTCGCCGTTCATCAACGCGGAGATCGTCTCCCCAACCCGCGCCAGATCCGCCGGATTTATGCCGGCGAGGGCCGACGTATCCACCAATTCGTTCGGAGCCCAGCCGAGAACTCGCGCGCTGGAGGGTGACGCGTAGAGGATCCGCCCATCAACCGCTATGCGCATGACCATGTCTCCCGACTGCTCCGCGAGAAGACGAAAATCCGCCTCCTTGGCCATCAGAGCAGCGGCCATCTTTTGCCGCAGGTGCAACTGGCGCACCAGCAAAAGCCCCGCAACAGCGAGCCCCCCTATCAGTCCCAGCACCGCAGCCATGCGCGTCAGCGCCGCTCTGCGCCAGGGGGCCAAGACGTCGTCTTCCGATTCCGTCGCAACCACGAGAACAGGGTAGCGACTGCTGAGTTGATAAAAGCTTAGACGCCGAACGCCGTCGAGAGGCGACGTGAAGTAGTAGACGTCCGCAGCCGGCCGCTCGTGGATAATCTTGAGGAGCGGAGCACTCGACAGATCGCGGCCCGTATATCCGTTGTCCGGGCTACGCGCGAGGACAATGCCGTTTGCGGTCGCCAGTGCAATTGAACCGTTCTGGCCAACGTCGAATCCGCGATAGAATTGTAAAAAATAGTCGACATCGATCGTGGTGAGAGACACTCCGGCAAAACTGCCGTCAGGATGATTGAAGCGTCTTGACGCCGTGATGATCCATTGCCCGCCCGACCTGCTCCTCACTGGAGGCCCGATGAAAGTTCCCCGCTCAGCCACGGCGCGATGATGCTGGAAATACTCGCGGTCGCTGTCGTTGAGTCCGGCGAAATCCACGGGCTCGCTGGTGGCGAGCCTGCGCCCGGCCTCGTCATAGATGAACACAGCGCGGATCCGGTTCGCGGCTTTGCGCCGGGAAAGAAAAGTCTGAATCCTGGCGATCGCCGCCGGGCTGGTTCCCTCGAGTTCGAGTTGGCCGACCAACACATTGAGAACGGTGTCCGCGAGTTCGAACGTATCGTCCGCGTGTTGCGACACCGACCGGGCAAGATTGGCCATGTCTGTTTCGGAGCCCTTCAGCAGCGTCTGTCGCGAGGACCACTCCCGCCAGCCGCTGAGCGCGACAATCGCCAGGCAAGCGACCGCCACGAATGCGGAGGCCCAGAGCGTCGGACGCCCTTTGCGAAGATCGCTGCGGTGATCGATCAAGAGATGCTCCCTGCACCCTTAACCCGTAAACGCCTTGGGCCAAGGGATGGTTGCTCGTTCCGGTTGAGATTTTTGACAGAGCACCGGAAGGAGACTGACGCCATCGACGAGCGGCTTGACCGTCGATCGATGGCCCGTGGGCTGGTCCGACGAGAAGGACAACACAGCAATCAGCTCGGCGCGACGGCCTCGATCACTGTGCCGGCCACTCGGCCAAAGCCAGGTTCAGTGAAGCTCGTCGGATGCAGGCTTCGAACTCCGGCAAGATGTGCAAAATCGTCTGTCCGCGGTTGAGGCCGAATGACCATGCTCTCTGCCGGCAGACGCTCGGTCGGCGCGGGCTTCGCGCCGCCTGCAACAATATGGGGCAACGGCGCGACCATTGACCAGATGTTCTTAAGCATCGCCCTGTTCACCGAGCACGCGACGACATCGTTCCGCTTCAGACGGGCGACGGTAAAGAGCTTGCGGATCAACAGGTCTCGTTCAAGCGACTGCGGCAATTTGAACTGCACCCCGATGAGCCGGCTTCTTTGTTGCGCAATCACCGCATCGACCCAACCCACTTGCATGATATGCACGCGCAGCGGCTCTCCGGCGCGAGGACAGTCAATGTCGGAGCCAAGCGTAACGCCGGCGCCGGAGAGGGAGATGTTGCTCACGCGCCCGGAGAGCTGCTCGCCGGTCCCGGTCTGGATCAAGACCGTTTCGTCGATGTCGAAACGCTCCTCGGTGCGTCCCATCCGCGCCTGCAGCGAGGTCATGCAGACGAAGAAAAGCACGATGATGTTCACGACCGACCAGAAGGCGACCATCGGTAGAGCCGCCGGATGATCGATGACCCGCCATTCCGGGATCGTGTTCAGAACCACACCGACAACCGTCAACGCCATCAGGATCGCCGACGGCCAGAATATCTCCGCAGCGTAACTTGCGCGCCGCGCCGCAGCGCCCTTGGGCGTCACCCTGAACGCATGTCCCGTCGGCTTGACGAGAGTCCCCAGCACCGTCGGCAGGAGCTTGAAGCTCTGGATCGTCGCCGACACCTGAGCGGCGAGCGGAAAATGCACATGCGGCGCAAACCAGGAGATGCCGCCGTTGAGCGCCAGGATCGCGGGAAACAAGTAGTAGAACACCGATTCCGGGGTGACCTCGACGACAGGCGCCAGGCCGGTCCACATGAACACGATCGGAACCACCACAACCGCGAGCGCCCGCAAGCCCAATGAGAGCCAATGCATCGGAAAGAAGAGTAGCCGATGCATCAAGCCCAGTCCCGGGCCGAGCGGGCCGGCGGCGAGGTACAGCGTCTGGATCGCGCCACGCGCCCAGCGTTGCCGCTGCACGAAAAAGGCATCAAGGCTTTCCGGCGCCAATCCAATCGCCAGCGGTTCGGAGAGATAGCGGGTGACGTATCCCTTGCGCAGCAGGACGAGCGTCAACAGGATGTCTTCCGTAATGGACTGGGTCGGCAAGGCATCGCCCACCGCGCGGAGTGCTGCGCGACGCGTGACGGAGTTGGAACCACAACAGAAGGCACCATCCCAGCCATCACGCGCGGGCATGATGGAATCGAAGAAGAACCGTTGTTCGTCCGGCAGTCCCCTGTGCAGGCCGAGATTCGCCTGCATCGGGTCCTCATTGTAGAAGGCGTGCGGGATCTGAACGATTCCGACCTTTGAATCAGCGAAGAAGCCCATCGTGCGCATCAGGAAATTGCGCTGCGGCACGAAGTCCGCATCGAAGATCGCGAAGAACTCGCCGCTCGTCTTGGTCAGGGCATGATTGATATTGCCGGCCTTGGCATTCAAGTTGTCGGCGCGCGTGAGATAGCCGGCGCCCTTTTGCGTGCAGAGTGCCTTGAGCCAAGGCCTGCGACCATCATCCAAGACCCAGACCTGGATGTTTGGATAGTCCAGACACAGCGCGCCGGTGATCGTCTTTTCCAGCACCTCGAATGGCTCGTCATAGGTCGGAATAAGGACGTCCACCGAGGGCAGCTCGTCATCCGGCAGGCTGCGAAGCCGACGCTCGTACTGATCTGCTTCGCTTCGACGATCGGTCCTGCGAAGGAACGTCAGATAGAGAATGAACTGATCTGTGAAGGTCAGAAGCTCGACGACCAGGCAGAACCAGATCCAGCCGACCTGATACCAGGTCCCGCCTGCCGGCAGCACGGTGGTGAAAATACGCCATTCGAGATAGCGGGCGACCACAAGCCAAACCACGACGAAGACCGCGACACGCGCCCAAGGGCGCGCGACCGGGAAGGTCGGCGCCAACAGGTACATCACAGCAAAGATGGCCAGCATCGGCGCGAACAGCTGAGAGAAAGGCAGAGTCATGGCCTGCATGGAACAGCTCGCTCACAGGGACGATTGGTCGAGTTCCAGGCGAGCGGTCAGCCATTTCAACTTCGAGCTGACCAATCGTAGCAGGCCGTCGGCTCTGCGCTCGAAGCGCACCTCAGCCAACCGTCCGATATCGCAGGAGCCGTTGCGGTCGGCCGACGTCTCATTGGGCGGAAGCGATATCTCGATGGTAATGTTGCCGGGATCAGGCCGCGGCACCCGAGCCGCAAGCAGCCGATCATCGCCGTACGCTGCCGATCCGCGGACCTGCCGGATCTGGCCGGTCTTCCATTCGCGGCTCCCAATCAGGCGGACGGTAGCCGCATCTCCGGCCTTGATCTTCTCGAAATCGCGCTCGGGTAGTTCAACAACGATAAACCGCCGTTCGCAATCTGCGAAGTCGAAGACCGACTGTCCTTCCGTGACCATCGAGCCCGGGCTGGCCGCGACCGACCAGACCACATGGGCCGCGGGCAAGGACAGATCGTAGTGATCGAGACGATCAAGTCGAGTGCGTTCCTCTGCGATTTCCGCCGCCAGCTGCGCGGCACGTGAGCTGTTCTGCAACAGGTCCGTCTCGAGCTCCTGTCGGCGGAGGACAAGCCGCTCGCGCTGCTGCTGAGAATAGGGCACGTCATTGGCATCGCCACGAAGATAGATGCCCTTCTCGGCCGCCCCCAGTTCCGTCCTGAGGCGCTGCAGGCGTTGATCGGCCATCTGGCACCGCGCTGCAGTTGCCTCCTGCGAGGCCTGGGCCTCACCGGAGCGGATCTGCGAACTGATGCCGAGCTTCACGAGCCTCTCCATCCGGCCCGCGACATCGTTCCGCTGTCGCGCTTCGGCGAGACAGCCGCCTTTTTCAACTTCCGTTTCACCGATCTCGTGGCTCAGGCGCGCCACCATCCCAGAACGATAGTCGTCGCTGCGCTCGCGGAGCTTACGATCGAGCTCGGCGATTTCCTCGAGTTGCCGACGTGCGAGCTCGGCGCGTTTGGTGGACACGGCAAGCTGCTGGTCAAGGTCCATGAAGTGCCGGCGATCCGGCGAACGCGCCTCGACCAGCGGCACCATCCGGGTGCGCTCGAAATATTCACCCTTGCGTGGAAGATCTGACGAGAGCTGACCCGCCATCGGCGCAGTCACCCGCATGAGCTCGGCATTGACATAGGCGGAGGGAGCGATTCGGTAGGTCACATAAGGCAACAGGGCCCATCCGCTGAGAGCGATAATCCCAAGCGCCAGGGATCGGCGAACGATCCGGCTGCGAATGAAACGTTCGACATGCAAGCGAACCACGACTGGATCTCCAATGGGCTTTGGTCGCTCCGACTGCCCCTGCGAAGACGACAATCGCCGCATGGCCTGGGCGTTGGCATGAAGTCAGCGCCTTGAGGCAAGGAGCAATCCGACAACATTGCCGCTGGCCGAAATCAGAACGCGCCGCCGCAGCAGATTCGCCCTCGCAACCACGAGAAGCATATCTAGGTTTCACCACAACAGGTTAATACGTGTCAAAACCGGAGAACTACGGCTCCCGAATCGAAGAACAAGATGCCGATCTATTCCGGCTCGAAGTCGGCGCGGCGCTTGTACCGACCGAATGGCGGCGGTGCGAGGGCAATCATCCCTCGCGCCTGGCGACGCACGACCAAGGTCAACGACTTCGCCAAGAGCAAGCCGATCGAATGGTTCGAGCGTGCTGCTTGATATGGCACTCGAGATTCATCGAGACCCGCGCCGATGCTCCTTTCAGCACCGCACCCTCAGTAACCGCGACGACGATCGACCAAGCCCGGCAGTGCTTCGCCGCGACGGTGACGCGCGATGGTGTCGAGCACGTAGTCGACGGCCGTTTCCGGCTTCGTCGTGCTGGCGATGTGTGGCGTCAGCAGAATGCGCGGATGGCTCCAGAATGGATGGCCCGCAGGCAGCGGCTCCTGCTCGGCGACATCGAGCACGGCGGCCGACAACACCCCGCTGTCGAGCGCCGCGAAGAGATCGGCCTCGACCAGATGGCCGCCCCGGCCGACATTGAGCAGCCGCGCACCACGCGGCAGACGCGCGAACAGATTTGCGTCGAGGATGCCGCGCGTCTCCGATGTCAGCGGCAGCAGGCAGACCAGAATGTCGGTCTGCCCGAGGAAATCCGCCAAGGCGTTCGCGCCCGCATAACACGTGACGCCGTCGATGCTGCGCGGTGAACGGTTCCAGCCGAGCAGTGAGAAGCCGAACGATTTGAGCCGATCGAGCACGGCCTGACCGAGCAGACCGAGCCCCATCACACCGACTCGCCGCTCGCCCGCGTAGATCGCGGGGAGCTCGCGCCAGACCTGCTCGCGCTGCTGGCCGATAAACTGCACGAGGTCCCGGTGCAATGCGAGCACCGACATGCAGGCATATTCGACCATGCGATCGGTGATGCCAGGCTCCATCATGCGAACCAGCGGCACATGCGGCGGCAATTTTGTGAGGTCGAACTGGTCGACGCCGGCGCCAACCGAGAACACCAGCTCGAGATTCGGAAAGCTCCGTGCGATATCGTCCGGCGGCACCCATGCCACGAGATAGCGCACATCGGCCGGATCGCCGATGTCGGGCCAGAGCCGGAACGGCACGTCGGGCGCGCGCTCCGCGAACAAGCGCGCCCACTCCGCGCCGCGCACCAGATTAGCCTTGTAGAGAACCGTCATGCCGCGCCTTTAGAACGGGCTGACCGGCGCGAGCCGCCGGCCGTCGATCATGCGCTTGTGGCTATAGGCGCCGGGATCGACCAGCGGCGTCGCACCCGTGACGAGGTCTGCGGCGAGCTTGCCGGCGGCGGGGCCGATGCCGAAGCCGTGGCCGGAGAAGCCGGTGGCGAGGAAGAAGCCCGGCAGCGCATCAACCGGCGAGATCACCGGGATCGTATCCGGCGTGCAGTCGATGGTGCCGCCCCAAGCCTCCGCGATCTCGATGTCTTTCAGCTCGGGGTTCGCCTTGATCAGCGAGGCCAATGCCGCATTAACCAGCGACATGTCAGGCGCGGGATCGCGCACGCGCTCGGTCTCGAACGGCGACGGCTTGTCAAAGCTCCAGCTGGTGCCGCGCATGATCTGGTCGAAGAACGACTTGCCGAATGACAGCTTCAGGCCACCCTTGCGATGCTGATAGGTCGGCCAGAAAGTGCGCGCGTAGCGGAATAAATCGGGCGACAGTTCGACCGTGCCGCGGTTGCGCAGCGCCAGCGTGAAGCCGCCGTCGAGGCGGCGGCGGATGCAGTAGAGATCGGTGCCGAGCGCGCCCGAGGTGATCTCCGGCGCCGGCGTGGTCCGGCACGCCGTGGCATTGACGAGACCGATCGGAAGCTCGATGCCATGGCGGCGGCAGAACAGCGACGACCATGCGCCGCCCGACAGCAGCGCGGCCTGGGTGCGAATGGTGCCCTTCTCGGTGACGACGGCGCTGACGCGCCCGCCTGTCGTCTCCAGCCCGCGCGCGGCGCAGCCTTGATGGATGGTGACGCCGTGCTTGCGCGCAGCCGTCGCAAGCGCCGGCACCGCCATCGACGGCTCGGCGCGTCCGTCGCTCGGCGTGTGCAGGCCGCCGACCCATGTGTCGGTATTTCCCGGCATGCGCTCGGCAACCTCGGCCGGAGTCAGCACGGTCGAGTGCACCTGCATCTCGCGCGCGACGGCGGCCCAGCGCTCCCAGCCGGCGAGCTCGTCCTTGTTCTTGGTCAGGAACAGCACGCCGGTGCGGCGGAAGCCGGCATCGACGCCGGCATCGGTCTGCATGTCTTCCCACAGCCGCAAAGCTTCGCGCGCGAGCGGAATCTCCTCGCGCGCACGGCCCTGCTGACGGCACCAGCCCCAATTGCGGCTCGATTGCTCGCCGCCGACATGGCCCTTCTCGACGAGGGCAACGGAGAGCCCCTTCTTCGCCAGATGATAGGCCGCAGAGACGCCGATGACGCCGCCGCCGATGACGACGACGTCAGTCTGCGTCGGCAGACGCTCGTCGCTGTTTATTCGGTTGAGCGGCGGGGACATGATGCACTCCTGGAGGTTAGTTTGAACGATCACACCTCAATACAGCTGTCAATCGCATTGCTTGTATGCACGCCCTTCGCGCCAGACCGATTCGCCCCGGGGGGTTGAACCCAAAGGAAAGGCAGGAGGACGACACTACCTCAAATTGCCCCTCGACGCCGACGCGCGGAGTCTGTAGCTCACATCAAGGGCAGCCGGGACCGGGTGGCCGGTGCGGTTGTCGTCTTTGGTGTGAGAGCATGAAACTCAGGGGGCTTCTGACATTTGCGATGGCCGCGCAGTCCGTCGTGACCGCCGCGGCTCTCTTTGCCTCCTATGCCGTGGCCGGCAGCGGTTTCGGCGCTGCCCAGATCGTTGCCCTGCTCGCAAGCGGCGCAGTTGCGGTGCTGCTCGCCCGCATTTGCGCACGCAGCATCGCGACGTCACAGCGCCAACGCCACACCGCCGAACTGGCGGAGCAGGCGCAGGCGCGCACGGGCAGCGCGCAGATGACGCAAGCCATCATCAGGACCGCGCTCGACGCCTTCATCCAGACCGATGACACCGGCATTGTCCTGGAGTGGAGCCTGCAGGCCGAGGCCCTGACCGGCTGGTCGCGGCTGGAAGCTCTGGGTGCCGACGTGGTCGAGTTGCTCGTCGCCGAGCCGCTGCGCCCAGGTTTCAGGCAGCGCATGATGCGCATCCTGCCGGAACTCCGCGATACGCCGATCGGCATTCGCTTCGAGGCAAACATCCTGCACCGAACCGGCGACGACATCCTGATCGAGGCGTCGAGCACCGCGCTGCGCATCGGTGACCGCTCCGTCATCAACGTCTTCGTCAAGGACGTGACGCAAAAGCGCGCGGCGGAGGAGCAGCTGATCCAGTCCCAGAAGATGGAGGCGGTCGGCCAGCTCACCGGCGGCATCGCGCACGAGTTCAACAACATGCTCACGGTCATCACGGGCACGATCGAGATCCTGGCCGAGGCCGTGAAGGACAATCCGCCGCTCGTCTCCATCACCAAGCTGATCAGCGAGGCTGCCGACCGCGGCGCCGCGCTGACCTCGAGCCTGCTGTCGTTTGCGCGCAAGCAGGCGCTGCAGCCGGCCGAGATCGACGTCAACGATTTGCTCGAGGAGCTTTCAAAGCTGCTGCTGGCAACGTTCGACAAGAAGATCGAGATCGTGCGGAAGCTCGACGGCAATGTCTGGCTCGCCTACGCCGACCGCGGGCAGCTCAGCGCGGCGCTGCTCAATCTCGCCATCAACGCCCGCGACGCGATGCCGGAGGGCGGCCGCCTGACGCTGACGACGCGCAATGTGGTGTTCGGCGTGCGCGAGGCCGTTGCGGTCGGCGCCGGCTACGCCGGCGACTATGTCGAGATCGAGATCATCGATACCGGCACGGGCATTCCGCAAGCGCACGTCGAACGGATCTTCGATCCGTTCTTCTCGACCAAGGAGGTCGGCAAAGGCACCGGCCTCGGGCTCAGCATGGTGTTCGGCTTCGTCAAGCAGTCCGGCGGCGGCATCAAGGTCAAATCCGAGGAAGGCCGCGGCACCACCTTCACGATCTATCTGCCAAAGGCAGAGACCAGCGCGTTGCGCCCCGCAAGCTATGATGCGCGCAAGATCGTGGGCGGCACCGAGACCATCCTCTGCGTCGAGGACGACCGCGACGTCCGCCGATACGTCACGGTCCAGCTCGAGAGCCTCGGCTACAAGGTCGTCCCCGCCGCCAATGCGACCGAAGCGCTTGCGATCGCGGCCAGCGGCACGCCGTTCGACCTGCTGTTCACCGACATCGTGATGGCCGGCGGCATCAACGGCCGCGAGCTTGCGGACCGGATGGTGGCCGCGCGTCCGTCGCTGCGGGTGCTGTTCACCTCGGGCTACGCTCACGATTCCCAGCACGCGCCGGGAAGCGCGACCACGGGCGCGCCGCTGCTGGCAAAACCCTACCGCAAGGCCGAACTCGCACGCATGCTGCGCCGCTCGCTCGATACCGCTGTCGATGCCGCGGGGGATGCGATCCCGACGCCCTATTCGGTGCAGGCCGATCTCGAGGGCTTCCTGCGCAGGCAGGCGGCCGAGGACAGCGCCACGCGATCCCGAAAATAGGTCTGCCTCTCGCTAAAGCGCGATGAGATTGGTCATCGCGCTTTAGCTCTTTGTTTGAGCATGATCTCCGCGCAAACGCGTTCCGCTGATGTCGCGAGGGAAAACCGCTTCACACTTTTCCAGATCATGCTTTAGCTCATCCGCCGTCGCAGCGTGGCCGACGGTGTCTCGCCGAATTTTTCGCGATAGGCTCCGGCCATGCGGCTCAAATGCGTGAAGCCGAGATCGAATGCGAGATCGGTGATCGAGACGTCGAATGACGCCTTCGCGAGCCGGGCGTGGAGACTGGCAAGCCTGATATCGAGCAGCATCTCCGAGATCGACATCCCGAAGTGACGGCGGAAGCCGAGCTGAAGCGCACGGACGCCGATGCCGGAGGCGCAGGCGAGCTGCGCGAGATCGAGCGGCTCATCGGCATTATCAGCAAGATAGTCCCGCGCAGCGCGGAGCGCGCGCGGCAGGCGCTCGGCTTGACCCGAGAACGTGGTGATCGCATCCGACAGGCCGTGCCGCTGGCCATTAAGCAGATGATCGAGCAGCACCTCGCGCCAATCAGCCATCGCCGTCGGCGAAAACCTGCCGCACGGTCCCAGCCGTTCGGCAAGCGTCATCAGCTCGGCAAGGCTGGCTTGCAGATGCCGGCCCGACGGCGCGCTCAGGTCGATCACGGGATCGAACTCGACCGCGCCCGCCGCCCTGCCCGACAGCGCCGCGGCACGCTGCTCGACCATGCGGCGATCGAGCAGCAAGATCGCTTGCGCACAGTCACGCCACGTCATCTGCGTCGCGATCGTCGGCGACAACAGCGAAGCAATCTTGCCAGGCGCGACGTCGAATCCGTTGGCACCTGCGTGAATATGGGCACTGCCTGTGAGCGGGACCTGGACAAGAAAGAAGCGATCGAGGCAGCCCGGATCGATGCTGACGATCCCGCCATAGCCGACATAGTTGATGGAAAAGCCGTCGAAGGCTGCGCAATTGTGCCGGGCCGAAAATCCGGACGCACGGGCCTGCGCCGGCTTGAGATCGTGCGGGCAGAAAATGCGACCGATCTGTTCGGCCGCTTCGTCGACATCATCGGTGGTGACGCGAGCGAACTCCGCAAGCCGTTCGGCTGCGGGCGCCCTTGCGGTCATTTCCTGCACGGCTGCGGACATGATCGACCACGCTTCGCGTCGCGGAATTGCTTTAAGCCTATAATAGTTCCGGGGATGCGAAAAGGGCCGTGTTGCAAATTCGCCGTGCTGCAGGGCAATAGCCACGGCCGGATTCGTTTAGCGGATAGACAGCCGCTCGCGTCTGGCTGAAGCTCCATCCTCGCCGGTATCCAACAGGAGGCGAGCCATGACTGCACTCGAAAAGGGCATTACCGCAAACGGCACAGGCTACGGCGGCAAGAGCTGGAATATCCTCGGGCAGGTCTACTTCCCCAAGGCCGTCACCGACTCCACCTTCGCGTTCGAGACCAATAGCGATCCCGGCCAGTTCGTGCCGGTGCATATTCATCCGACCCAGGACGAATTCATCCTGGTGCAGGAAGGCACGCTCGACCTCAAGCTCGACGGCGTCTGGGTCAAGGCCCATGCCGGCGACCTCGTGCGCATGCCCCGCGGCATTCCGCACGGCTATTTCAACAAGTCCGACAAGCCGTGCCGCGCGCTGTTCTGGGTCTCGCCGATGCAGAAGCTGGAAGCGCTGTTCAACCAGCTGCACAATCTGACCGACCCGGCCGAGGTCGTGCGCATCTCGGCGCTGCACGAGGTCGACTTCCTGCCGCCCGAGGCCAACGACTAGGCAACCGCCTCCTCGCGTCCACATTCACCTGCCTGCAGCCCCGCCGGCCGCACCTTGCGGCCGAAAGTGGCCGCTTGCACGCAAAACACAACGATTGCGAGCCATCCCATGGTCAGCCCCAAGCATGTCTGCGTGATCGGCGCCGGCGTCTCCGGCCTCGCCACAGCGAAAGCCTTCTCCTCCCGCGGCCACCACGTCACCATCGTCGAACGCAGCGCCGATCTCGGCGGCGTCTGGGAGCCGGCGCGCTCCTACCCCGAGGTGCAGACCCAAAGCCCCAAGGATCTCTACCGCTACACCGACCGCGCCATGCCCGAGACCTATCCGGAATGGCCGACCGGGCCGCAGGTCCATGCTTATCTTGCCGACTACGCGAAAAGCTTCGGTCTCGACCGCATGCTGCGCCTCAATACGACGGTTTCCGGCATGGCGCGGCGCACCGATGGCAGACCGGGCTGGACGCTCGCGCTGTCGGGCAAGGATGGCGCGACCAGCAACGAGGACTTCGATTTCGTCGCTGTTTGCACCGGGCAGTTCAACGAGCCGCGGGAGCTGCATTGCCCGGGCGAGAACGGCTTTCTGGCGGAGGGCGGCCAGATCCTGCATTCGTCGAAATACGGCGATTCCACGCTTGCGAAAGGCCGCCGAATCGTCGTGCTCGGCGGATCGAAATCGGCGACCGACATTGCCGTGAACGCGGTGAAAGCGGGAGCGCGCGAGGTCACCATCGTGATGCGCGAGCCGGTCTGGCGCATCCCCTATTTCATCGGCGGGCTCGTGAACTTCAAGCGCATCCTCTATATCCGCGCGCAGGAGGAGATGTTTCCGGGCTGGGGCCTCGGTGCGATGTCACGGCTCGCGTACCGTCTCGCGGCGCCCCTGATCTGGGCGAACTGGCGCGGCCTCGAGAGCCTGTTGAAAGCGCAGCTCAAGCTTGGCAAGTGCAAGATGGTGCCGAAAGAGCGGATCGAGGATGGCGTCAACTGCTCGGTGCCGATCGCGACGCCCGGCTTCTACCCGATGGTCGCCGACGGTCGCATCAAGGCGGTGTTCGGCACGTTCGATCATTATGAAGGCGACAGCATCGTGATGAGCGGCGGCGAGCGCATCGGTGCCGACGTCGCAGTTCTCGCGATCGGTTACAAGCTCGGCGTGCCCTTCCTTCCCCAGGCCTATCAGCAAAAGCTGGTCGATGCGGACGGGCAGTATCGGCTCTACCGCCTGATCGCCAATCCTGACCTGCCCGACCTCGGCTTCGTCGGCTTCAACTCGTCCTTCTGCACCGTGCTCTGCGCCGATCTCGCCGCCAACTGGCTGGTGCGCTATGCCGATGGACAGCTCGCGAACCAGCCGACGGAGCGCCAGATGCGCGACAACATCGAGATGATGCTGCACTTCAAGCGCGTGGAGCGACCGGCCGCCGGCGTCTATGGCGGCCTGTGTGTCGCACCTTATCACTACCGGCATTTCGACGAGCTGATGGCCGACATCGGCGCAAAGACCCGGAAGCGCGGCGGGCTCAAAGGACATTTCCTGCCGCCCGACGCCGATGCCTATGCAAAATTCCTGACGACGGCACCAGCGTATCAGGCAGCGGATTAGTTGGTGATGTGGGCCTCCTGGACCGCGTGATTGAACATCGCGTTCAATGCCGCCGTGATGTCGGCAGGCGTGTTCGCGGTGTAGAAAAAGCCCGGAGAGGCACAGTTCTGCAGGCTGGCCGGAATGTTCGGGATGTTCCAGTTGGCGTAATCGTCCTCGTCGCCGGCGAAGGACGTGTTGACCGGATTGATCTTCTGATAGGGAATGTACAGCACGGAGATGATGATGCCGCGGTTCTTCAGCGGCGTGCACGACGTGGCCGGGTTTATGGTAGTGGCATGGTTGCTGCCCGACCAGGAGCCGTTGGGAACGCCCTTGACCTGCGGATCCTGCGCGCCATCGGTGACGAGGAAGACATAGGGCAGCGTGTTGTTCCACGCGCTGCCGTCGCCCACACTCGTGATCAGCGTGTTCACGCTCGACAATGCCGTGTCGATATGCGTGCCGCCCGAGCCGAGGCTCGCATTCATGTTGGTATCGAGCAGCGTCGCCAGATTGGCCGCCGCATAGTTGATCGTCGACGGATTGGTCGTCGAACCGTTGATGCTGCTGGTCAACGGGAAATACGAGTACAGATAGCGGATGAAAGGATAGAGGCCGATGCGGAACTGGTTCGTCACCCTCGCCGTATTGTTCGCCGTGACGAACAGCTGGTTCACCGCATAGCCGACGGCGTCAAGCCGCAGCTGGATGCAGGAATCGGTCCCGTCGGTCGGGCAATTCGCCACCGTCGCGAGATTTGAGTAGAGCGAATTCGGCAGTCCGGAGACGATCGAGGACGGCAGCTGAACGCCCATGGGATTGGTGGCCTTGGGGCTGAGCAGGCCCCTGTACCCGCTCTGACTGACGCGCGAGATCGCGTAGCCGAGGCAATAATTGTTGGTGGGATAGCCTTGCGTGCCGGAATCCGTGCAGGCGCTGTTCTGCGGCGAGAAATGGCAGGCCAACGTGCAGCCCGTCGGATATTGCCGGTAGTTGTCGGGATTGATCGACTGCATGCGCTGCGCTTCCGCGGTGGTCGAGGGAAGGCCCATCGAGCCCGAGACGTCCAGCGTCAGATAGAAATCGAGATACAGCGGCAGCGTCGTGGACGAGGACGAACTGCCGGTCACGGTCAGCTTGTGGTAGCCGAGAAGCTGCATGAAGGTGACGGGGACGTCCGCACTGAATTGCACGGACGCCGACAATCTCGATCCCGATTTGGTGACGGTGCTCGTTACACCCAGATTGGTGTAGCTGTTGGCGAACCCGGTGACGTTTCCGTTGAAGATGTTGTTCGCTTCCGTAACGCCGGCGGCAACCGATCCGTTCGACGTCATCGCCATCGCGGCGTTGTACCCGGCCGAGTTGACCGAGATCGAGGCCACGCTCGCCGCATCCGCCGAACTTTGCAGCTTCGCCTTGATGCGCGTCGCCATGCTGTAGTCGATGGCACATCCAATCGACGCAATGAGCGGCACGAGCGCGATTGCAAAGATGGCGGCGACATTCGCACGGGAGTCGCGCTGCCATCGCGACAGGAGCCGGCCAAGGCGCTGTACCATTCCAAAATCCGGCATTGCCAAGCCTTCTCGACGGTTCGCGGAAAAATGATTGACAGGAGTCAAAAGGGTCATGAGACGAAACAGTCGCCGGGACCAGCGCTTGGTTAACGAAGATGATAAACTTCGCGTAAAAGGCCTCGCGTAGCCCCCGGGACATGACGGTACATTGTGCAGGTCGGGCGCTACCGAATCGTAAAGTTGTCCGGTGAAAAGTGGGCCCATCCCTCCTCCCGACCACCCCTCGCCAACCCGCATCTTTGGGGCTTACGATCTCCCCGGAAGCCGAATCGGCAGGCCCGGGAACCTCGCGATGCGAACACGATGTTATGCCGCCGCTGCGGCGATGGCCCTGTTCCTCATAACGCCCGCCTCGGGACAAGGCGCGCCGACGCCGGCGCAGTCGCAGGCATCAGCCGCTTACGAGCACGCGCTCGGTGAGTTCAAGTCGATCCTTGCCGAGCGGCGCCGCCAGATCGAGACCAAGCAGCCGCTGCCGAACCTGCCGGGCCAGGCGCTTTATCTCGCCCGCGTCGCTGTCATCAGCACCTACAAGGATCTGACCGATGCCATGCCGTCGCGGATCGGCCAGCCGAACAAGTTCGGGATCCCTCCGCCCTATTTCGACGCCGCGATCGAGCCGCTGGTCGACGAATATGCCGATATCTTCGAGATCATGGAGGCGCCGCCCGCGAGCGCTCAGAATTCGCCGACACCGTTCAAGGACGTCGTCGATCTTGGCACCGCGATTGCGCGCGCCAAAGGGCTTGCGCCTGCTGACGCCGAGGCCGCGGGCCGCATCAGCCTCGGTCTCTTCTACGCCGAGACGAACGGCAAGCAGAACGTCCGCAACGCACGCTCGAATACCTATATGGGCAGCCTGCAGACCGGCCCATCCGAGGACCGCAACGGCCAGCGCAAATGGGAAGCGATCAAGGGCACGATCGCGGCCATCGATCCGGCTTTGAACGCGCGCGACGACAAGGAAGAGGCGCGGTCCCGCGGCACCGACCGCCGTTTCAATCACTGGACCAACGTCCGCGACGGCCTCATGAACGCGCATGCGGAGCTGTTTGCCGAAATCCCCGCGATCGTGAAGACGCTGCCCGATCCGATCGAGCAGATGAAGCTGTTCGAGCTGATCCAGATCATCCCGACGCCGACGCGAGCCGCGCTGAGGTCCGGCGATCTCCTGAACTACAGGGTGTCCAATCCCACCATCATGAAGCACTTGCGCAACAACAGCATCTTCGCCTTCGGCAAGGTCGACCGGGCGCGAAGCTCGGCGAGCTTCCGCGAGATTTTGGGCGCGATGTGGCTGTTCAAGCGGAAGTTCGACAAGGCGATGGTGAAATATGCGGAGATCAGACCGCGCTAGAGCGTCTGCGAGTCAGTATATCCAGTCCAATCCAGGAATGTTCAACCATGCTCACCGTCTATGGCGAAGGCCGCGGCTTCCGTGTTGTTTGGCTGCTTGAGGAACTCGGATTGGCTTATCGGCTGCGCCCGGTCGATCTGCTCGCAGCCGAGAAAGATTTAGATTTCCTTGCGGTCAACCCCGGCGGCTTCATTCCGGTGCTGCAGGACGGCGACACGATCATGGTCGAGTCGATCGCGATTCTTGAGTATCTGCTCGCCCGTCACGGCCCGAATTCGCTTGCCGTCGCCCCCGATGATCCTGCCTTCGCACCCTATCTGCAATTTCTCCACTTGGGCGAGGCCGGGCTTGCCGGGCCGATGAATGCAGTCCTTATCGGTCGCCAGCTGGCGCCGGAAGCCGAGCGAGGCGCCCGGGTGACGCGCTGGGCAGCCGAGACCTTCGAGAGCCGGCTGGGGTTGGTCATCCGTCGCCTCGCGGATTGCCCCTATCTCGTCGGCGACCGATTCACTGCCGCCGATATCTCGGTGAGCTACGCCCTCCTGCTCGGCCTGCGAACGGGCAACTACGTCCCTGGTCCGACCGAGCGGGATTATCTCGTGCGCACGACGGCACGTCCTGCCTACGCCCGAGCGATGGAAAGCTGCCAGGCCACCAAGGCTTGGGCGGCGAGATCACCCGGATTGTAGGGAACTTCATGGGAGGAAGCGTTCGTTCTCCACCTTGTAGCCATCCGTTTCCCGCAAAGAAATCATTCGCGATCTAACGAAGCCAGGAACTGATCTGCGATCGCACGCCATCGCTCGGGAGAGAGCCGCTGCAAATGGCCGTCACCGGGGACGCCGTGAAGCAGCTCGAAGCGCGCGTTGCCGCCTGCGGCTGCGAGCGCGTCGTGATATTCGCGGATGAGGTCTTCCTTGTAGAGGCGGTCGTTGTCGGCATAGAGCCAGAGCTGCGGGACCTTGGCCGCGCCGCGGCCGGCATTCGCACGGTGCAAGGCCCACGACTGCCACGGCTATGGTGTTCCACGGCCCGGCAATTGTTGGTAGCCTGCCGCACCGACAGACCACCATCGGGGGCCACCGAATGACCTCAGCGAATTCCGTCCATCCCGGACCGTTTCACGGCGCGCGGAAACATATCGGGCGGGGGCTGGCCGCCGCGGTGGCGGTGGTTGCGCTCGCCGGCTGCGAGGACAAGAACGCCTACGTGGCGCCGCCGCCCCCGAAAGTCGATGTCGCCACACCCATACAGCGCCCGGTCACGCGCTACGTCGAGGCTACCGGCAACACCGCACCGATCAAGAGCGTCGATCTCGTCGCGCGCGTGCAGGGTTTTCTGCAAACGATCGACTACACCGACGGCACCTTCGTCAAGCAGGGCACCCAGCTGTTCACGATCGAGCCCGAGACCTACAAGCTGAAGCTCGAGCAGGCGCAGGCCGCCGAGGCCGGCGCGCAGGCCTCGCTCAGGCAGGCGGAAGCTGATTTCAAACGACAGGCGGAGCTCGTGCAGCGGCAGGCGGTCTCGCAGGCGACGCTGGACACGTCGACGTCGACCCGCGACAACGCCCAGGCCAATCTCCAGCAGGCCCAGGTCAACACCAGGATCGCGGAGCTCAACTACAGCTACACCAAGGTGAGCGCGCCGTTCGACGGCATCGTCAGCGCGCATTTGGTCTCGGTCGGCGAGCTGGTCGGCGCCTCCTCCCCGACGCAGCTTGCGACCATTGTTGCCATGGACCCGATCTGGGTCAACTTCACCGTCAACGAGCAGGACGTGCTGCGCATCCGGGCCGAGGCGCAACGCCGCGGACTGACGGTGGCCGAGCTCAGACAGTTGCCGGTCGAGGTGGGCCTCCAGACCGAGACCGGCTATCCGCATGAAGGCCACCTCGACTACGTCTCGCCGACCCTCAATACATCAACCGGCACGCTCGCCGTGCGCGGCGTCATCCCCAACGACAAGCGGGTGCTGCTCCCAGGCTATTTCGTCCGCGTCCGCGTGCCCTTCGACCAGGACAAGGACGCCCTGCTCGTTCCTGATACGGCCCTCGGCAGCGACCAGGGCGGCCGCTATCTGCTGGTGGCCAACAAGGACAACGTCGTCGAACAGCGCAAGGTGCAGATCGGCCCAACCGACAATGGCCTGCGCGTGATCGAGAGCGGCCTGCGGCCTGACGACCGCGTGGTCATTTCGGGGCTGCTGCGCGTGATCCCGGGCCAGAAGATCGATCCGCAAGAGACCAAGATCGAGCAGCCGCAGGCGTCTGCCAAGTGAGGGGCCGCCAGCCATGATCTCAAAATTCTTCATCGAGCGGCCGGTCCTCTCGAACGTCATTGCGCTGCTGATGATCCTGATCGGTGGCGTGGCGCTGTTCAACCTCGCGATCGCGCAATATCCGGACGTGGTGCCGCCGACGGTGCAGGTGACGACGCGCTATCCGGGCGCCAGCGCCAAGACCGTGATCGACACCGTCGCGCTGCCGATCGAGCAGCAGGTCAACGGCGTCGAGGACATGCTCTACATGCAGTCCTACAGCGGCTCTGACGGCACCTACACCCTGACGGTGACCTTCAAGATCGGAACGGATCTGAACTTCGCGCAGGTGCTGGTGCAGAACCGCGTTTCCAGCGCGCTGTCGCAGCTGCCGCAATCGGTGCAGAACCAGGGCGTTACCGTTCAGAAGAAATCGACCTCGATCCTCTTGTTCGTGACGCTGACCTCGCCGGACTCCCGTTTCGACAGTCTTTTCCTGAGCAACTACGCCACCATCAATATCCGCGACGAGCTGTCCCGCCTGCCCGGCGTCGGCAACGTCACGGTGTTCGGCGCCGGCCAGTATTCGATGCGCATCTGGCTCGATCCGAACAAGCTGCAGGCGCGTGGACTCGTGCCGCAGGACGTCATCCAGGCGATCCAGCAGCAGAGCCAGCAGGTCTCGGCCGGACAGGTCGGCGCGCCGCCGACACCGCCGGGACAGGCGTTCCAGTACACGCTCAACGTCAACGGCCGGCTCGAAGACACCAGCCAGTTCGAGAACATCATCGTCAAGACCGGGACCAGCGGCGACGTCACGCGCGTGCGCGACGTCGGCTGGGTCGAGCTCGGCGCGCAGACCTACAGCCAGATCTTCTCCCTCAACAAGCAGCCCGCGACCGGCATCGGCGTGTTCCAGTCGCCCGGCGCCAACGCGCTTCAGGTCGAGCAGGCCGTCGAGAAGAAGATGGTCGAGCTCGCCAAGCGCTTTCCGGAAGGCATCAAGTACGACACGCCGTTCGACACCACGAAATTCGTCAACGCCTCGGTGCACGAGGTCTATATGACCCTGATCGAGGCCGGCCTGCTCGTGCTGGTCGTGATCCTGGTGTTCCTGCAGGACTGGCGCGCGATGCTGGTGCCGGCGACCACGGTGCCCGTCACCATCATCGGCGCCTTCGCCGCGATGGCGGCGCTCGGCTTCACCATCAACATGTCGACGCTGTTTGCGATCGTGCTCGCGATCGGCATCGTCGTCGACGACGCCATCGTCGTGGTGGAAGGCGCTGCGCATAATATCGAGCAGGGCATGAACGGGCACGACGCCGCGATCAGGGCGATGGACCAGCTGTTCGCGCCGATCGTCGGCATCACCCTGGTGCTGATCTCGGTGTTCCTGCCCGCCTCGTTCCTCGCCGGCCTCACCGGCCGCATCTATTCGCAATTCGCGCTGGTGATCGCGGCGACCGCGCTCCTGTCCGCCATCAACGCGGCAACCCTGAAGCCGACGCAATGCGCGCTGTGGCTGCGGCCGGCGGTGCCGCCGGAGCAACGCAATTTCTTCTACCGCGGCTTCAACGCGATCTATGACAGGGTCGAGCGGGGCTACACGCGGCTGATCACGTTCCTGGTGAAGCACGCGACCGTCTCGGTCGCATGCGCGCTTCTCGTGATCGGGCTCAGCGGCTACGGCCTGTCACGGGTGCCGACCGGCTTCCTGCCGATCGAGGACCAGGGCTATTTGATCGCGGCCGTGCAGCTGCCCGACGGCGCCTCGCTGGAGCGAACCCAGAAGGTGCTCGACCGCGCCGCGGACATCATCAAGGACACGCCCGGCGTCCAGCAGGTCATCACCATCGCCGGCATCTCCGCGCTCGACAACAGCGCGAGCCTTGCCAATGCCGGCGTTGCCTACATCATCCTGAAGGACTGGTCCGCGCGCGGCAAAGGCGAGGATCTGCGCTCGCTGGTCTACGGCCTCAACGACCGGGTCTCGACCATCATGGAGGCGCGCACGCTGGTGCTGCCGCCGCCGCCGATCCAGGGCATCGGCAATGCCGCCGGCTTCTCGATGCAGGTCGAGCTGCGCGACGGCAACAGCGATTTCGCCAAGCTGCAGGCCATCACCGGCGCCATGGTCTCCAACGCCCAGAGCCAGAGCGCGCTGCAGCGGGTCTCGTCCTCGTTCCGCTCGGCGGTGCCGCAATTCAATGTCGAGATCGACCGCGTCAAGACCCAGACGCTGCATGTGACGACGGACGCGGTGTTCTCGGCGCTGTCGACCTATCTCGGCTCGTCCTATGTCAACCAGTTCAACAAGTTCGGCCGCGTGTTCCAGGTCTACACGCAGGCCGATCCCGCATTCCGCGTCACCGAGCGCGACATCGCCAACATGCAGGTGCGCAACCAGAACGGCGACATGATCCCGATCGGCACGATCGCCACCATCACGCCGGTGACCGGCCCGTCGCTGATCAGCCTCTACAATCTCTATCCGTCCTCCACCATCGTCGGCCTGCCGGCGCAGGGCTATTCGTCCGGCCAGGCGCTGCAGCTGATGGAGGAGATCGCGGACAAGACGCTGCCGCCGGGCACCGGTTTCGAATGGACCGCGATGTCCTACCAGGAGAAGGCGGTCTCCAACCAGATCTACTGGGTGTTCGGCCTTGCCATGCTGCTGGTCTATCTCGTGCTCGCCGGCCAGTATGAGAGCTGGTACGCGCCGATCTCGGTGATCCTCGCCGTGCCGCTGTCGCTGCTCGGGCCGATGCTGATCCTCTCCGGCCTCAAGATCGACAACAACCTCTATTGCCAGATCGGCCTGATCCTCCTGATCGCGCTGTCGGCCAAGAACGCGATCCTGATCGTCGAGGTCGGGCTCGAGTTGCACGGGCGCGACGGCAAGCCGGTCATCGAATCCGCGATCGAGGCGGCACGCGCCCGCTTCCGTCCGATCCTGATGACCTCGTTCGCCTTCATCCTCGGCGTGGTGCCGCTGGTGCTCGCGACCGGCGCCGGCGCCAGCGCGCGCAAGTCGATCGGCATCACGGTCTTCTCCGGCATGCTGGCCTCGACCTGCCTCGCGGTGCTGTTCGTGCCGGCCTTCTTCGTGGTGGTGCAACGGTTCGAGAACTGGCTGGAGCAGCGCAAGGCGCCGAAGGCAAAGCCAGTCGCGGAGGCGAAGTCTTAAAACAACCCCATGCACAGTAGGGATGGGGCTGAAAAGGCCCGAGGATTTTCGCTTATACCGAAAATCACTTGCGCCGTCGGGCAAAACACCGGCATAATGGCATCATCGGGATGTGCGCGAGGTGGCGCGTCGCCTCTCCCGCCATTGCGAGCGTAGCGAAGCAATCCAGAGTTTCGCTGCGGAGACAGTCTGGATTGCTTCGTCGCAAGGGCTCCTCGCAATGACGGGGAGGAAGTTACGCAGGGGCCGCACAGGCTCCGTCGCCGCCGCATCCTGCATCATTGCCGCATCCTCCGTCATTGCGAGCGGAGCGCAGCAATCCAGAATCCCCCACCGGAACGATTCTGGATTCCCGACATTGGCGCGCAGCGAAGCCAGGTGCCATGAACGGCCAACCGGTGCACCCCTCGATCGTTGGCTCTGGCAGCCCTTCTCGGTCACTTCCAATGCCGACCGGCTAACGAAGCCATAGGGCCAAGGCATTGGATCGGTCCCCCCGTACCGACTATGCAGCCTCCACGCACGGCATTCGTTGCGTGAGGTATTTGGCAGGGTCGACTTGCACATGGAGGCATCGCATTTTCGATGTTCTTGTTCCAGAGCGGAGGTTAAACTGCTGTCGGAACAGGGAGGGGGACCAATGGGGCGTTCGCCGATTCTTGGTATCCATGGCGCGCGGGCCGGGAGTGGGGTGACTGGTCGCCCTCAGGACCGCCGATTGATCCGGCTCGCCGCCTGGTTCGCCAGAGCCTACCCCAAATCAAAACGGCATCGTGTTGCACCGGCGTCGTCGCCGCCCCTCGCAACGCCCAGCTTCGCCGTCGCCAAAGGCGAGCGAGAACTGCGGCTCGACTTCTTCCGCGGCCTGGCCCTCTGGCTCATTTATATCGATCACGTTTCACCCGACGTCCTGACCTGGGTCACGATACGCAACTACGGGTTCAGCGACGCAGCCGAAGTGTTCATCTTCATCTCCGGCTTCACCGCAGCTCTGGTCTACGGTCGCGCCACCTTCGAGGCTGGCTTCGTGGTCGGGACAGCGCGCGTGCTGCGGCGGGTCTGGCAAATCTATACCGCGCATCTTCTGCTCTTCCTGGTCCTGATGGCCGAAATCGCTTTCGTCACCACGGTTTCGGAGAAGCCGGCGTTCTACATCCAGGAGATGGAGGTCGGAGAATTCTTCAAGCAACCCGGTTCCGAAATGATCCAGGCGCTGCTGTTGCGATTCCGTCCCCTGAACATGGATGTCCTGCCGCTCTATGTCGTTCTGATGGCTTTTCTGCCGTTGGTGCTGCTGCTCGCCAGATTGCACAGGGATCTGCCGCTTGCCCTGTCCGCCGGACTCTATGTGCTCATGCTTCGATACGACCTGCATCTGTCGACCTATCCAGACGGCTTCTGGTCGTTCAATCCTTATGCATGGCAGCTGCTGTTCGTGTTCGGTTCCTGGTGCGCGCTTGGAGGAGGCAAGCGACTGTCGCCGATCCTCAATTCCCGATCCGTGTTGTGGCTGGCCGTTGCCTATCTCTGCGCGGCTTTCTTCGTGACCATGACGTGGTATTTTCCGTCACTGGAGCGGGCGATCCCCGGCTGGGTGGCGCGGCTGATCTATCCGATCAACAAGACCGATTTCGACATCCTGAGGTTTGCGCATTTCCTGGCGCTGGCCGTCGTCGCGCTACGCTTCGTGCCGGGCGACTGGGCGGGGTTACGATCGGCCTGGGCGCGCCCACTCATTCTTTGCGGACAATATTCTCTTCAGATTTTTGCGCTCGGCGTCGCCCTGTCATTCGCAGGCTACGCGCTGCTCACCGAGCTTGATGCGGGCGTCCCGCTGCACATGGTGGTGGGCGCCGGCGGCATCGTGATCCTGTACGGCACAGCAAGGGTATTCACCTGGTACAAATGGGCGATGTCCGGGCGCGAGCGCGCCAAAGCGGATCCGTCCAAACTGATCGCGCAAGGTTCTTGATGATGACACACTCAACCGACGGGGCAGGCTGACATGGCAAAGGAGAGCACGGATCTTTTTGTCGTAGAACGGGACTTGAGGCTCGATCTGCTGCGCGGCCTCGGCCTCTGGATGATCTTTCTCGACCACATTCCGGACGACGTCGTGGCCTGGCTCACGCTGCGCAATTACGGCTTCAGCGACGCAGCCGAGTTCTTCGTTTTCATCTCCGGTTATCTCCTCGGATTCATTTACGTGCCCATCGTGGCTGCGGGCCAGTTTCTTCCAGCGTTGAAGCGATTGTGGCTGCGCGCCTGGCAGATGTACGTTGCCCACCTCCTGCTGTTCCTTGCCTTCACGGCACAGATCGCCCGCGCAGCGAGGAAGTGGGACAACCCCATGTACAAGGACGAGTTCAACGTCGCCAACTTCCTCGCGCATCCCGACGAGTTGATCGGCAAGGCGCTCACGCTGCAATACAAACCCGTCGATCTGGACGTCCTGCCGCTTTACATCTCCCTGGTGCTGGTTTCGCCGTTCGTGGTGTGGTGCCTGGTGCGACGCCCTAATCTGACCTTGGCAGGTTCGATCGTGCTGTACCTGCTCGCTCGCTATTTCGACTGGAACCTGCCGTCCTATCCAAAAGGGGCGACATGGTACTTCAATCCGTTCGCCTGGCAATTGATGTTCTTTTTCGGTGCCTGGTGCGGATGCGGCGCGGTCGCTCAAATCAGCAAAATCCTTCAGTCGCGCATCGTCTTCGCGGTCGCGATCGGCTGGATCGCCTTTGCGCTGGTGATCGTGATGAGCTGGCACAGCGCTTTTCTGGAGTCGTTGATCCCGAAATGGATGATCAAGCTGATCTATCCGATCGACAAGACCGACCTCGACATGCTCCGGTTCACGCACTTTCTCGCGCTGGCTGTCATCGTCTCGCGTTATCTCAACAAAGATTGGGAAGGACTGAAGTCGAAATGGCTGCGACCACTGGTGTTGTGCGGCCGGCATTCGCTGCCGCTGTTCTGCCTCGGCGTCTTCCTGTCGTTCGGAGTGCATTGGATGCTGGTTCAGTGGAAGCACCAGGTGATCGAGCAAATTCTGCTCAGCATCGGTGGAATGGTCATCATGACCGCTGTCGCCTGGCTTCTGGATCGTGCACAGCGGGTGCCAAATCTCTTCGTGGACGCCGGCGGCGACGAGCGCCTGGACACCACGCTCCAAGCGGAGGCCACGCCCGCGGCTCGCACTCAGCCGAGCGCCGCGTGACCTGATTCGGGGAGGAGACAGGCATGCATGAGGACCATAAGCTCTAGGACCACCGGTCATGAGGGACGAAGCGGGAGACAGCGCACCAGTTGCCGGCTCCGAGAAGCGGCCTCGGCTCGCTTTGCAAGTGAGCGGGCCGAACGTGATATCCGACAATGCACTTTGGAGAGTTGAAGAAAGGGCGGCGAACCGGGTTTCCGTTCATCACGCAGCAAAGCATGATGTCGAGGGCACTCCGCGCAGCATCATCCCTTCGAAGGCTTTCGATTTCCTGGCCTTGGCCTTTCTTGCAGTCCTGGCATTCCTCGTGTTCTCCACAGCGAAGGATTACGCGATCTCAAATGACGAGGGCGTCCAGCATCGCTACGGCGAATTGATCATTGCTTATTATCAGAGCGGACTGCGGGTCCGCGATCTCTTCACCTTCGATAATTTGTATCTCTACGGAGGTCTGTTCGACGTCATAGCCATCGCGCTCGGCCGGGTTATCCCTATCGACATCTACGAATTGCGGCACATCCTCTGTGCTGTTACGGGCCTTGCCGGCATCGCTGCCAGTGGCGCTGCCGCGCGATTGATCGCCGGACCGCGCGCGGGCCTGATTGCGATGGTCGCGCTTGCACTCTGCGGCGCCTGGTACGGCGCCATGTTCAACCATACCAAGGACATTCCATTTGCGGCGGCCATGGCCGAAGCGACGCTGTTCCTTCTCCGCCTGGCGCGCCAACTTCCGGCGCCACGCGCCCTCGATGTTGTCGTCTTCGGCTGTCTTGCCGGGGCAGCGCTCGGGCAGCGCAGCTATGGTTTACTGCTGTTCGTCTATCTCGGCGTTGCAATCCTGATCTATCTGCCCTGGCCGGAAAGCCGCGGGGCACGCCTGGCCTTTGCGGCCAACTCCCTGTTGGCGATATGTCCCGCGGTGGCAGTCGCCTATCTGCTGATGATCCTGGCCTGGCCGTGGGCGGCCCTGTCGCCCCTCAATCCCATTCGTGGCCTGTTTGCCTTCTCGGAATTTCAGTATGCAATCCGCACCCTTTTTGACGGACGCGTGTACGAGATGGCCAGCGTACCGCGCCTCTATGTTCCCTTCTACCTCTTGATCCGCTTGCCACTGATGACACAGGCGGGCGCCGCGCTGGCGATGGTTTCGCTTCTTTGGCGTCCCCTCAGGCGAGGCTCGGTCCGGTGCCGCGAACTCGCATTGCTCTCGACCATGGTTCTGCTTCCCCTGGCAAGCCAAGCCCTCATTCATGGCCCTGCGTTCAGCGGCATGCGCCATTTTCTCTTTGTGCTTCCTCCTCTGGCCATGCTGGCCGGCGTGGGGTTGAACGACGTTCTCAATACGATGGCCGTGCGCAGCCGGCGACTGTCCTCAACGGCACTTGCGATGATGTGCGCGGCTTTCCTGTCGGAGGGGATCATGCTGGCAAGGCTTCATCCTTACGAGAATCTATCCTACAACGCCGTGGTCGGAGGTCTTCCAGGAGCCTTCCGCCGCTATGACCTGGACTACTGGTTCAACAGCATGCCGGAAGCGATCCGCATGCTCGAGGCATTCGTCCGCGAAACGACACCGCTCGACAATGTCAAATCGCCGGCTGTCTATTCGGTCGCGGTATGCGGGGAACGTCCGGCGTTCGATCACACGGTCACGCTTCCGCAATTGCGTTGGGACTTCCGGTCCGAATGGGACGAATCGGAGTTCTTCATCGCGCCGACGCACATGAACTGCGATCGCGACCTTGATGGCGCCATCATCGGCCGCGTGGAAAGGCTGGGTGTTCCCATTGCCTATGTGAAAGACAGGCGCGCCATTGTGAAGCAACCGGCGACGAACGTCTCAATTGCCGCTCGCCCATCAGATTCCAGGTGAGAACGAGATCGCGCCAGAATTTCGAAAGCCGTCATCTTCGGATCAAGCGTTCAAGGATGGCGCTCCTGCTCGTCAAGCGCTGAACGTGTCGTAGGCCGCGCCAAGCCTCGCCAGAACACTCGGATCGGACGGAGGCCATACGGGGGATTCGGTTGCCAGGGTGAGAAGATTCTGGAAATAGCCTTCCATGCCGGCACGATCGAAGCCGAACAGAAATGCGAGCGCCCGATCCGGATCGGCGTTGCGCCATTTGTGCACGCGCCGCGGCGCGACCTCGACAAAATCACCTGCGCCAGCGAGACGGACTCCGTCGGGAAATTCGAATGCCATTCGCCCGTCGAGGACGCGGAACCACTCGGTCGACACGGCATGGTAGTGCGGCCGCACGCCATCGAATCCCGGCGGCGCAGTGTAGTCGAGCACGGTGTGCGCACCGCATGAGGAGAGCACACGGATCCGCACGCCGAGAGCCGTCATCTCGCGCGCATTGCTGAAGTCGGTCATGCACGGCCTCCGAGAGCTTGCGGCGCGAAGGGATGGCCGGCAATCGCCGCGCTTTCCAGTGTGTTCTGGAAGAACAGGATCTGCCAGGCACCGCCGCGGCGCTGGGCAACCAGGCTCGGGCGCCCGGTCAAACGCGCTGGACCCTCCGGCGTCCGATAGTCGAGCGTTTGGTAAAGACGAACAATTGCAAGATCCGCCTCGAGATGGCGGATACCCTCCACGCCGAGGCTGAGCCGGCTGCCGCGGTAGATCGTGTCAAAGAGCCGACGGTGCGCCGCCCCGATTCCGGTCCGACCCGCGCCATGACCGCCAAGCACGTGGATAAAGTCCGCATCATCGGCAAAATGCGCCGCCCAGGCGGCGGCATCTGCCGCATTCCAGGCAGCGACAAGACTGTCGGCAAGCCGCGCCACGGGTACCGGGAGATCCGGCGCGACGGTCTCATCGGACTTGGGAATGGTCATTGCGGAGCCTCCGGTTCAATCCGTCGGGGGTATAGTCCGGCGCTGCTCCCGTGATAAGAAGCCATCGGCGGAACATCTGTTCGACATAGGACGACAATCAGGGCCGGAACGACGTCAGGCCCCGTGCGAGGGGGTGGTCACATGGGTCGTCATGGCGATCTCACGGGCATGGAGGAATTTGCCACGGTTGCGCAGGCCGGCTCCTTCACCGCTGCGGCGGCCCGGCTGAAGCTGACGAAATCCGTGGTTTCCGAACGCGTCCGGGCGCTGGAGACGCGCCTAGGCTGCCGGCTGTTCGACCGCAGCACGCGACGCGTCCGGCTCACAGAGGCCGGCGCCGTCTACCTCGAGCACGTCAACCGCATTCGCGACGAACTCCGCAGCGCCGAAGGCGCGCTCCAGGATCTGCGTCAGGAACCGCGCGGCCGCCTGACCGTGGCGACCACGATCAACGGGGCCACCTTGTTCGTGGTCCCCGCGCTCGCCGAGTTTCGTGCACGCTATCGCCACATCGACCTTCACATCATCGCCGACGATGCCGTCGTCCATCCCGCCCATGTTGGCGCCGACGTCTCGATCCGGTTCGGCACGGTCGACCGTCCGGACTGGGTCGCCCGCCGGATCGGCGGGATCGACTACATTCTCGTGGCTTCAGCCTCCTATGTCGCGACACACGGTGCGCCGCGCAGTCCCGGTGATCTTGCCGGGCACGTCTGCCTGCCCTTCCGCAACCAGGTGCCATGGGTGTTCCGGCAGGGTGAGCGGGTCGTTCACGAGCCACGCGCCTTTGTCAGCACCGACAACGGCCCGGTGTACCGCGCACTTGTCCTGGGCGGCTACGGCATCGGGATGCTGAACCGCCTGGCCGTCGGTCCCGAACTCGCATCCGGGGCGGTGGTGCAGATATTGCCGGACTGGAAGATTGAAGGCCGCGATGAAATGGCCACATGGGTCGTGCTGCCGGACAACCGCGCAATTCCGCCCAAGGTCAGGGTGTTCGTGGACTATATGGCTGAGCGGATGGCGGCAGTCAGCGCATAGCTGCGGCCTGTGCCCCGGTGATGATCAAAGGGGCGCAGGCGCGGCTGGCGAGAGTCCTACGCCGCCGACTGCAGCGCCTGGAGCTTGCGGACAAAGCCCAGCGCCGCTTCGTTCAAATCGCCAAATCTGCTTCGCAGCGCCTCTGCGCGCGAGCCCGCGCCTTGCGCAATCGACTGGCCCATGACGGCCTTCGAACAGACATCCTCGACCGATTTCTGCAGATGCTCGGCACCTTGCGCGGCGCACCTCGCCGCGCGGTTGATGTCGCTGGTGGCGCCGCTCTGCTCCTGAACCTCCCTGGCAATCGTCGCGCTCTGTTCACGAATTTCACGGATCACATCGACGATCGCCGCGATCTCGCTTGCCGCCGCCTGTGTCGCCGACTGGATGCCGAGCACCTGGGACGAGATGTCCTCCGTCGCGCGCGCCGTTTGCGTCGCCAGCGTCTTGACCTCCGCCGCAACCACCGCAAAGCCGCGGCCCGCTTCGCCCGCCCGCGCCGCCTCGATGGTCGCGTTGAGCGCCAGCAGATTGGTCTGGCCGGCGATATCGCTGATCAATTCCACGACGCTGCCGATCTTTGTCGCGGCCTGCACCATGCTTTCCACCATCAGTCCGGCCTGGGTTGCGCGACCGCTGGCGACATCCGCCACCTGGCTCGCTTCCTGGGCGCGGCCATTGATGTTCCGGGTGGAGGCATCGAGCTGCTCGACCCCGGCGGCCATGGTCTGCACGCTGCCGGCGATCTCTCCTGCGGACGCCGATGCCGTGCGGCTGCACAGCATGTTGTCGGCGTTGAACCGCTCCAATTCCTGGATCGCATCGGCGATGTGTCCGGCCGCCTCCACGACCTCATCCACCGAACCGACAACCGATTCCTCAAAGGACGAAGTCGCACGCGCCAGCACGTCTTTCAGCTCGCTCTCCGCCTGCAGCTTGAGCTTTGCCTGCGAAGCCTGGAGCGCCAATCGATCGGCGGAATGGTCACGCAAGACGGCGACGGCTGCAGCCATGGTGCCAATCTCGTCGCGCCGGTCCAGCCCCGGAATGTCGCCTTCGATCTCGCCCGACACGATCTTGCGCAGCCGCTCCTCGAGGCGCCGCAGCGGCCGGGAGATCGTTGCTGCGATCACCACCGCAAACGCCACGCTCATGAGCACCACCAGCAGGGCAAGACCGCCGAGCCGCAGCGCAGCAGCATTGAACGATGCGTCGAGATCGTCGACATACATGCCGCTGATGACCATCAGCTTCAGGTCCGGAATCGCCCTGACGAAGGCTTGCTTGCGCAGCGGCTGCGGCTGGCCATTGCGGGGGAAATAATAGGTGACGGTCCCGCTGCCTGCGCCATGGGCGAGATCGACGATCTCGCGCCGGAACAGGCGTCCATTGACATCGCCCTTGTCGATCAAATTCTTCCCGACGTTCTCGGGCGTGCCGCCATCGGCGAGATTGAGCCCGTCCCAATCATAGACAAAGAAGTAGTTGTTGCCGTCATATCGCGACTTCGCGACGATCTCCCTGACCCTCGCAATCATCTCGTCGCGGCTCAAGCGGCCTGAAAGCACATCCTGCTGACAGGCCGCGATCTGCGATGCGACCACGTCCACGGCACCGCGCAGCGCCCGCGTCCTCTCGGCCTCCATCTGATCGCGCAGCTGGACCAGGGACACGCCAACGAGCACCATCATCGCGAGCACGCTGCCGAGCGTGAGCATGCCCAATCGCCACGCGATCTTGATCTTCTTCATGCGAAATCCCTTGTCGTTGCAATCATGGCCGAACCTTGCGATCGAAAGCTTGACGAGGACTTTCACTGACGGCGCCGAACGCGGCGCCTTCCGCAAAAATCTTATGCGAAATTTGCATCGGCCAGTCGTGTCTCGCATCGAAGCGCGGCAAACGTGTCCGGCAAAGACAAAAGCCCTGGCTACCGCCGGGGCCTTTGAATCAAGCGCAGCATGTTTTCGAATGGGCCGGACCGGCCTTCTATCCGCCCGCCGCGCCAGCTACGGCAACGGCCGGCGTGGCGGTCTCGACGGATGGCTCTTCGATCAGACCACGCTCGTCTTCCCACTTCGCCACGGCGGCCGTCGCAATGCCGTTGCCGATGACGTTGGTCATGGTCCGGCCCATGTCCAGGAACTGGTCGATGCCCATGACGAGAAGCATGCCGCCCACCGGCAGGTTGAACATCGGCAGCGTCGCGGCGACGACCACGAGCCCCGCGCGCGGCACGCCTGCGATGCCCTTGCTGGTAACCATCATCACCAAGAGCATGACGAGCTGTTGCGTGAAGCTGAGCTCGATGCCGTAGGCCTGGGCGATGAACAGGGCCGCAAAGGCCTGGTACATCATCGAGCCGTCGAGGTTGAACGAATAGCCCAGCGGCAGCACGAAGCCCGAGATGCGCTCGCTGACGCCGAACTTGGTCAATTGCTCGATCATCTTGGGGTACGCGGCCTCGCTGCTCGCGGTCGAGAAGGCCAGCAGCATCGGCTGACGCAACAGGCCGATGAGATGAAGCACCGGCCGACCGAGGGCCACGAGGCCAACGAGAACGAGGACGCTCCAGAGCACGGCGAGACTGAAATAGAAGGTCGCGATGAATTTGCCGTAGGTCACGAGCACGCCAAGGCCCTGCGTGGTGACGACGGCCGCAATGGCCGCGAACACCCCGAGCGGGGCGAACTTCATCACGAAGTTCGTGATCTGCAGCATGATGTGGACCAGCTCGTCGATCGAGGCGGCGATAGTCCTGGCATGGCTCGTCTTCAGCCTGCTGAGGGCGAGCCCGAAGAACACGGCGAAGACCAGGATCTGCAAGATCTCGTTCGTCGACATCGCCTGGGCGATGCTGGTCGGAAAGACGTGGGTGATGAAGTCCTTCAGGTTGAAGCTGGCGGTCTGCAAGGTGTTGGCGGCATCGGCATTGGGAAGCGGCAGCTGCAAGCCCCGCCCCGGCGCGAACAGGTTCGCGAAGATCATGCCGAGGCCGAGGGAGACGAGCGAGGCCGAGACGAACCAGCCCATGGATCTGGCGGCAATGCGGCCGACCGCCCCGCCTTCGGAGCCGAGGCTGGTAATCCCTGACACGATGGTGGCGAAGACGAGCGGCGCGATGATCATCTTGATCATGCGCAGGAACACGTCAGTCACGATCGAGAAATAGCCGGCGATGGTCTTCGCCATCTCCGGCGTCGGCGCCAGCTCATGACAGGCGTAGCCGGCGAGGATGCCGAGCAGCAGGCTGACCACGAGAGCATTGGTCAGGCGGTTGGATCGCGCGGGTGAATTGTCGGCATTCACTGTCATTTGCCTGTGACCTCCCTTGAGCGCCTGGTCCGCATGTTCTTCGCGACAGTGAACCTCGCGCTGAGCTTCCCGCCGCGGGGCGATGCATGCGCCTGAGGACGGCGGGCCGTCCAATGTTATGCCGGCAAGCTCTATTCCGATTTTGCATAGATTTCCCGCTAGGATCAGGGCATCTTCGCAAGGCGAGCCTCGCCCGGAGCAGACACGATGGAATTGAAATGGCTGGAGGATTTTCTCAGCCTGGCGCGAACGCGCAGCTTCTCACGCGCGGCCGACGAGCGGCACGTGACGCAATCTGCGTTCAGCCGCAGGATCCAGGCGCTGGAGCTTTGGCTCGGCGTGTCCCTCGTCGACCGCAGCAGCTACCCGACGACGCTGACCGCCGAGGGCCGTGAGTTCCTGGAGACCGCGGAAGAAACCGTTCGCATGCTCCATGCAAGCCGTCTCGCGCTTCAGGCGAGCAAGCGGCCGAGCACGCAAGTGATCTCCATCGCCGCTCTGCACACCCTGTCGCTGCATTTCTTTCCGCGCTGGTTCCGGACCATCGAGAAAGAGGTCGGGCCGATCGGCAGCCGCCTGCTGCCCGATGATTTTCACAGCTGCCTGCAGGCGCTCGTCGAAGGCAGCTACGACTTCCTGCTCACCTTCCATCACGCCAATGTGCCGATCCTGCTGGAGCCGGAGCTCTACCCGCATATCGTCGTCGGCATGGACAGCTTCGTCGCCGTCCGCAGCACGGAGTCAGCGGGAGACGATACCGCTTCGCTGCCCCTGCTCAGCTACGCCGCGAACTCGTTCCTGGGACGGGTCGCCACCTTCGCCCAGGCCCAGGCCGGCTCGCCGCCGGCGCATGTGAGCCACACCAACGAGAATGCCATGGCCGAGGGGCTGAAATTCATGGCGCTGGAGGGCTACGGCCTGGCGTGGCTGCCGCGCAGCCTGGTGGCCCGGGAGCTCGACGAGGGCACCCTCACCATCGTGGGGCCGGAGATCCCGCTGGAGGTTCGGCTCTATCGCAGCGCACGCCGGACCCGCCCCATCGTGGAAAAGGTCTGGAACGCGGCGCAGGCAGGTGCCCCCAAAACTATGTAGAAGCCGCATATGCCGTTCTGAACAGGCATTGGATTTGCTTGAAGTGGCCATGCATCGTGGCTCCAACAAGGAGAGTTCGATGCTTGGCGTTCTGGGCGGCATGGGGCCGATGGCGACCGTGGATTTCATGGGCAAGATCGTCAGGAATACACCCGCGTCCTGCGATCAGGACCACATCCAGATGGTGGTGTGTTCGGCAACCGACGTGCCCGACCGCACCGCTGCCATTCTCGGGCACGGCGCCGATCCCTTTCCCGCCATGCTGAATGCCTTGCGCCGGCTCGAGCTGTCAGGCGTGACCCGCATGGCCATCCCCTGCAACACGGCGCATCATTGGTACGGCGCGCTGCAGGCCGAGACGTCGGTGCCGATCATCCACATCGTCGATGCCGTCGCTGAGGCGCTTGCGCAGCAGCGGACAAGCCCGGCCCTCGGCGTGCTTGCGACCGACGGCACGGTGCACGCCGGGATCTACCAGCAGCGTCTTGCCGAACGCGGCTATGTCTGCGTGGTGCCCGCCGCGACGGCGCAAGCCGAGGTGATGCGCGCGATCCGTCTCGTCAAGGCAGGACTTAGGGACGAAGCGGCCGGCATCCTCGGCCGGGAAGCAGAAGCGCTCGCCGCCAGAGGCTGTTCGCACATCGCGATGGCCTGTACCGAGATCCCCCTGGCCCTGGCCGCGCTCGACGGCGATGTCGGCGCGGCGCTGCTCGATCCCACCGACCTGCTGGCGCAGGCCTGCGTCAGATCATGCCTGGCCGCGCCGCGGGAGACGGTGCGGGAAGTCGCTTAGCCTCACGCCGCCGGCGGCATGCGGATCTCGCGCGGCAGGATGATCGCCGCGGCGATCGCGAGCAGGCAGAGGCCCGCAAACGCGTGCAGCATGGTGACGAAGCCGCCGTGCTCGTAGAGCCAGGCGACGAGCCCCACTGACGCGCCAGCCGCGGTGAAGCCGATGAAGTAGCGCACGGCATAGGCCCGCGAGCGCCATTCCTCGCTGGTGTATTTGCCGACCATGGCATCGTTCACCGTGACCTGGCCGAACGCGCCCATGACAATGCCGATCGAGACCACAATCAGCGGCAAATTGCTCAGGCTCGCGGCCAGATACAGGAACGGGGCCAGCATGAAAGACAGCGGCAACGCCACCGTCTTCAGCGAGTAGCGATCGAGCAGCCGGCCGATCGTGTACTGCGTCATCGCGCCGAACACGTAGACGCAGGCGGCGATAACCCCGAGCAGCGCCGGACTTTTGGTGAGATCGGCAAGCCGCTCGGCGAACAGCTTCGGCAGCGCAACCGTGACGGCGTTGAACGTGGTGGAGATCGCGATCACCACGATCAGCAGCGACAGCACCACGCGCCACATGTCCTGCTTGGCCACGCGCGCCTGGGCTGCGGCCTGCCTCACACCCTTGCGGTCCTCGTGCACCACCAGCATCGCAAAGGCGAGGCCGATCAGGATGGTGACGATTCCAGGGATGATGAAGGCAGCACGCCAGCCGAGATATTGGCCGATCACGCCTGTTACCAGCGCGGAGGAGGCGACGCCGAGATTGCCCCAGACGCCGTTGATGCCCATCTCGCGGCCGAGCCTGTCGGCATAGGACACGATCATCGCGGTCCCGACAGGGTGATAGATCGAGGCGAACACGCCGATCGCGAGCAGCGCGGCGCCGAGCTGCACGGGCGTCTGCACCAAGCCGACCGAGATCATGGAAGCGCCGATGCCGACGAAGAAGATCAGCATCATGTGGCGACGGCTCCAGCGGTCCCCGAGCCAGCCGGTCAGCAGCGAGCCGGCGCCGAAGGCGATGAAACCCGGCGTCGCGTAAGGCAGCAGATCCGAATAGGCCATGCCGAGCGCCGGCCCCATGATGATCACGGCGGCGGCGAAAATGAGCATCGAATAGTGATCGATGAAATGGCCGGCGTTGACGAAACTGATGACCCTGACGGGGCGGTTCATTCCCGAATCCTCTCCTGCTCCGAAATGAGTTATATGTCCGTTACATGACGGGGTGCTGCCAATGACTGTCTTGGAAACGCCAATCTTGGAAACGCCAATCCTGCGGGAGGTCCGGAGCAACCATCGCTCGCCCGCGGGCGTGCACCTGGTTGCGCGCGACTATCCGAGGGGGATGCGGATCGATCTGCACATGCATCGCGAAGCGCAGCTGATCTACGCGGTGAAGGGTACGATGCAGGTGAATACGCCCGGCGGACGCTGGCTGGTGCCGCCGGACCGCGCGGTCTGGGTGCCGGCCGGGCTCGAGCACGCCATCGACCTGCTCGCCGACACCGAGATGCGCACGCTGTATTTCGACCTCGCCTGGCTCAAGCGCGAACAGCGCCATGAAGGATTGACGCGGGAATTCGTGGTGCGGGTGTCGCCGCTGCTCAACCAGGCGATCCTGGCTTTGTTCGACCGGCGCAACACCGAAGAGCGCACGGAACTTCTGGTGCGCCTCGTGATGCTGGAATTGCACCAGGCCGAGGATTCCGCGACCTTCGTGCCGCTGCCGCACGAGGTGCGCTGCCGCCGCGCGGCGATGATCGTGCTCGACGATCCCACCGCCCTGCACGATATCGACACGCTGGCGCGCGAGGTCGGCACCTCCGCGCGCACGCTGTCACGGCTGTTCTCGGCGGAGACGCAGCTCAGCTTCAAGAGCTGGTGCCAGCGTGCGAGGATCGCGGCGGCGATCCGCAGACTATCGACGGATACGAACGTGTCGGTAAAGCAGCTCGCGACCCAGCTCGGTTACGCCAGCGTGCCGGCGTTCTCGGCCGCGTTCCGCCAGGTGACGGGACGCACGCCGACGGAGTTTGCCACACACTCGGCGTCATCGCCCGGCTTGACCGGGCGATCCAGTACTCCGAGACAGCGCAACTAGAATGGAGAAGCCACGGCGTACTGGATGCCCCGGTCAAGCCGGGGCATGACAGTGTCATCGGGGATACATGGCACCACCAAAGTTGTCGCATTCCCCTGCTTGATTGTGATCGGCTTCCGTCTAAATCCCGTGTAAGCTTGCGCATCGCACAAACCCGGATTCGAAAGTCCTGATGGCCAATGCCTTCTTCTCCGACCTGCTCGCCACAATTTCCGAGCGCGGCCGTACGCTGCTGCGCCGGGGGGATTCCGCTGACACCAAGCAGGATGCCGACGGGCTGATCGCGCTTTGCAACGCGCTGCTGTCGGGCCGGGGCGAAGCCTCCGGCACCGCGATGGCGCGTGAGGTGCTCGACATCTACCAGGAGTTGGATGCGGCGGGACGACGCGCCTTCTTCGAAGGGTTGGTGCGCGATTTCGGACCGGACCGGGAGCGCCTGAGCAAGGCGATCGAAAAGTGGCGCAGTCAACCTGATGACGAGGACGCCAGCGCGCTGCATTTCGCCTCGGAGCCGCGGCGACAGGAGCTGATCCGCCGGCTCAACCGCGCGCCCGGCGGCACCGGCGATCTCGTCGCCATGCGGGCCGACCTGCTCGGCATGATGAACGGACACACCGACCTCGCCGCGCTCGACCGCGACGTCTCGCATCTTCTCTCTTCGTGGTTCAACAGGGGGTTTCTCGTGCTGCGCCGGATTGACTGGTCGACCCCGGCCAACATCCTCGAAAAGATCATCCGCTATGAAGCCGTGCACGAGATCTCTGACTGGGACGATCTGCGCCGCCGCATCGATCCGGTCGACCGCCGCTGCTACGCCTTCTTTCATCCGGCGATGGTCGACGAGCCCCTGATCTTCGTCGAGGTGGCCCTGACCGAGACGATTCCCGGCGCGATCGCGCCGCTGCTGGCGGTCGATCGCCAGCATCTGGGAATCGAGAAGGCGCGCACCGCCGTGTTCTATTCGATCTCCAATACCCAGCGCGGGCTTGGCGGCATCTCCTTCGGCAGCTTCCTGATCAAGCAGGTGGTCGAGGAGCTGCGCCGCGAGCTGCCAAAGCTCGACACTTTCGTGACGCTGTCGCCGGTGCCGGGCTTCATGTCATGGATCAAGCAGGACAAGTATCTGCCGCTGCCGGACGAGGACCGCGAGATCCTCAAGCGCCTCGACGATCCCAAATGGTATGAGAATCCAGAGACGACCACGCAGCTGCGCGCCGTGATCGAGCCGCTCGCCGCCTATTACTTCCTGAAGGCACGCACGCCGAAAGGCCGCCTGATCGATTCCGTGGCCCGCTTCCACCTTGGCAACGGCGCGCGGCTCGAGCGCATCAACTGGCTCGGCGACCTCTCGCCCAAGGGCCTGCGCGAATCCGCCGGCGTGATGGTCAACTATCTCTACCGTCTCGACGACATCGAGAAGAACCACGAGGCCTATGCCAATGACGGCGAGGTGGTGGCGTCGAGCGCGGTGAAGAAGCTCTTGAAGGGCGAAGGGCGACGGCTGCTGGATATGCGACTGTCGTAGGGAGCGCGTTCTCTCCGCCGTCATTGCGAGCGCAGCGAAGCAATCCAGAACCGCGGAAAGACTCTGGATTGCTTCGCTACGCTCGCAATGAAGGAGTGTGTGGCGGCACCTCGCGCAATTCAGCAATTCGCTCCCAGCAAGCAAGATCTCCGATAGATATCGCCGCTCTATCCCCGTCATTGCGAGGAGCCCTTGCGACGACGCAATCCAGACTATTCCCGCAGAGGCAGACTGGATTGCTTCGCCACGCTCGCAATGACAAAAAGCGTGGCGGCGCCTTCGCGCATTGCAAGGTCAGATCAGCGTCTCGTACAAATCTCGCCAGTCCGGATTGACGCTTTCGATCAGCGCGAGCTTCTTGGCCCGACTACCGCCTTTGATCTGCTTCTCGCGCGTGATCGCGTCGGTCATGGTCGCATGCAGTTCGTACCAGACGAGGACCTTGCAGCCGTATTTCGCGGAGAAGCCTTTCACGAGGCCTTCCCGGTGCTCGAACGCGCGGCGCGGCGGGTTTGAGGTGACGCCGGTGTAGATCGTCCCGTTGCGACAATTGGCGAACATGTAGACGCAGGGTTGCTTCATGATTACCCTCACTTCAAGCGAGTCTAGAGCATACCACAACCAAGAGGTGATTGCGAGCAAGCACCCCCACTGAATGCGGTGAATCGCGAGACTGTCGCCACACCGTCATTGCGAGCCACCGGGTTCGCGCGAAGCGCGGCCCGATGACAGGCTCCGCGAAGCAATCCAGCGTCCCTCCGCGGCAAAGATTCTGGATTGCTTCGCTGCGCTCGCAATGACGGAGGGTGTGGCGGCAGCTCGCCCTGGTGTCCCAGGACTTGCGGTAAAATTCGCCGAGACTCATTTGGAATGCATGCATGACGTCCGATAGCACAGCATCAGCCCGACCGACGAACCCTGCGGACCGCATCGACGCCATCGACGTGCTCAGGGGCATCGCCCTGTTCGGCGTCATGGCCATCAACGTCGTGATGGAATTTCGCGTTTCGATCTTCGAGCAGTTTCTGGGGCCGAAGACGCTCGCCTCGCCAATCGATCGCGCCGTCGAGACGATCTTGACGCAGGCCGTCGAGCTCAAGGCATTTGCGCTGTTTTCGCTGCTGTTCGGCGCCGGCCTTGCCATTCAATTCGACCGGCTCGCCAAGAGCGAGCACCGCACCAGGCTGCTGGCGCGCCGGCTCGCCGTGCTGCTGGTGTTCGGCGTCATCCATTTGTGCCTGATCTGGAACGGCGACATCCTCACCGAATATGCTCTGGCCGGGTTCATTGTGCTGCCGCTGCTGTTTGGTCCGCGCTGGCTGATCGCTCTCGCTGCACTGGTGTTTCTGGCGCTGTATCTGGCGATACAGGACTTTCCGCCGGAGGGGTTGTTTCCGAGCCGGACCCTGATCTGGCGCGATGTCATGGATGCCAACCGCATCTATGCGACCGGCGGCTTCCTCGACGTGCTGGCGTTTCGCCTGCGCGAACTTCCCCTGATCGCCTCGCTCCACGCGTTCGTCTTCCTGCGCACGATCGGGCTGTTTCTGCTGGGGGCGCTGGCCTGGCGCAGCGGCCTCGTGCGGAATACGCGCGCCCTGTTCGTCATCGCGATTCCCGCGATCGCTCTCGGTGCGGCGTTGCTCTATGGCGGCATGGAGCCGCTCGGCACCATCCTGCTGGCGCTGGGCTATGGTGCCGCCATCCTTGGTTTTGCCAGCTTTGAGCGCGGCAAGCAGTTGCTTGGCTGGGCCGCGCCGCTGGGACGGATGGCGTTCACCAACTACATCGCGCAATCCATCATCTTCGGCTGGATCTTCTACGGCTACGGCCTCGGCCTGTTCGGCCGGCTCGGCATCACCGAGGCCCTCGCCATCGGCATCGCCGTCTACCTCGCACAGGTGCTGTTCAGCGCCTGGTGGCTGCGCCGCTACCGCTACGGACCGCTGGAATGGCTGTGGCGGTCGTTGATGTATGGGGTGCGGCAGCCGATGGTGGTGGCGGAGGTGTGACTTAGCTCTCTCCCCGTCATTGCGAGCGCAGCGAAGCAATCCAGAATCTTCCTGTGGAGAGACTCTGGATTGCTTCGTCGCAAGTGCTCCTCGCAATGACGTGTGGAGAGAGCTGCGCTCGCAATGACGGAGGGGTGTGGACGCAGACGGGCTTACTCCGCCAGCGCCTTCATCTCCTTGTAGAGATCGGACTTGCCTTCGAAACCGATGCCCGGAAGGTCGGGCATGGTGATGTGGCCGTTCTCGACGCTGGTACCATCCGGGAAGCCGCCATAGGGCTGGAACAGATCAGGGTAGCTTTCGTTGCCCCCGAGGCCAAGGCCGGCGGCGATGTTGAGCGACATCTGGTGGCCGCCATGCGGGATGCAGCGGCTGGGTGACCAGCCGTGGGTCTTCAGCACGTCCAGTGTGCGCTGGTATTCGCACAGGCCATAGGACAGCGCGCAGTCGAATTGCAGCCAGTCGCGGTCGGGGCGCATGCCGCCATAGCGGATCAGATTGCGTGCGTCCTGGTGGCTGAAGAGATTCTCGCCAGTCGCCATCGCACCCGGGTAGAATTCGGCGAGCGCGGCTTGCAGCGCGTAGTCGAGCGGATCGCCGGCTTCCTCGTACCAGAACAGCGGATAGTCGCGCAGCATCTTGGCATAGGCGATGCCGGTCTCGAGATTGAAGCGGCCGTTGGCGTCGACGGCGAGCTGGGCGTCCGTGCCGATCTCCTTCAGCACCGCCTCGATGCGGATGCGGTCTTCCTCAATCGGCGCACCTCCGATCTTCATCTTCACGACGTTGTAGCCGCGGTCGAGATAGCCGCGCATCTCACCGCGCAGCATCGAGAGATCCTTGCCGGGATAGTAATAGCCGCCCGCGGCGTAGACAAACACGCGCGGATCGGCGGTGACGCCGTGACGTTCGGCGAGCAGGCGGAACAGCGGCTTGCCCGCGATCTTGGCCACCGCGTCCCATACCGCCATGTCGATGGTGCCGACCGCGACCGAGCGCTCGCCATGGCCGCCCGGCTTCTCATTGGTCATCATCGCGCCCCAGACCTTGTCGGGGTCGAGATTGTCGCCGGCCGCATCGAGCAGCGACTTCGGATCGGCTTCGAGAATGCGCGAGGCAAAGCGCTCGCGGATCAGCCCGCCCTGCCCGTAACGGCCGTTGGAATTGAAGCCGTAGCCGACGACGCGTTTTCCCTCGCGCACCGCATCGGTGACGACGGCGACGAGGCTCGTCGTCATCTTCGTGAAGTCGATATAGGCGTTGCGGATCGGGGAGGAGATCGGCTTTGTAATTTCGCGGACGTCGACGATGCGGACGGACATGGGGCGGCCTTCGTGATCGAGAGGGACTTCGCCGACTGTCTTCCCGTCATCCTGAGGTGCGAGTGGCGCGATGCAAAGCATCGCGCCGGGAGCCTCGAAGGATGAACGGCCGAGATGCAGCCGGGCCGTCGCCCTTCGAGGCTCGCCGAAGAGGCGAGCACCTCAGGGTGACGGGGAAACATTTAGGCACGCCGCGCTTACTTCTTATCCCGGAAATACGGCTCCACGGGCCCATGCACCTTGATGGTCAGCGGGTTGCCGTAGCGGTCCTTGGCGTTGCCGGCGGTGACGCGGACCCAGCCCTCGCTGATGCAGTATTCCTCCACATTGGTCTTCTCGATGCCCTTGAAGCGGATGCCGACGTCGCGCGAGAGGATGTCGGCGTTGTAATAGGGGCTGTTGGGGTCGACCGACAATCGATCAGGAAATTCGTCGCTCATGGATGTATCCATCATAACAGGGTTTCGATTTGCTTGCGCAGCCCTTCTGGCCGCGCGGTCGGCGCATGGCGCGCGATCACCTTGCCGGCACGGTCCACCAGGAATTTGGTGAAATTCCATTTGATGGAGGAACCGAGCAGACCGGATTGCTGGCGTTTCAGGTACTCATACAGGGGATGCGCATTGGCGCCGTTGACGTCGATCTTCGCGAACAACGGAAAGGTGACGTCGTAATGAGTCGAACAGAATTCCTGGATCTCGCTCGCCTGCCCCGGCTCCTGCGCGCCGAACTGGTTGCAGGGAAAGCCGAGCACCGAGAAGCCGCGCGGCGACAGGTCTCGATGCAGATCTTCCAGACCACGATATTGCGGCGTGAAGCCGCATTTGCTCGCGGTGTTGACGATCAGCAGCACCTGTCCCTCGAAGGCGCGCATCGACACCTCCTCGCCATCAAGCGAATTGGCCTTGAAGTCGTAAATCCCAGGCATCGCTAACCCACGGGATCGATCGGCGAGGCCGGCACGCCGCCCGCCTCGATCGCTTCGCCGGCGAGCAGGCAGAGATCCTCGCGGTAGCGGCCGGAGACGATGTGCACGCCGACGGGCGTCTTGCCGACGAGGCCGGTGGAGACCACGAGGCCCGGCAGGCCCATGAAGGGAATGGCGATCTGCGGCAGCTGCGCTTCCCAGACCCGCTTGAAGGATTCGTCGTCCTTGCGGTCGAGATGATCCGGGAACGGCAATTCGCCCGAGACCGGCGTCAGCAGCACCGCATATTTTTCGAAGAACTGCATCCATTCGCGCGTCAGCGTGGCTCTTCGGGTCAGCGCCTTGCCGTAAGTCGCCTGGTCCATCGGCGTGACCCTGGCGCGGACGCCGCGCAGGCAGGCCAGCGCGCCGGGATCGCCCTCACGTTCGGCCATCTCGAGCTGTGCCTCGAAAGCATCGCCGAGCCAGAGCTTGATTTGCCACTCGACCGCTTCGCGCATCGGCGGCGTGTTCTCGATCACATCGACGGTCCAGCCGGCGCGCTCGAGGCGCTTGCCGGCGTCGGTCACGGCGGCCTTGACCTCAGGCGTGGTGGCAAGGCCATCCGGATTGAGGCAGAGCGCCGCGCGCTTCTCGCGCGCGGGGCCTTCCAATGGCACGGGCACGTACCAGGGGTCTCGCGCGTCGCGCGCCGACATGGCGGCGAGGGAAATCCTGAGGTCATTCACAGTGCGCGCCAAGGGGCCCGAGACGGCCATGATCTGCGGACCGATCGGTCGCTCCGGCAGCGCCGGGTTGAAGGCGGGGATGCGGCCCAAGGTCGGGCGCAGGCCGTGCACGCCGCAGGCATAGGCGGGATAGCGGATCGAGCCGGCGATGTCGGTGCCGTGGGCGATGGCGCCGATGCCGGCCGCCACCGCCGAGCCGGCACCGCCGGACGACCCACCCGGGGTCAGCGCGGCATCGCGCGGGTTCTTGGTGTCGCCATGGACGAGATTGGTGGTGAACCAGCGATAGGAGAAGGCCGGGCAATTGGTGCGCCCGAGGAGAACCGCCCCGGCTTTGCGGAAATTGGCGACGACAGGATTGTCCTCGCGCGCGATCAGGTCGCGCTGGAGTTTCAAACCGTTGGTGGTGGCAAAGCCTTCCTGGTCGACATTGGCCTTGATGGTGACGGGCACCCCCGCCAGCAAGCCGGGATCCTCGCCCCTGGCGATGGCGGCATCGACGGCGTCGGCCTGCTCGAGCACGGCCTCGGGCCGGTGGTCGATCACGGCGTTGAGCTTGGGATTGACGGCATCCAGGCGGTCGAGGCCGGCCTTGGCCGCCTCCCGCGCAGACACTTTCCTGGATTTGACGAGGGCAGCGAGGTCGGCGGCCGACAGGCGCCATAGATCTTGCATGACATGCTCCGTATGACCGGCGTCTTTTAGCGCCGGGATCGCGGCAAAGCCATGCGGAATTCGCAGGGAGGAAAGGCGGGTTTGGTCCCGGGTCGTGCCTCATCCTCCGTCATTGCGAGCGAAGCGAAGCAATCCAGAATCCCTCCGCGGAGGCAGTCTGGATTGCTTCGTCGCATCTGCGCAAAATTGCTACGCAATTTTGTCGCGAGCTCCTCGCAATGACGTGGAGGGAGCGGCGGATCTCCCCTAATGCCTCGTCGCGGATTCGTCCGGGATGTCCAGCAGCGCCTCGGTGAAGGGGAATTCGAGCACGATCTCGCCGTCGTCGTCGGTCACCTCGATGACCGCCTCGAGCAAGGCCGGCTGGGCGCCTTCGGATTTCACCACCTCCAGGATCATCTGGCGGGCGACCTCCCAGGCGCGATCGGGATTGCGCAGATCCTCACCGTCGGGGTCCACGATCAGTTCATCCCCGATACGGGTGTTGAAGAAATATTTTGGCATCACGAGATCCAGCTAAAGCGGCCTGTACCGGATTGAAAGCTGCACTGCACTCACAACTGCTTTATCAGGACAGGGTTCACGACCGAATGCGCCAAACGCAAGGCCGTATCACCAGAAAGTACTGTTCCCTGCGTATGTCTCGCGGCGCAATATGGCTGGGCTCGGGAAAATTTCACTGGCGAACTTTTGTGCCCGCAGTAATTTAACCCCGGGCGGACACGTCCGAAATCGCAAAAATGGAGAGCCGAAATGGCCTGGAAAGCCCCCAAGATCGTCGAAGTGCCCTGCGGCATGGAAATCAACATGTATGTGAGCGCCACCCGCAAATAAGCGGTCGGCAGTCCAGCGTTCTGCGCAGGTGGGTCTCCCGGTCACGATCGGTTTCCGACTGGTGGAAACTGTGTCGTCCATGATCCTGAGGATCCACCTGGCGGCGTTGCCTCCAGGAGACGGATCATGCTTCGCGTCGTCGTCCTGGGCGCCGGGGCTGGCGGCGGAGTCCCGCAATGGAATTGCGGGTGTGAGGGCTGCCGGGCGGCCCGTGAAAACGGTCAAGAGCTTTGTCGAACCCAGGCCTCGGTCGCCTTCAGCGGCGACGACGAGCATTGGTTCCTGATCAATGCCTCCCCTGATCTGCGCCAGCAATTGAATGCCACGCCGCGGCTGCATCCCAAGGCGGGCGCGCTGCGCCATACGCCTGTCGCCGGCGTGATCCTGACCAACAGCGAAGTCGATGCCGTCGCCGGCCTGCTCTCGATGCGCGAGGGTTCGCCCTTCACGGTCTATGCGCATGAGAAGGTGCTGGCGATCCTCGCCAGCAACAGCATCTTCAACGTGCTGAACGAGAAGAACGTCAAGCGCCAGCCGATCGGAATCGGTGAGCCCTTCGAGCCGCGATTGCCTGATGGTGCGCGCTCGGGCCTGGAGGTGCTGCCCTTCGCGGTGCCAGGCAAATCGGCCTGGTATCTCGAGGGCAAAGTACATCCCGGCGGCGAGAGCGGCGATGGCGATACGCTGGGCCTGAAGATATCAGACAAATCATCAGGCAAGTGCTTCTATTTCATCGCCGCCTGCGCCGAGGTGACCGATGCGCTGAAGGCCGAGATCGATGGCGCCGCGCTGGTGTTCTTCGACGGCACGGTCTGGCAGGACGACGAGATGATCAAGGCCGGTCTCGGCCACAAGACCGGCAAGAGCATGGGCCATGTCGCGATGTCCGGCGCCGACGGCGCCATTGCGCGGCTGGCCGATCTCTCGATCGGCAGAAAGATATTTCTACACATCAACAACTCGAACCCGGCACTGCTGCCTGCCACGCCTGAACGCAAGACGGCCGAGGGCGCGGGCTGGCAGATACCCGCCGACGGAACGGAGATCGTGCTGTGAATGCTGCATCCATGACGGGAATGACCGCGCTCTCGATCGGCAAGGACATCAGGCTCACTAGCGCCGAGGAGCTGGAGGCGACGCTGCGCCATATCGGCGCGACGCGCTATCACAGCCTGCATCCGTTCCATAAGCTGCTGCATGGCGGCAAGCTGAACAAGGGCCAGGTGCAGGCCTGGGCGCTGAACCGGTACTATTACCAGAGCACGATCCCGATCAAGGACGCGGTGGTGATCTCGCGCTTCCGCGACCGCGCCACGCGGCTGGAATGGCGTCACCGCATCGAGGACCATGACGGCGATGTCGGCTCCGAGGGCGGCATCGAGCGCTGGCTGAAGCTGACCGAAGGCCTCGGCCTCGACACGGCCTATGTGGAATCAACCGAAGGTATCCTGCCGGCGACGCGCTTCGCGGTCGAGGCTTACGTGCATTTCTGTCGCGAGAAGAGCCCGCTGGAGGCGATCGCCTCCTCGCTCACCGAGCTGTTCGCGCCGAGCATCCACGAAGAACGCATCGCCGGCATGTTGCAGCATTATGATTTCGTCAATCCTGACATCATGAGCTACTTCAAGCGCCGGCTGACGCAGGCGCCGCGCGATGCCAATTTCGCGCTCGATTATGTCAGGACGCATGCGCGGACCCCGGAAGAGCGGGCTTCGGTCTGCAATGCGCTGATCTTCAAGACCAACGTGCTGTGGGTGCAACTCGACGCGCTCTATCATGCCTATGTCGAGGGCAACATTCCGCCGGGCGCGTTCGTGCCCAAAGCGAGCTAAGGACAACAGATGGCCGGGCTGCGGAATATCAACGTCAGCGAGGCAAGCCGCCCCGTCCTGCCGCGGCATGCCAAGCTGAGATATGACGAGACGCGAAAGGTCTGGGTGATCCTGGCGCCGGAACGCGTGCTGGCGCCGGACGAAATTGCCGTCGAGGTCTTGCAGCTCTGCAATGGCGAGCGCAATGTCGGGGACGTCGCCGATCAGTTGGCGGCGAAATACGCCGCGCCCCGCGAGGCGATCCTGACCGATGTCATCGCCATGCTGCAGGATCTCGCCGACAAGGGCTTTTTGGCCGAAGCCCGGGAGAAGACGCCATGAGCGATGTACCCCTGGTCATCCCGCCCGACGCCAGCGACAGCCTCGCGGTGCTGGAGAAGAGCCGCTCGACGGCGGAGACCTTCGGTATTCCGCTCGCCGTGCTGCTGGAGATCACCCATCGCTGCCCGCTGCAATGCCCGTACTGTTCCAATCCGATCGAGCTGGATCGCTCGGCCAAGGAGCTGACCACCGACGAGTGGAAGAAGGTGCTGAGCGAGCTCGCCGAGATCGGCGTGCTGCAAGTGCATTTCTCCGGCGGCGAGCCGACCGCGCGGAAGGACCTGGTCGAGCTGGTCCAGCATGCCAGCGATGTCGGGCTCTACACCAACCTCATCACCTCAGCCGTGCTGCTGACGCGCGAGAAGCTCGGCGAGCTGGCCGATGCCGGGCTCTGCCATGTGCAGATCTCGTTCCAGGGCATCGAGGAAGGTCTCGCCGACCGCGTCGCCGGCTACAAGGGCGGCCATCGCAAGAAGCTCGAGGTCGCGAAATGGACGCGCGAGCTGGATTTGCCGCTCACCGTGAACGCGGTGATGCATCGGCAGAACCTGCACCAGCTCCCCGAGATCATCCAGATGTCCCTCGATCTCGACGCCGACCGGCTCGAGGTCGCCAATGTGCAATATTACGGCTGGGCACTGAAGAACCGCGCCGCCTTGATGCCGACGGTGGCGCAACTCGACGAGTGCACCCGCACCGTCGAGGACGCGCGCGAACGGCTGAAGGGCCGGCTGACGATCGACTACGTCGTCCCTGATTATTACGCGCTGCGGCCGAAGAAATGCATGGGCGGGTGGGGCCGGCAGTTCTTCAACATCTCGCCGGCCGGCAAGGTGCTGCCCTGCCATGCCGCCGAGAGCATCACCGGGCTCGATTTCCTGTCCGTGCGCTCCAACCATTCGATCGCCTGGATCTGGCAGAACTCCGACGCCTTCAACCGCTATCGCGGCACCGGCTGGATGAAGGAGCCGTGCAAGTCTTGCGAATTCCGCGAAATCGATTTCGGCGGCTGCCGCTGCCAGGCCTTCGCGCTGACGGGCGATGCCGCCAACACCGATCCGGCCTGCGCGCTGTCGCCGCTGCACGAGACCATCTTCAAGCAGGCGGAAGCCGAGGCCGAGGGCGAGACCAACCGCTTCCTCTACCGCAATTTCGCCGGCGGCACCCTGGAATCCGAGAATGGCGCCTGACGCCGACGCTGCCGCATCCGCCAGGCGCGCCGATCCCTTTGCGCCGCTGACATCGGAGATGCTCGATGTCGGCGACGGCCATGAGCTCTATGTCGAGAGCATCGGCCGCACCGATGGCATTCCCGCGATCTATCTGCATGGCGGCCCGGGCTCCGGCTGCCAGCCCGATCATCGCCGGCTGTTTGATCCCGAGCGCATGCATGCCGTGCTGTTCGACCAGCGCGGCTGCGGCCGCAGCCGGCCGAAGGCATCGCGCGAGCATAACACCACGGCGCACCTGATTGCTGACATGGAGAAGATCCGCGAGAAATTCGGCATCACGCGCTGGATAGTGGTCGGCGGCTCCTGGGGCGCGACCCTCGCGCTGGCCTATGCAGAAAGCCATCCCGAGCGCGTCTGCGGCATTGCGCTGCGGGCGACGTTCCTGGGCACGCAGGGCGAAGTCGAGACCGCCTTCACCTCGCGCCTGGCGCAATTCTATCCAGCGCTGCACGAGGATTTCTTGAGCGTGCTGCCGGCGGAGGAGCGCGCGCAACCGGTGCAGGCCTATTATCGCCGCATCCTCGATGCCGATCCCGCCGTGCATGGTCCCGCCTCGCGCGCCTGGCACGACACAGAGCGCGCGTTGTCCGAGCACAAGGCGGCCAAGACGCGCATCGACCTTGCGTCATTGAACGTCTGGCGCACGCTGCCGGCGACGCCGTTCATGGAGGCGCATTATTTCGCCAACAACTCCTTCATGAGCGACGACCAGTTGCTGCTGAATGCGGACAAACTCGCCGGCATTCCCGGCATTATCGTGCAAGGCCGCTACGACCTGTTGTGTCCTCCTGAGACATCCGCGCGGCTCGCGAAACTGTGGCCGGGTTCCGAGGTCAGGATCGTGGAAGAAGCCGGACATTCCCTCTATGATGCCGGCGTGCGCGATGCGGTGATGAAGTCGATCGCCGACCTTGCGTCGAAGGCCGCGCGCTAACGCGCGAAAGTAAGGACAACAAGAAAATGCCGCTCGCCGGGACAGGCATGCTGCTGACGTCGATGGATATCGACGCGGCTGACGATGCCGATTTCAACCGCTGGTACGATCGCGAACATCTGCAAGAGCGCGTCGCGATCGAGGGATTTCTCGAAGCGCGCCGCTATATCGCGCACGCGGCCAATCCGAAATATCTCTCGCTGTATTCGACCACGACGCTCGACGTGCTCGACAGTCCCGCCTACCGCGCCCGGCTTGCCAACCAGACCGAATGGTCGCGGCGGACCATGGCGCATTTCAAGAACATGCTGCGCGTGGTCGCCCGCATCACCATCAGCAAGGGCACCGGACGCGGTGCCTCGCTTGGCCTGGTGCGGCTGCGGCCCACGCCTGATAATGCCGGCGCATGGCGCGACGCCCTGCGAGAAAAGCTGGCGCCGGGGGATCGTGACGGCATCGTCTCGATGCATCTGCTCGAAAGCGAGCCGGAATTGTCCGGCGCAACGGCGGACATTCCAGCGGTGCGCAACGAAGGCGCGCGCGACTGGTTCGTGCTGATCGACGGCACCCATGTCGGCGCCGTCTCCGCCGTCATCGCCGAACGCTTCACCGGCCCTGCGGCCGCGCCCTTCCCGCTCCCGGTCTCCGTCGGCACCTACTGCCTGATGTGGGACCTTGCGAAGAGCGATATTGCGGGCAGCTGAGGTGCCGAGATTGCTGCGCTGCCACCAACACCGTCATTGCGAGCGCAGCGAAGCAATCCAGGATCTTTCCGCGGTGGCACTTCGCTGCGCTCGGAATGACGGTGGATGGAGCAGAGAGCGATGCTGCACCGCACGCATCTCGCGCGCGCGGCGCTAATGCTGTGCGCGCTTAGCTCCCATGAAAGGCACCGATCGCGCAAATTTGCCGTTGTACTCCGGAGCGGTTCTAATAAGCTAACCCGATGACGTCATTCAGAAACGAGATCGCCGCGCGTTAGGCGTCGACAAGCTCAAAGAAGAGGCCGCCAGGTCTTTGAGCCTGCGCGGACGAGGGTAGGAATGAAACCGACCGATATCGCGGCCCCCGACTACTTTCACAAAGTGGTCGATTGTCAGTGGGCCTGTCCCGCGCACACCCCGGTTCCCGAATACATCCGATTGATTGCGCAAGGCCGCTACAGCGACGCCTACATGATCAACTGGAAATCGAACGTGTTTCCCGGAATTCTGGGACGCACTTGCGATCGTCCATGCGAGCCGGCGTGCCGCCGCGGACGCGTCGAGGAAAATCCGGTCGCGATCTGCCGCTTGAAACGCGTCGCGGCCGACTTCAAGGACGACATCAAGCAGCGCCTGCCGCGGCCCGCAGCCAGAAACGGCAAGCGCGTTGCGCTGGTCGGCGGTGGTCCCGCCTCGCTGACGGTGGCGCGCGATCTCGCGCCGCTCGGTTATCATTGCACCGTGTTCGATGCCGATCCCGAGGCCGGCGGCATGATGCGGACACAGATCCCGAAATTCCGCCTGCCCAATTCGGTCATCGATGAGGAGACCGGCTATATCCTGGGTCTCGGCGTCGAGTTCAGGGGCGGCCATCGCATCGAGAGCATGAAGGCGCTGCTCGCGGAGAAATATGACGCGATCTTCGTCGGCTCCGGCGCGCCGCGCGGACGCGAGCTCGACATTCCCGGCCGGAAAGAGGCCGCTGGCAACATCCATATCGGCATCGATTGGCTGGCCAATGTGTCGTTCGGCCATGTCGACAAGATCGGCAAGCGCGTCATCGTGCTCGGCGGCGGCAACACCGCGATGGATTGCTGCCGCACCGCGCGCCGTCTCGGCGGCGAGAAGGTCACGGTGGTCGTGCGTTCCGGCTTCGAGGAGATGAAGGCCTCGCCCTGGGAGAAGGAAGACGCAATCCACGAGGATATCCCGATCCTCAACTACATGGTGCCGGTGGCGTTCAAGCATGTCGCCGGCAAGTTGATCGGCGTCACCTTCCAGCACGTCAAGGCCGAATACGACGCCAAGGGCCGCCGTCACCTGGTGCCTTCGGGCGATCCCGACCAGACCATTCCCTGTGACGACGTGCTGGTCGCGGTCGGCCAGGAGAACGCCTTCCCCTGGATCGAGCAGGATTGCGGCATCGCGTTCGACAAATGGCATATGCCCAAGGTCGACCCGAAGACCTTCGTGTCGACCAATCCGAAGGTGTTCTTCGGCGGCGACGCCGCGTTCGGGCCGAAGAACATCATCTGGGCGGTGGCGCACGGCCACGACGCCGCGCTCTCGATCCACAAGATGCTGTCGGGCGAGGACATCACCGAGCGGCCGCTGCCGGAGGTGCAAATCTCCTCGCAGAAGATGGGGATCCACGAATGGAGCTATGACAACGACATCTCCATCGACAAACGCTTCAAGGTGCCGCATCGCGACAAGGTGATCGCGCTGAAGGACGTCAGGACCGAGGTCGAGCTCGGCTACGACGTCAAGCTCGCGCTCGGCGAAGCGCATCGCTGCCTGAACTGCGACGTGCAGACGGTGTTCTCGACCTCGCTCTGCATCGAGTGCGATGCCTGCGCCGACATCTGCCCGATGGACTGCATCACCTTCACTGACAATGGTGAGGAGAGCGACCTGCGCACCCGCCTGAAGGCGCCCTCGCCGCATCCGGACCAGGATCTTTACGTCTCGTCCGATCTCAAGACCGGGCGCGTCATGGTCAAGGACGAGGATGTCTGTCTGCATTGCGGACTGTGCGCCGAGCGGTGTCCCACCGGGGCCTGGGACATGCAGAAATATTTCATCGAGATGACTCACGCGGGTTCGACATGTCCGACAAAAAGCCGATCAGCAGCGTAAACGACTTCGTCGTTCGCTTCGCCAACGTCAACGGCTCGGGCTCGGCCAGCGCCAACGAGATGTTCGCGCGCGCGATCCTGCGCCATGGCGTGCCTGTGTCCCCACGCAACATTTTCCCCTCCAACATCCAGGGCCTGCCGACCTGGTATGAGGTGCGGGTGACTGAAGCCGGCCATCTCGGGGCCCGCGGCGGCGTCGACATGATGGTGGCGATGAACCCGCAGACCTGGGACAAGGACGTCGCGGGCATCGAGCCCGGCGGCTATCTGTTCTATGATTCCACCAAGCCGATGCCGTCGACCAAGTTCCGCGACGACATCACCGTGATCGGCGTGCCGCTGACAGCGATCACCAACTCGACCTACACCGATCCGCGCCAGCGCCAGCTGTTCAAGAACATCATCTATCTGGGTAGCCTCAGTGCGCTGCTGGAGATGGACCCGAAGCTGATCGAGCAGCTGATCGGCGAGCAGTACAAGGGCAAGGAGAAGCTGCTCTCCTCCAACGTCCACGCGCTGCATCTCGGCCGCGACTGGGCGCTGCAGAATTTGAAATGCCCGATCGGGCTCAGGGTGAAGAAGTCCGACAAGGTCGGCGACCGCATCTTCATCGAGGGCAACAGCGCCGCCGCGCTCGGCGCTGTCTATGGCGGCGCCACGGTGTGCGCCTGGTATCCGATCACGCCGTCATCGTCGGTGGCGGAAGCCTTCACCGCGCATTGCAAGAAGTATCGGCACGATCCGGGGACCGGCAAGGCGAAATACGCCATCGTGCAGGGCGAGGACGAGCTCGCGTCCATCGGCATCGTCATCGGTGCCTCCTGGAACGGCGCCCGCGCCTTCACCGCGACCTCGGGGCCCGGCATCTCGCTGATGACCGAGTTCATCGGCCTCTCATATTTTGCCGAGATCCCGGCCGTGATCATGAACATCCAGCGCGCCGGCCCTTCGACGGGCATGCCGACCCGCACCCAGCAATGCGACATCATCGCCTGCGCCTATGCCTCGCATGGCGACACCAAGCATGTGCTGCTGTTCCCGGAAGATCCGGCCGAAGCGTTCGAGTTCGCGGCGGCCGCGTTCGATCTCGCCGAGCGGCTGCAGACCACGATCTTCCTGATGCTCGATCTCGACATCGGCATGAACCACCGGCTCTGCCGTCCGCTGAAATGGGACGATGCGCGGCAATATGATCGCGGCAAGGTGATGACCGCGGAGATGCTGGAAGAGGGCCGCGACTTCGGCCGCTATCTCGACGTCGACGGCGACGGCATTCCCTACCGCACCTATCCCGGCGCGCATCCGACCAAGGGCTCCTATTTCACCCGCGGCACCTCGCGTGACCGTTACGCGCGCTATTCCGAGGAAGGCACTGTCTATGCCGACAACATGCAGCGCCTGGTCCGCAAGTTCGAGACCGCGCAGGACCTGGTGCCGCGGCCGCTGCAGGCCAACGCGGAACGGCCGACCAAATATGGCGTGATCTATTTCGGATCGACCTCGCCGGCGATGGACGAGGCGGTCGGGCTGTTGGAGGCGCGCGGGCACCAGCTCGATCGCCTGCGCATCCGCGCCTTCCCGTTCCACTCCAGCGTCGCAAGCTTTCTCGCCGAGCACGATTTCGTCTATGTCGTCGAGCAGAACCGCGACAGCCAGCTTCGTCAGCTCATCGTCAACGAGAACGGCATCGATCCCGTCCGCCTCGTGCCGATCGTGCATTATGACGGCACCCCGATCACCGCCCGCTTCATCGCAAAAGCCATTGGCGACCATCAGGATCACCTCAAGGTGACCCCGCTCCGCAAGGCCGTGTCATGACCTACATCGCAAAGCCGAAATTTCATCATCCGGGCCTGAAGAAGAACGAGCTCGGCTACACGCATCGCGACTACGAGGGCAAGATCTCGACGCTGTGCGCCGGCTGCGGCCATGATTCGATCACCGCCTCGATCATCGAGGCCTGCTACGAGCTGTCGATCGAACCGCACCGCGTCGCGAAGATCTCCGGCATCGGCTGCTCCTCCAAGACGCCGGATTATTTCCTCGGCAATTCGCACGGCTTCAACTCCGTGCACGGCCGCATGCCCTCAGTGCTGACAGGCGCCAACCTTGCCAATCGCGACTTGATCTATCTCGGCGTCTCCGGCGACGGCGATTCCGCCTCGATCGGCTTCGGCCAGTTCGCGCATTCGATCCGGCGCGGCGTCAACATGACCTATATCGTCGAGAACAACGGCGTCTACGGCCTGACCAAGGGCCAGTTCTCGGCCACCGCCGACCGCGGCTCGAAGAGCAAGAAGGGCGTCACCAACACCGACAACGCCATCGACCTCGTCGCGATCGCGCTGCAGCTTGGCGCCACCTTCGTGGCGCGCTCGTTCTCCGGCGACAAGGACCAACTGGTGCCGCTGATCGCCGCCGCGATCCGACACAAAGGTTCGTCTTTCATCGACGTCATCAGCCCCTGCATCGCCTTCAACAATCACGCCGGCTCGACCAAGAGCTTTGATTATGTCCGCGAGCACAATGACGCCGTGAACCGGCTCGACGTGCTGGTCGGCCGCGATCCGATCGCGGTGGACTACGCGCCTGGTACCGTGCAGGTGGTGGAGCAGCATGACGGCAGCAAGATCGCGCTGCGCAAGATCGACGCCGATTACGATCCGCATGACCGGTTAGGGGCCCAGACCTTCCTTGCCAGGCACGCCGCCAAGGGCCAGATCGTCACCGGGCTGCTCTACGTCGATCCCGACGCGGAAGATCTGCACACCCATCTCAACACGGTCGAGACGCCGCTCAATACGCTGGAAGCGGATACGCTGTGCCCGGGGTCGGCAGTGCTGGACAAGATCAACGCCAGCCTGCGCTGACGCGTTGATAGCAGCGACCGAGCGATCGTCGCGGGTTAGCTGACGGGCTCCGGCGTCGCCCGGCGCAAATGAGCGAGCCGGCTGGCGGTCCAGTATTGCCTGCAGGTCTGGGACAAGGTCTCGGCGTCCATGGTCAGGCCGCCGGCATTGATGATCACGCCGTCGGCGCCGAGCGCCTTGTTCATCAGCGTCAGGATGTGCTTCAGCATGCCGCCGGCAAACTGCTCGGCAACGAGGGGATCAACCTTCAGCACCACGATCTTTTGGGTGCGAAGCTGCCAGACCAGGATGTCGCGCACCGATCGCCAGGCGATGGTGTCGTCGGCGATCCTGGTGTCGCGGATGCCGACGCGGCTGATGAAGATAACCGGCTCCCGGGCGGAGACCAGCCGCCAGATCGCCTGGCAGGTCGCAAAGCCGAACAGCGCAACGCCGGCGGAGCAGATCACGATCTGGAGCGAGCTGATCTCCTTGCCGTGCAGCCAGTTGAAGGCGACGGCGGCACAGAGCAACGTCAACAGCAGGCCCGCGCCGAGCACCTTCAACGACCTGGCCAGCGAATAGCCGATCGCAAGATTGGGCAAGTTCTGACTTTCGGACATGTTCAACCGCCTCCAGCCATTTGCAACAGCCCGGGGTTTTTCTGCGCCCCCCTCGCAAGGGTTAAGCCTGGAACCTTGCGCGAGGCTGCCGGCCAGGCATGCGGTTGAACGCGCCGCGTGCGGCTTGCGACTAACCGCTGGTGGCCCGTCACCATCCCGGTGCGGGCCCCAAATGGCTGAGACGGTGCGATCATGAAACTTGCCCTTATCCTTCCGCTTGCCTTCGTGGCCTTCATCGGCGTCGCCCAGGCCGAGGAGGCCGACGACTTCCGCGAGGCAAACAAGACCGAAGCCGAGACCTTCAACGCACGGATGTATGCGGGCACGCCAGGCAAGACGGCCTATGCCTGCTTCGTCCGCCGCTACGATGCCGAGCATCTGGCGCGACATCCGAAGCAGAAGGTCGCTTCCATGAAGCTGCTGGTCTCCGCGGAGACCGACAGCGAGGACAAGGAGCTCCACAACTCGTTCCGGCTCGGTTTCCGCTATCGCCACCGTAGCGGTGATTTCGATTCCAGCGGCTCGTGTCACCACACGGTGCTCACCAAGGAAGGCGCCGAGGTCAGACTCGGCTGCGGCGTCGATTGCGAGGGCGGCGGCATCGGCATCGCGCTCTCGAAGGACGACAAATCGGCCATCGTACGGCTCGAGAGCGTCAGGGTCTGGCTGCACAACAACCCCGACGACGAGGCCGAGCGGTCGCTGGTCGCCGGCAGCGATGACGGGATTTTCCGGCTCGACCGGGCTGACAACAGCGAATGCGCCGCGCTCGTGACCGACCGCAAGGAACTCGCCGCGCTCCGCCACAAGTGATATCGCTCCGGCAAAGACGGGCCTCATCAAAGGACATCGCCATGAACCGCCGGAACGTTCTGTGGAGCACAATTTCGGCGCTGGGCGCGGCCTTTGCCGCCTCGCGCGCCAACGCTGCGACTGAAGCTGCAACGTCAGACAAGCTGAAGGTGGTGTATCACCTCAGCGACGCCGACAAGGTCAATTTCGTGCTCGGCAACATCCAGAACCACATCGACGGCTCCGGCGGCCCCGACCATGTCACCCTCGCGCTCGTCATCCACGGGCCGGCGTTGAAGGCGTTCCATCAGGCGCAGGCCAATCCCGACGTCAGCGGGCGGATCAGCGATTTCGCCAAGGACGGCGTCGAGCTCGCCGCCTGCGGCAACACCATGAAGGCGCAGAACATCACGCTGACGGATCTGCTGCCGGGCTTCGTGAGCGCGGAAAAGGGCGGCGTGGTTCGGCTCGCTGAACTGCAGTCGCAGGGGTATTTGTACTTGCGGCCGTGAGTCACATGCGCCCCATCCTCCGTCATTGCGAGCCACCGGTCCGCGCAACGCGCGGCCCGATGACAGGCTCCGCGAAGCAATCCAGTCCGTCCGCAGGGACAGACTGGATTGCTTCATCGCAAGGGCTCCTTGCAATGACGGGAGAGAGGGATGAGCGCTCCAAAACCAATTCCTCTGTCGCCTTGACATACCCATAACCCTGTGGTTATGAATTAATCCATAACCTTTGAGTTATGGATGACCCATGTTCTCCACCCCCGACCTCCTGTTCCGGACGCTCGCCGACCCGACGCGGCGAGCGATCTTCGAACGGCTGTGCCGGGAGGGCGAGCAGACGGTCGGAGCACTGACGGCGCGATCGGGCGTTTCGCAGCCGGCGGTGTCAAAGCATCTCGGCGCGCTGAAGCTCGCCGGCCTGGTGCGCGACCGGCATGAGGGACGCCAGACCCATTACAGCGCGCAGCCCGGCGCGCTCAATCCGCTGATCGACTGGACCAGCCAGATGGCCGGCTTCTGGCAGAACCGGCTCGATGCACTCGACGATCTCCTGAAGAGGATGGACCAATGACTGAGGCTGCGACAGAAACACGTTCCGTGGTGATCGAGCGCGAATTCGCCTATCCGCCTGAGCGGCTGTGGCGCGCGCTGACGCAGCCGCATCTGATCGAGGAATGGCTGATGAAGAACGACTTCAAGCCCGAGGTCGGCCACCGTTTCAATCTGCGCGGCGAATGGGGCGGTGTGCTGGATTGCGAGGTGCTCGCCATCGAGCCACAGCGCTCCCTCGCCTATACCTGGAATTTCACCAACGAGGACGCAGCCTACGACCTCAGAAGCGTGGTGACGTTCACGCTGACCCCGCAAGGATCAGGCACGCATCTGCGTGTCGAGCAGGCGGGCTTCCGCCCCAGCCAGAAGCAGGCCTATGGCGGCGCACACGCCGGCTGGAAGCAGTTTTTCACCAAGCTCGACGAGCTGCTGGCAAGGGCCGAATAGCGAACCACAAACGTTGATCCCGAATATTCCAGAGGAGACTTTAGATGAACTCGAACATGTGGGTACGCCAGATCCATCGCTGGCTGTCGATTGCCTTCACGCTGGCCGTGATCGCCAACATCGTTGCGCTGACCATGCGGATTCAGGCCACATGGATTGGCCTGATGGCTTTCGTGCCCTTGCTTCCGTTGCTCGCGACCGGGCTCTATCTGTTCGCACTGCCCTATCTCGGCCGCGGCAGCGAGGCGAGGACATGAAGAAGACCGTGACCGCGAAGAAAGAGACGGATGGGCCGTCACCATCCAGGATGATCGACGGCCGGATCAAGGAGCTCGGCGACTGGCGCGGCGAGACGCTGAAGCGGGTCCGCGCCCTGATCAAGGAGGCCGATCCTGACGTCGTCGAGGAATGGAAGTGGCGCGGCGTTCCCGTGTGGGAGCACGACGGCATCATCTGCACGGGAGAGACCTACAAGGCGGTGGTGAAGCTGACCTTTGCCAAGGGCGCGGCTCTGGACGACCCCGCCGGCCTGTTCAATTCCAGCCTCGACGGCAATGTGCGGCGCGCGATCGATATCAGCGAGGGCGCTGAGATCAACGAGAAGGCGCTGAAGGCGCTGATCCGCGCGGCGGTGGCGCTGAATGCGGCGAAGGTGAAGAAGAAGCCGGCGAAGAAGCAAGTCTGACCTGATCGCTTCAGCGGCCCCGGACTGGCTCTAACCTCTCCCGCTTGCTTGCGGGAGAGGTCGGCATGGGCGGCCCTTGGCCGCCGTCCCTTAAAACCGCCGATGAAATGCATCGGCTACGGCGCCGGGAGAGGGCTCTCTCCTCTGGGCGAGTCCCGCTGCGGAGACACCCTCTCCCCAGCCCTCCCCCGCAAGCGGGGGAGGGAGCGCACCTCCTCCGGTGCGCGAGCCTCATATCACAGTGAAAGATGCCTCAGGCCACCGCGGCAGCAATTGGACGCGGGCTGACGACGTATTCGCGCAGCACCTTGTCGTTCGCATCGACCTCGATCAGCGCGACGTCGTAGGTCCAGAGATCGGCGAGGTGCTGCAGCACGCGCTTGGCGTCGGTCTCGTTGAGCTGCGAGCCCTTGATGACACGGTGATGCAGGATCAGCCGGCGGTCGCCGGAGAGATCGACGTCGACCACCTCGATATTGGCATCGATGAAGCCGACATCGTGCTGGCGCGCCAGCTCGCGGCGGACGCGGCGGAAGCCGCGCTCGTCGTGGATCGCGTCGACCCGGATGCCGGCGCGCTCCTCAGGATCGTCGTGCAAATGGAACATCCGGAAGTGCCGCATCAGCTTCGGGCTCAGGAACTGGCCAATGAAGCTTTCGTCGCGGTAATTGGCCCAGACGTCGCGCAACACGCCCATCACGTCGTTCTTGCCGGCGATATCAGGGAACCATTCGCGGTCCTCGTCCGACGGACTGGTGACGATGCGCTCGATGTCCTGCATCATGGCGAAGCCGAGCGCGTATGGATTGAAGCCCGAGAAGCGTGGATCATCGAATTCGGGCTGGAACACCACATTGGTGTGCGAGCCCAGAAACTCCAGAAAGTTGCCATCGGTGATGCGGCCCTGCTGATGCAGCTGGGTCATGATGCGATAGTGGACGTAGGTCGCCGTTCCCTCGTTCATCACCTTGGTCTGGCTCTGCGGATAGAAATATTGCGCGATGTGGCGGACGATGCGCAACAATTCGCGCTGCCAGGGCGCGAGGCGCGGCGCGCTCTTCTCCAGGAAGTAGATCAGGTTTTCCTGCGGCAGGCCGAGCAGCTTGCGGCGGCGCTCGATCGAGAGCGCGGACCGGCTCTTGCTCTTGCCTGTCGGCACGGTGCGCCAGAGGTCGTTGAAGACCTCCTCCTCGTGCTGGCGGCGGCGCCCTGCCCGCTTCTCCTCGGCGCGCAAATCCAGCTTCTTCTTGCCCGGATACCGGTCGATGCCGTGCGACATCAGCGCATGCGCGGCGTCCAGCGTGCGCTCGACCTCGATGCGGCCGTAGCGCTCCTCGCACTGCATGACGTAGTTCTTGGCGAAATCCAGATAGTCGAGAATCCCTTCCGCGTCGGTCCACTGCTTGAACAGGTAATTGTTCTTGAAGAAGTGGTTGTGGCCGAAGGCGGCGTGCGCGATCACCAGCGTCTGCATCGTCGCCGTATTCTCCTCCATCAGGTAGGAGATGCAGGGCGAGGAGTTGATCACGATCTCATAGGCAAGACCCATCAGGCCCTTGCGATACGAGGCCTCGTGATAGGCGAAGTGCTTGCCGAACGACCAGTGCTTGTAGAACAGCGGCATGCCGACGGACGAATAGGCGTCCAGCATCTGCTCGGCGGTGATGACCTCGATCTGGTTCGGGTAGACGTCGAGCCCGAGATCCTTCAACGCAACTTCTTCGCAGGCATCGGTGATGCGCTGCAAGGTGTGGAAATCCCAATCGGCGCCTTCGAACAAGCGTTCCGTCATGGAGCGGCTTTCTCCTGGGCAGTTTCGCGGCGCTGGAACAGATCGTGGAACACCGGGAAGATCTCGCTGCGCTCGGAAACCTTGCGCATCGAGAGCGGTGCGCCAGAGTTGCGCAGGCGCTCATAGAGTGTCCAGAGCGAGGAGTCGGAGAGATCGAACGCGCTGCCGCCTGATTCCCCGACCTCGAGATAGGCAAAGAACTGGCAGACCGGCAGGATCTTCTCGGTCAGCAGCAGGCCGGTGAGCTCGCCGTCGGAATAGGAATTGTCGCCGTCGGAGGCTTGCGCGGCGTAGATGTTCCAGTCCGCCGGGCTGAAGCGCTCGCGCACGATCTCGTGCATCGCCTGCAGCGCGCTGGAGACCAGCGTGCCACCGGAGGCCGGACCGTAGAAGAAGGTCTGCTCGTCGACCTCCTCGGCGCGGTCGGTGTGGCGGATGAAGACGATCTCGACATGCTTGTAGCGCCGCTTCAGGAACACGTAGAGCAGCATGTAGAAGCGTTTCGCCAGATCCTTCATGTGCTCGGACATCGAGCCCGACACGTCCATCAGGCAGAACATCACGGCCTGCGCCACCGGCCGCGGCACCTTCTCGTAGCGGCGATAGCGGATGTCGAGCGGATCGATGAAGGGAATGCGCTTGGTCTTCGCCTTCAGCTTTTCGAGCTGGGCGATGAGCTCGGCGCGCTCGTCCTCGTCGGTACAGGCCTCGATCGCGGCTTCCAGCTCCTCGACCTCGTCCTTGCGCGGACGCTTGAGCGCGATGCGGCGTGCGAGCGCCAGCTTCACGGTGCGGCTGACCGAGATATTGGCGGGCGAGCCCGAGGTGGTATAGCCGGCGCGCTGGATGCCTTCACTCTCGGTCTGCGCGATCTTGCGCTTGGCGAGATCAGGCAGCTCGAGATCGTCGAGAAAGAGATCGACGAACTCGTCGCGGCTGAGCACGAAGCGGAAGGCATCTTCGCTGTCGCCTTCACCGGGACCGGAATCCTTGGCGCTGCCCTGGCCCTGACGCTGGAGATAGTCGCCCTCGACGAACTTCTTGTTGCCGGGCAGCACCATATCGCGCGTGCCGCCTTCACGGCGGAAACGCGGCTCGTGCATCCCGTCGAGCGGGATTGTGACCTCTCCACCCTCCAGGACGTCCTTGATGTCGCGTTCCTGAGAGGTTTTCTTGACGGCGCCCTGCACCAGGGATTTGGCCCGACGCAAGAACCGCTGGCGGTTCTCAAGACTCTTGCCGCCTGGATTCAGGCGCCTGTCAATAATGTGAATGGCCACTTTGTCATCCGCCTCAACCGGCTTGCTTCACGCGCATGTACCATTCGACCAGTCGGCGAACCTGACGCTCGGTGTAGCCGCGCTCCACCATGCGTGCCACGAACTCGCCGTGCTTCTTCTCCGTCTCGCCGTCCTTCTTCGAACCGAACGAGATGACCGGAAGCAGGTCCTCGACCTGAGAGAATATCCGCTTTTCGATCACATCGCGAATCTTCTCGTAGGAGGTCCAGGTCGGATTCTTGCCGCCGTTCTGGGCCCGGGAGCGTAACGAGAATTTGACGACCTCGTTCCGGAAGTCCTTGGGGTTGGCAATGCCCGCCGGCTTCTCGATTTTCGTCAATTCCTGGTTCAAAAGCTCGCGATCAAGCAGCTGGCCGGTGTCGGGGTCCTTGAAGTCCTGGTCCTCGATCCAGGCATCGGCGTAGTCGACATAGCGGTCGAACAGGTTCTGGCCGTAATCCGAGTAGGATTCGAGATACGCCTTCTGGATCTCGTTGCCGATGAATTCGGCATAGCGCGGCGCCAGCTCGGCCTTGATGAATTCGAGATAGCGCTTCTCGACTTCCTCGGGCAGCTGCTCCCTACGGATCGACTGCTCCAGCGCGTACATCAGATGCACGGCGTCGGCCGCAACCTCCTGCGGATCGTGGTTGAAGGTCGCAGCCAGGATCTTGAAGGCGAAGCGGGTGGAGACGCCGTCCATGCCTTCGTCGACACCGGCGGCATCGCGATATTCCTGCACGCTGCGCGCCTTCGGATCGGATTCCTTCAGGCTCTCGCCGTCATAGACCCGCATCTTGGCGAACAGCGTCGAGTTCTCGTGCTTGCGCAGGCGCGACATCACCGAGAACCGCGCCAGCGTCTCCAAGGTCGAGGGTGCACACGGCGCAGCCGCCAGCTCGGAGCCCTGGATCAGCTTCTCGTAGATCTTCTGCTCCTCGGTGACCCGGAGGCAGTAGGGCACCTTGATGACGCAGATGCGGTCGATGAAGGCTTCGTTGTTCTTGTTCGACTTGAAGCTCGCCCACTCCGCCTCGTTGGAGTGCGCGAGGATGACGCCGGTGAACGGGATCGCGCCGATATTCTCGGTGCCGATGTAATTGCCTTCCTGCGTTGCCGTCAGCAACGGGTGCAGCATCTTGATCGGCGCCTTGAACATTTCGACGAATTCGAGCACGCCCTGGTTGGCGCGGTTGAGGCCGCCGGAATAGCTATAGGCATCGGGATCGTTCTGCGCGTAGGTCTCGAGCTTGCGGATATCGACCTTGCCGACCAGCGAGGAGATGTCCTGGTTGTTCTCGTCGCCGGGCTCGGTCTTGGCGATCGCGATCTGGCGCAGCCGCGACGGCTGGATTTTTGCGACCCTGAACTGGGAAATGTCGCCGCCGAAGGCCTCGAGGCGCTTGTAGCACCACGGGCTCATCAGGCCGGTGAGACGCCGGCGCGGAATGCCGTACTTCTCTTCCAGCATCGGCCCGAGCTGATCGGGATCGAACAGGCTGAGCGGGCTCTCGAAAACAGGCGAAAGCTCATCGCCGGCCTTGAGCACGTAGATCGGATGCACCTCCATCAGCGACTTCAGCCGCTCGGCGAGCGAGGATTTGCCGCCGCCGACCGGGCCGAGCAGATAGAGGATCTGTTTACGCTCTTCGAGACCTTGCGCCGCATGACGGAAGAAGCCGACGATGCGCTCGATGGTTTCCTCCATGCCGTAGAAGCCGGCGAAGGCCGGATAGGTCCGGATGGTGCGGTTCAAAAAAATACGGCCAAGGCGTGGGTCCTTGGCCGTGTCAATCGTCTGGGGCTCACCGATCGCTGCAAGTAGTCGTTCGGCCGCGTTCGCGTATTTCATGGGATCGCTTCGACACGATTCCAGATATTCCGCCATCGACATGTCGTGCTGGCTTCTCGCCTCGAACGACCGAGCGAAAGCGTTGAATAGAGAATCGTTGTACATGATCCCTCTCCGCGTGAGTTCCGCTACAAGCTGAAACGAAAGCAGTTACTAGACTGTTCCTCAGGCCGCTTCTCGAATCAGCGTGAGCACATGCCGATCATTGGACACCCGGGTGCCGACACGACGCAACGCACAAGGTAGGCACTCGCTGAATTACGAACAGGCACTTGCCTGTAATTTGTGCGAATCTCCCCATATCTTGGCGTATTTCCAGAAATTGTCACTGGCTCGCCACATCCGGGCAATACCGGGGCGCCTCTCTCCGGCACTGCAACATGACGATTTCCGAGCGGCAAACTTATGACGCTTGCAGGACGATCGCGTGGGTGCCGCGTTCATCTTCCTGCTGCAATGCGGTGCCCCGGCTGGCTGCAGCGGCCTGCTTAGTTGCAGCCGTGACAGCCGCGCCAAGCGCGCGGCAATGTATCAAAATCGGTCGCCAGGCCCTCCTGACGGATAACGTCGTTCTGCGTGGCAGCCCGGATGCAGGCGAACTGCCGCGCATCACGGATAGACCGACGTCGGGATCACAGGATGCGCCGACGCAGGCGGCCGACGCGATCGATGGCCGGCGACCGCAACGCCGTCAGGACTTGCGCGCATGCTTTCCCCCAGCATGACCATTCGCGACCGAGCCCACGACGATCAGACAGACAGGTCAAACAACCGCCGACCACGATCCGCGACGCGACAGATGTCCTCACGCAGCAAGACGTTTGTCCTCGCGCAGCAAGACGTTGTTCGAACCATCCCAGATTATATTACGCATAAGCACGACTGCCGCCTGGATCGCCATGATCGCGACGGAGTTAGACCGAGAGAATGACGCCAATACCCTTGATTGGTTCCCTCCCGGGAGCATGTGGGCTAAAGGATAGCGCGTCAGGACCGGCGCGGAAACCCCCTCCGCCCGCAGGCTTGGAGATAAATAAGCATCATGAATCCCGTCAAAGAACTGGAAAAGCACGGACAAGCCGTCTGGCTGGACTTCCTCGCCCGCGGCTTCATCGCCAAGGGCGACCTGAAGCGGCTGATCGACACCGATGGCGTCAAGGGCGTCACCTCCAATCCCTCGATTTTCGAGAAGGCGATCGGCAGCTCGGACGAATATGACGCCCCGATCGGCAAGGCGCTGAAGCGCGGCGACCGCACCGTGGCCGATCTGTTCGAGGCGGTCGCGGTCGAGGATATCCAGGCCGCCGCCGATGTGCTGCGCCCGGTCTATGACCGCCTCAAGGGCGGCGACGGCTATGTCAGCCTCGAGGTGTCGCCTTATCTCGCGATGGACACGTCAGGCACGATCGCCGAAGCACGCCGGCTCTGGAAGGACGTTGGTCGCAAGAACCTGATGGTGAAGGTGCCGGCGACGGCCGAGGGCCTGCCGGCGATCGAGACGCTGATCGGCGATGGCATCAGCATCAACATCACGCTGCTGTTCTCCAAGGCCGTCTATCTCCAGGTCGCCGAGGCCTACCTCGCCGGGTTGGAGAAATATGTTGCCGCCGGCGGCGACCCCTCGCATGTCGCCAGCGTCGCCAGCTTCTTCGTCAGCCGTATCGATACCATGGTCGACAAGCAGCTCGACGAGAAGATCGCGCGGGCCAACGACCCTAGCGAGAAGGAGCGGCTCGCGGCGCTGAAGGGCAAGGTCGCGATCGCCAATGCCAAGGTCGCCTATCGGGATTACAAGCGACTGTTCTCGGGCCCGCGCTGGGAGAAGCTCGCCGCCAAGGGCGCCAAGCCGCAGCGCATGCTGTGGGCCTCCACGGGCACCAAGAACAAGGATTACAGCGACGTGCTCTACGTCGAGGAGCTGATCGGCCCCGACACCATCAACACCGTGCCGCCGGCGACGCTGGATGCATTCCGCGACCACGGCAAGCTGCGCGACAGCCTGGAGGAGAATGTCGAGGACGCCTACCGCGTGCTGGAGGAGCTGGAACGCTCCGGCGTCTCGCTCGATGCCATTACCGAGGAGCTGGTCAAGGACGGCGTCAAGCAGTTTGCCGACGCCGCCGACAAGCTCTACGGCGCGGTCGCCCACAAGCGCGCCACCGTGCTCGGGCCGGCAATCGACCGCCAGCTTCTCTCGCTCGGCGACGGCCTCGGCAAGGCCGTGGCCAAGAGCACCGAGGAATGGCGCGCATCGGCAAAAATCCGCCGGCTGTGGCAGCGCGACAAGTCGGTCTGGACCGGGACGGACGAGGACAAATGGCTCGGCTGGCTCGACAGCGCCGCCAAGGCCGACGTCGCCGATTATGAGGACTATGCCAGCCGCGTGAAGGGCCAGAAATTCTCTGACGCCGTCGTGCTCGGCATGGGCGGATCGAGCCTCGGCCCTGAGGTGCTGGCCGAGACCTTTGCGCGGAAGCCGGGCTTCCCGAAGCTTCACGTGCTCGATTCCACCGATCCGGCCGAGGTCCGGGCGATGGAGGCCAAGATCGACATCGCCAACACGGTGTTCATCGTCTCCAGCAAGTCCGGCGGCACCACCGAGCCGAACGCGATGAAGGACTATTTCCATGAGCGCGTCGCGCAGGCCCTCGGCCCCAAGGCCAAGACCGGCTTCCGCTTCATCGCAGTGACCGATCCCGGCTCTTCCTTGGAGAAGGCGGCCAAAAAGCTGAACTATGCCCGCATCTTCCATGGCGAGCCCTCGATCGGCGGCCGCTATTCGGTGCTGTCGCCGTTCGGCCTGGTGCCGGCGGCAACCGCCGGCATCGACGTCAGGACCTTCCTCAAGCATGCGCTTGCGATGGCCCGCTCCTGCGGCCCGGACGTGCCGCCAGCCGAGAACCCGGGCGTACAGCTCGGTCTGGCCATGGGCCTTGCCGGCCTCGAAGGCCGCGACAAGGTGACGATATTCTCGTCGAAGAAGATCGCCGATTTCGGCGCCTGGGCCGAGCAGCTGATCGCGGAATCGACCGGCAAAGAGGGCAAGGGCCTGATCCCGATCGCCGGCGAGCCGATCCGGGAATCCGCGGTCTACGGCAATGACCGCTTCTTCATCGACATCCGCACCGAGGGCGAAACCGATGCCGCCCATGACTCGGCGCTCGCCGGAATCGAAGCGGCCGGTCATCCCGTCGTGCGCATCGTGATGAAGTCGATCGACCATCTCGGCCAGGAATTCTTCCGCTTCGAGATGGCAACGGCGGTGGCGGGTAGCATTCTCGGCATCAATCCGTTCGACCAGCCGGACGTGGAAGCGGCCAAGATCAAGACCCGCGAGCTGACGTCGGCCTTTGAGAAGACCGGCGCGCTGCCGGCCGAACAGCCGGTGGTCAGCACCAAACAGTTCGATCTCTACACCGACGACCACAATGCCGCTGCGCTCCGCACGATGGGCGCCAATGGCGACCTCACCTCCTGGCTCAGGGCCCATATCACCCGCTCGCGGCGCGGCGATTACTTTGCCCTGCTCGGCTACATCACGCGCGACAAGGCCAACATCGAGGCACTGCAGCAGATGCGCACCGCCGTGCTCGAGAAGCGGCACCTGGCAACCGCCGCCGAATTCGGGCCGCGCTTCCTGCACTCCACGGGGCAGGCCTATAAGGGCGGCCCGGACAGCGGCGTGTTCCTCCAGATCACCGCCGACGACGCCAAGGACCTCGCTGTGCCGGGCCAGAAGGCCAGCTTCGGCGTGATCAAGGCGGCGCAGGCGCGTGGCGATTTCGACGTGCTGACCGAGCGCGGCCGGCGCGCGCTCCGGGTGCACCTGAAGGGACCGCTCAAGAAAGGTCTCGCGGCGCTCAATGCCGCGCTCAACGACGCGCTGAATTAAGGGAATTTCTCACATGCAACTCGGCATGATCGGCCTCGGCCGGATGGGCGGCAACATCGTTCGCCGGCTGATGCGTCACGGCCATTCGACCGTGGTCTATGACAAGGACGCCAAGGCCGTCGCCGGCCTTGCCGCCGACGGCGCCGTGGGATCGGCGACGCTGGAAGAGTTCATCTCGAAACTGGAGCGGCCGCGCACGGCCTGGGTGATGCTGCCGGCAGGCCGCATCACCGAACAGACCATCGAGACCATCGCCGACGTGATGCAGGACGGCGACGTCATCATCGATGGCGGCAACACCTTCTGGCAGGACGACGTGCGCCGCGGCAAGGCGCTGAAGGCGCGCGGCATCCACTATGTCGACGTCGGCACCTCGGGCGGCGTCTGGGGCCTCGACCGCGGCTATTGCATGATGATCGGCGGCGAGAAGCAGGTGGTGGTCCGGCTCGATCCGATCTTCGCAGCGCTCGCGCCGGGGGCCGGCGACATTCCGCGCACGCCGGGGCGCGAGGGACGCGATCCCCGCATCGAGCAGGGCTACATCCATGCGGGTCCCGTCGGTGCCGGCCATTTCGTCAAGATGATCCACAACGGCATCGAATATGGCCTGATGCAGGCCTATGCCGAAGGGTTCGACATCCTCAAGAACGCCAATATCGACGCGCTGCCGGCCGATCATCGCTACGATTTCGACCTCGCCGACATCGCCGAGGTCTGGCGCCGCGGCAGCGTGATCCCGTCCTGGCTGCTCGACCTCACCTCGACGGCGCTCGCCGACAGCCCGCAGCTCGCAGAATATTCCGGCTTCGTCGAGGATTCCGGCGAAGGACGCTGGACCGTGAATGCCGCGATCGACGAGGCCGTGCCGGCCGAAGTCTTGACCGCCGCGCTCTACACCCGCTTCCGCTCCCGCAAGGACCACACCTTCGCCGAAAAAATTCTTTCGGCGATGCGCGCGGGTTTCGGCGGCCACAAGGAGCCGAAGCAACCGGCCGCTTCGAAGCCCAAATAAGAACTCCATCAAGCGAAGGCCAATCGTTCGTGACCAAAGACCCGCAACCAAAGCGCAAGCCGGAAAACTGCGCCTTCGTCATTTTCGGTGTCACCGGCGACCTCACCCATCGCCTGGTGATGCCGTCGCTCTACAACCTCGCGGCCGAACACCTGCTGCCGGAAAAGTTCTGCGTCGTCGGCGTGGCCCGCAGGGGCCAGTCGGACGACGAGCTGCGCGACGGCCTGATGAAGGGCCTCAAGCAATTCGCAACGCGGCCCGTGGACGACGACATCGCGACGAGGCTCTTGGAATGCGTGACCTTCGTCGAGGCTGATCCGAAGGACCCGCCCTCCTTCGACCGCCTGCGCGAGCATCTGGATTCGCTGGAATGCGCGCAGGATACCGGCGGCAACCGCCTGTTCTATCTCGCGACCCCGCCGGCCGCCTTCGCGCCGACGGCGCGCGAGCTCGGCCGCACCGGCATGATGAAGGAGAATGGCGCCTGGCGTCGGCTCGTGATCGAGAAGCCTTTTGGCACCGACCTCGCCTCGGCCAAGGCGCTGAATGCCGAGCTGCTGAAGATCATGGACGAGCACCAGATCTACCGCATCGATCATTATCTCGGCAAGGAGACGGTGCAGAACATCCTGGTGCTGCGCTTTGCCAACGGCATGTTCGAGCCGATCTGGAATCGCAACCACATCGATCACATCCAGATCACCGTCGAGGAGAGGCTCGGCGTCGGTCATCGCGGCGGCTTCTATGATGCCACCGGCGCGCTGCGCGACATGGTGCCGAACCATCTGTTCCAGCTGATGTCGCTGGTGGCGATGGAGCCGCCGGCGCGCTTTGACGCGCATTCGGTGCGCTCCGAGAAGGCCGACGTCCTCACGTCGATCCAGCAGCCAAGCCGGGAAGAGGCACTGAGAAATTCGGTGCGCGCGCAATATCTCGCCGGCCGCATCGGCGACGAGGACATCCCGGATTATCGCAAGACCGAGGGCGTCAAGCCCGACAGCACCACCGAGACCTTTGTCGCCCTGAAGCTGATGATCGACAATTGGCGCTGGGCCGGCGTTCCGTTCTACTTGCGCACCGGCAAGGCACTCGGCCACAAGCGCACCGAGGTGGCGATCAAGTTCAAGCAGGCGCCGCTGTCGATGTTTTCAGGCACGACGGTCGACCGGCTCTCGCAGAACTTCCTCACCATCGGCATTGCGCCGACCGAAACCATCGAGCTTCAATTCAATGCCAAGATTCCGGGGCCGAGCATCACCATCGACGGTGTCGAGATGAAGTTCAGATACGGCGACTATTTCCGCGCCGACCCCTCCACCGGCTATGAGACGCTGATCTACGACTGCATGATCGGCGACAACATCCTGTTCCAGCGCGCCGACGGCATCGAGGCTGGCTGGGCGGCGGTGCAGCCGTTCCTCGACGCCTGGAAAACCGAGGGCAGCAATGGCATCGAGACCTATGAGGCCGGCAGCGACGGCCCCGCCTGCGCTGATGAACTGCTGCGCCGCGACGGCCGCAGCTGGCGGAAGTTTTCGTGATGGCCGCGGCCGCAGAGCCGAAGCTGATCGTCGTCGCGGACGCCGAGGCCCTCGCACAAGCCGCCGCCGAGCGGGTGATGGCGCGGATAGCAGCCAATCCCGGCCGTATCGCGATCTGCCTGACCGGCGGATCGAGCCCGAAGAAGTTGTATCAGCTGCTCGGCAGCGATGGCTATCGCAGCAGGATTCCGTGGGACCGCGTGCACTGGTTCATCGGGGATGAGCGCTTTGTCCCCGAGAGCGATCCGCTCAACAACATGGCCGTCGCTCGCGCCATTTTTCTCGATCGCGACGCGCCATCAGGCCATATCCATCCGATTCCGACCCTGGTTGAAAATCCGGATGAGAGCGCCGCGGCATACGCACACGAATTGCAGGCCTTCTACGGATCGAGCCAGCTCGATCCGGCGCGGCCGCTGTTCGATCTCGTCCTGATGGGCGCAGGACCCGATGGCCACACCGCCTCGCTGTTTCCCGGCTATCCCGAGATCGAGGAAACGGCGCGCTGGGTCGTCGGCGTGCCCAAGGCCAATGTCGCGCCATTCGTGCCGCGGGTCTCGCTGACGCTTCCCGCGCTGGCCTCGTGCCGCGAGATGCTGTTCGGGATTGCAGGGCATGACAAGCAGCCGATCTTGACGCGCCTTCTCAATGGCGAGAATCTGCCGGCGTTACGCGCGCGCTCGCATGGTGAGACCGTTTGGATGGTCGATCGGGCCGCGCTTCCGGAGGGGATTCGTGGGCCGCGTTAAAGCACCTTGTGCGTTGATTGTGATGGGCGTGTCGGGATCGGGCAAGAGCACGATTGCGGCTGCACTCGGCGAGCGCCTCGGCTGGCGCTTCGAGGACGGCGACAGCTTCCACCCCAAGAGCAATGTCGAGAAGATGCGGGCCGGCCATCCCCTCACCGATGAGGACCGCTGGCCCTGGCTCAACGCCATCGCCGACGAGATCGCCTGCGCCTGCGGCAAGGGCGAGCATGTCATCATCGCCTGCTCGGCGCTCAAGCACAGCTATCGCGAGGTGCTGCTGCGCGGACGTGACGACGTGCGCTTCGTGTTCCTGAGGGGCACGCAGGAGCTGATCGCCGACCGGCTGGCGCACCGCAAAGGCCATTTCATGCCGCCCGGGCTGCTCACCAGCCAGTTCACCACGCTGGAGCCGCCGGATGCGAGTGAGCACGTCATCACGGCCTCGATCGACGAATCCGTCGAGGCGATCGTCGACGGCATCGTGCGGCAGCTGAAAATCGACGGCGGGAAAAGCAGAGCTGAGCCATGACGAAGATTTCACTGGTCGTCTCCGATGTCGACGGCACGCTTTTGACCAAGGACAAGACGCTGACGGACCGCGCGAGGAGCGCGGTGCAGCGGCTACACCAGGCCGGCATCGGCTTCACCATCACTTCGAGCCGCCCCGCGATCGGCATGCGCTTCCTGATCGAGCCGCTGGCGCTGTGGCTGCCGGTCGGCCCGTTCAACGGCTCCTCGATCATCGACCCCGAGATGAGGCCGGTCGAGCAGCATCTGATCCCGAAAAGCGCCGCCGAAAGGTCGCTTCAGATCCTGCGGGAGTTCGGCGCCGACATCTGGCTGTTCACGACCGACCAATGGCTGATCGACAACCCGAGCGGCAAATACGTCGCGCATGAGCAGCACACGATCCGCTCCGATCCCACCATCGTCACGGACTTTGCGCCGTATCTCGCCAGTGCCTGCAAGATCGTCGGCGCCAGCGCCGATGCAGCGGGCCTCGAGGCTTGCGAGAAGGCGATGCAACAGGCGCTCGGCAGCGAGGCGACCGCGGTGCGCTCGCAGACCTATTATCTCGACATCACCCCGCCCGGCTTCGACAAGGGCACCTTCGTGCAGGCCATGGCCAAGCGCCTCGGCGTTTCCCTGGATGCGGTCGCCACCATCGGCGACATGCAGAACGACCTCGCCATGTTCCGCGTCAGCGGCACCTCGATCGCCATGGGCAACGCCACCGACAACGTCAAGGACCAGGCCACCAACGTCACCGCGAGCAACGAGCAGGATGGTTTTGCCGAGGCGATGGAGATGATCTTGAAGCGGAATGGGGTGGGCTAGACGGGGCACGGGCCGGTCTCACCTCTCCCGCTTGCGGGAGAGGTCGCCGCGTCCCGGGCGATGCGAAGCATCGTCCCGCGCGGCGGGTGAGGGTTTTCTCCTCTTGGGGATTCTCGCCAAGCGGAGACCCCCTCTCCCCAGCCCTCCCCCGCAAGCGGGGGAGGGAGTGCACCTGTCTCGTGGAAGCCACTTCCTACTTCGACCGCTGCATCGCAGGCTTGTCGCTGGCGTGCCTCGCAGCCGAGAGATTGTGCGCGGTGTTGATCAGCGCGATATGTGTCAGCGCCTGCGGGAAGTTGCCGGTCTGGCGGCGTGCGACCGAATCATATTCTTCGGCGAGGAGCCCGGCGTCATTCGCAAGACCTGCGATGCGATCGAACAGCGCCTGCGCCCGATCGAGGTCGCCCGCGAGCACGTGGGCGTCAGCCAGCCACAAGGTGCAGGCCAGGAAAGCGCCCTCGATCGGCTGTGTCTCCTCGGAGACCTCGCGCGGATCGTGCCGCAGCACGAAGCCGTCGCGCATCATGTGCTTCTCGATGGCCGCGACGGTGCCGCGGATGCGCGGGTCATCGGCCGGCAGGAAGCCGACACCCGGCAGCAGCAGCAGGCTGGCATCGAGCCGTTTCGAGCCGTAGGACTCGACGAAAGCGTTCTCTTCGGTATCAAAGCCCCTGTGGCAGACGTCGCGGTGGATGGCCTCGCGCAAGGTGCGCCAATGCAGCAGCGGCGCCTTGAAGCCAAAAGTCTCGGCGCTCTTGATGGCCCGGTCGAAGGCGACCCAGGTCATCACCTTGGAGAAGACGTAGTGCTTCGGCTGACCGCGCCGCTCCCAGATGCCGTGGTCGGGATGATCCCAGACTTCAGCGAGATGATTCAGCACGGCGCATTCGAGCGCCCAGGTCGCCTCATCGTCGAGCTTCAGCTTGGCCATTCGCGACTGATGGAAGGCATCGATCAATTCACCGTAAACGTCGAGCTGGAGCTGGGCATGCGCGGCATTGCCGACGCGCACCGGCTTGGCGCCTTCATAGCCGTCGAGCCAGGCCGCCTCCCATTCCAGGAGCCGCCGCTGGCCCCAGATGCCGTACATGATCTGCATGTTGGCCGGCGAGCCGGCGGCCGCACGCAGCAGCCAATTGTGCCAGGCCAGGGCTTCCTCGGTGTAGCCGGAGTTCATCAGCGCCAGCAGCGTGAAGGTGGCATCCCGCAGCCAGCAGAAGCGGTAGTCCCAGTTCCTGCCACCGCCGAGCTTTTCGGGCAGCGAGGTGGTCGGCGCCGCGACGATGCCTCCGGTCGGGGCAAATGTCAGCGCCTTCAGCGTGATCAGCGAGCGCATGACGAGATCGCGATACTCGCCATCATGGGTGGAGCGGCTTGACCATTCCTTCCAGAACTGTTCGGTCTCCTGGAGCGCGATCTCTGGGTCGATTGCCTCGGGCGGAGCGAGATGCGAGGGACCGTAGGTCAGCACGAACGGCACGGTCTCGCCGGCCTTGATGTCGAAATCGGACACCGTGGTGAGATCCTCGCCGCGGATTTCGACCGGCGTGCGCAACACGGTCATGTCCTGGCCGGCGACCGCCAGCAGGGACCGATCTTCGCAGCGGCGCACCCAGGGAATATCGACGCCGAAGCCGAAGCGGATGATGAGCTCCATCCGCATCTTCACCGTGCCCTTGACGCCGCGCACCAGCCGCACGATGTCGGAAGCCTTGCCGCGCGGCGGCATGAAATCGATCAGCGCGGCGGTGCCGCTCTTCGTTTCAAAGCGCGTTTCAAGGATGAGAGTGTTGCCGAGATAGCGGCGCGAGATGCTTGTGACATCCTCGTGAGGTGCGATCAGCCAGCGGCCGTTCTTGCGCGTGCCGAGGATGGCGGCAAAGCAGGCGTCGGAATCGAAGGCCGGCCAGCACAGCCAGTCGATCGAGCCGTTGCGCCCGACCAGCGCCGCGGTCTCGCAGTCGCCGATCAGCGCATAGTCCTCGATCCTCTGCGACAATGTTTTGCGAGCCTGAAACCCTCGATATCAACGCCCACCGATGAGCGAACGTTCCCGCGTCGCGGCCTGCAGAGCCGCGAGATCGATCTTGGCAACGATCTGATCGAGCGCCACCGGAAGCCGCTGCCGCCAGTTCGGGTGCTCGTCGATGGTGCCGGGAATGTTGGGTTGGTCGATCACGCCGAGCAGGTCCTCCAGCGACACGGCGAGCAGCCGCGACGGCGTGCGCGACAGGAAACCGAGCACAGAGTAGAGATCGTTGGCCTTGATCCCATTCTGGCGCAGGATCTCGTCGAGCGCGCCGAGCGCGTCCCAGCGCGCCTGTTCGTTCTCGCCGGGATCGAGCCCCAGCGATCGCTTCATCTTGAGATCGCTGAAGGAGCGCCAGCCCGCATAGGTGCAGAGATCATGGGTATTCAGCGTGACCAGCGCGTTCGGCCGGTAGTGGTCGACATTGCGGAAATGGCCGGCATCGTCGCGCTCGAACATCATGACGAGATAGGACCAGATGCCGAAATCCTGCATGGTCTCGCGGAAGCCTTCGGGCACGGTGCCGAGGTCCTCGCCGATCACGATGCATTTATGGGTCACGCTCTCGCACACAACCGCCGCCAGCAGCGCCTCGAGCGGCATCTGCACATAGGCCCCGTTATCCGGCTTGAAGCCGCGCGGCACCAGGTACAGCCGCTTCAAGCCGAGCACGTGATCGAGCCTGATGGCGCCGGCATGCCGCATCGAGGCGGCCAGCATGTTCGCGAACGGCACGAAGGATTGCGCCTCCAGGCCGCCCGCGTTGAAGCCGGCAAGGCCCCAATCCTGGCCGACGGTATTGAGGACATCAGGCGGGGCGCCGACCGCAAGATGGCGGGAGATCGACGTCTGCTCGTTCCAGGCATCGAAGCCGTTGGACTGCACGCCGACAGCAACGTCGAGATAGAGCCCGACGCGCATGCCGAGCTCGGCGGAGAGCTCCTTGGCGGCGCGCAACTGGCTGTCCGCCGTCCATTGCACGAACTCGACGAACTCGATCTTGTGCCTGTCGGGTCCGTTGCGCAATTCGGCGCATTTGGCATCGTCCGGCTGCTGCCATTCCGCCGGCCATTCCCACCACGGCGCATTGAAACGATGCCGAAGCACCTCGAAGCAGGCAAAGCGCGACAACAGCGGCCCGCGGTCCGCTCGAAAAGCATCGAACTGGTTGCGCCGCACACCGGTCGCTGACTTCACGAAGCTGTCAAAGGCGGCGCGCAGGCCCAGCCATTTCAGCGCCGCCATGTCGGCATACGGGACACGATCGCCTTGGCGCAGCCGCGCCGCGGTCGTGGCGGCGTCCGGGATGAGGTCGGCGGAAAATTCTGGGATGGCCTCCACGTCGATATAAAGCGGATTGAGAAACAGCCGGCTGTTCGGCGAATAGGGGCTGCAATCGGCCGGATGATCGTCGAACAGGACATGGAGCGGATTGAGCCCGACGCCGTCGGCGCCGAGTTGCTTGGCGAGCCTGACAAGGCCGGCGAGGTCGGTGAAATCGCCGATGCCCCAATTGCGATCGGAGCGGACGCTGTAGAGCTGCACGGCCAGCAGCCAGCCGCGGTCAAACTCACCGCCGAAGGCCCGTTCGGGCGCCACGATCATCGGCACCTCTTCGGTCGCGCCCGCAGCGTCGGTCAGCGTCAGCCGGTGATAGCCCAGCGGCAGGGCGGCGGGCCAGGCGATGACAGGCTCGTGCGTCTCGCCCTGCCCGATCATGTTGCCGTTGCCCGTGATCTTCCATTGCAGCGGCGCGGCGCCGACGGAAGCAAGCTCGGTGCGCGGATTGCCCAGCGCACGCACCACCACCGGACCGCTGACGAAGCGATAAACCCGCTTTTCCGGCAGGGCATCGAGGATGGACTTGAGCGCCTCGGGCGCAGTGACCCGCAGCTTGCCGAGGGCATCGACGAATTCGGATTGAACGCCCTTGATCCGGGCTTGAGCTAAAAGATCCATTCGGCACGCAGCTTGCAGGCCATTGTTTGGCCGGGGGCATGGATTTTAACGAGGTCGCGGAAGAGGTTAGTCAGGGGTAACTCGCAAACTGGGCCTGCCGTTCCCAAGGGAACCAATGACACACAAGCGGCTTTCTATAATGGTACCAAGCGTAGGTTCCCGACAAGGGAAACGGGCTCCTGCTTTCTTGTCAATGGCATCACCGTGAACAAGACAATTCAAACTGTCGAGAGTGCCGCCGCCGGCAGCGCTTTCCTCATCGAAGATATCTATCCGTTGATCGATGGCGGCCGCTTCGCCGTGAAGCGGATCGCGGGTGATCGGGTCGAGGTCTGGGCCGACATCTATCGCGACGGCGAGGCGACCATCAGAGCCGCGCTGATCTGGCGTGGCGAACAGGACCGCGAATGGCGGCGCGAGCCGATGACCCATCACGGCGACGACCGCTGGTGCGGCGCGTTCACGCCAACCGAAGCAGGCCAATATGTCTATGCGATCGAAGCCTGGACCGACGAATTCGCCACTTGGCGTCACGGGCTCGAACGCAAGCAGCTCTCGGGCGGCGACGTGACGCTCGATGCGATCGAGGGCGCTGGCCTTTTGACCAAGGCGCATGGCGCGCGGCAGGACGCTGCGGCCGTGATTTTCAGGCAATGCGAGGATTACCTCCAAAACGGCGACGTCGCTTCGCTGCTCGCAACTGATCTCGGCGAGGCCATGGCCGAAAGCCAGGCGCGGCCCGACCTGACCCGCTCGCCAAACTTCCCCCTTATTGTCGACCGCGACAAGGCGCGCTTCAGCGCCTGGTATCAGATGATGCCGCGCAGCCAGAGCACGGTGGCCGGCCGGCACGGCACGCTCCGCGATTGCATCGCCCGCGTACCGGACATCGCCGCGATGGGCTTTGACGTCCTGTACTTCACACCGATCCATCCGATCGGGCGCACAAGCCGCAAGGGCCGCAACAATGCGCCCGTGGCCACCGAGGGCGAGCCCGGGTCGCCCTATGCGATCGGCGCGGCCGAGGGCGGGCACGATGCGCTGCATCCCGAGCTCGGCACCATCGAGGATTTTCGCGCGCTGGTCGCGACCTGCCTCGAATATGGCCTCGAGATCGCGCTCGATTTCGCCGTGCAATGCTCGCCGGATCATCCCTGGCTGACGCAGCATCCGGAATGGTTCAAATGGCGGCCGGACCGCTCGGTGCGGACGGCGGACGGCCCCTATTCCGACATCGTCATTCCCGATTTCGCCTCGGTCGACCGGGTCGGGCTGTGGAATGCGTTTCGCGACGCCATGCTGTTCTGGATCGACCATGGCGTGACCATCTTCGCCATCGACAATCACGACACCGCGCCGCTGCCGTTCTGGGAGTGGCTGGTCCACGAGATCAGGCAGCGGCATCCCGAGGTGATCCTGTTCGCCAAGACGTTCGCGCGGCCGAAGCTGATGAAGGGTCTCGCCAAGCTCGGCTTCGCGCAGTCCTTCAGCTATTTCCCCTGGCGCACGACGAAGTGGGAGCTGGAGCAATATCTCGATGAGCTCTTGCGCTATCCCGAGCGGGATTTCTACCGGGCAAACCTGTTCGTCAACACGCCGGACCTGCTGCCCTATCACCTCCAGAGCGGCGAGGCCTGGATGTTCAAGGCCCGTGTCGCTTTGGCAGCAACGCTGTCGGGCAATTACGGCCTCTATAGCGGGTTCGAGCTGCTCGAGCACGAGGCCGTGCCCGGCCACGAAGAATATCAGGATTCCGAGAAGTACCAGATCCGCCAGCGCGACTGGGACAAATCAGGCAATATCAAGCCCTGGATTGCCGCGCTCAACCGCATCCGCAACGACAATCCGGCGCTGCAGCAGACCACCAATCTGCGCTTCCTCGGCATCGAGGACGGCGAGACCATCGCCTTCGTCAAGGAGGCCGCTGCACCCGCCAACACGATCGTCGCGGCCATCGCCCTCTCGCGCCATGTGCGCGAGACCTGGTTGCCGCTCGGCGACCTCACCATCGACGTCGGCGGCGAACGCCGCCCCGTCACCGCTGTTGAAAATCTCATGACAGGCGAACAGTCCCGCATCGAATGGGGCGGGATCAAATTGCGTATCGATCCCGACCGCGATCCGGCCCTGCTCTTCCGCTGCCTGGCGTAAGGATCACGCCATGAATGTTCTGTCTTCCGTCGACACCAAGAAGGCCGAGGCTGCCGAGGTCGTGGATGAGCTCTGGTACAAGGACGCCATCATCTACCAGCTCCACGTCAAGGCCTTTGCCGACAGCAACAATGACGGCATCGGCGATTTCGCGGGCCTGACCGAGAAGCTGCCTTATCTGCAGGACCTCGGCGTCACCGCGCTGTGGTTGCTGCCGTTCTATCCCTCGCCCGGCCGCGACGACGGCTACGACATCGGCGATTACGGCACGGTCAATCCCGATTTCGGGACGATGAAGGATTTCAAACGCTTCATCCAGGAAGCGCAGAAGCGGGGCCTGCGCGTCATCACCGAGCTCGTCGTCAACCACACCTCCGACCAGCACAAATGGTTCAAGCGCGCCCGCCGCAGCCCGGCCGGCTCCAGCGCCCGCAACTGGTATGTCTGGAGCGACACCGACCAGAAGTACCAGGGCACGCGCATCATCTTCACCGACACCGAGAAGTCGAACTGGACCTGGGATCCCGAGGCCGGCGCGTTCTACTGGCACCGCTTCTTCTCGCACCAGCCGGACCTCAATTTCGACAATCCGCGCGTCGTCAGCGCCATCATCCAGGTGATGAAGCGCTGGCTCGACGCCGGTGTCGATGGCTTCCGGCTGGACGCGATTCCCTATCTGTGCGAGCGCGAGGGCACCTCGAACGAAAACCTCCCGGAGACGCATGCGATCATCAAGCGCCTGCGCCAGGAGCTGGACGCCTACTCCAAGGGAAAGCTGCTGCTGGCCGAGGCCAACCAATGGCCGGAGGACGTGCAGGAATATTTCGGCCGGGGCGACGAATGCCACATGGCCTATCACTTCCCGCTGATGCCGCGGATTTATATGGCGATCGCGCAGGAGGACCGCTTCCCTATCACCGACATCCTGCGCCAGACGCCTGATATCCCCGCGAGCTGCCAATGGGCGCTGTTTCTGCGCAATCATGACGAGCTGACGCTGGAGATGGTCACCGACGTCGAGCGCGACTATCTCTGGACCACCTACGCCAACGATCCCCGCGCCCGCATCAATGTCGGCATCCGCAGGCGCCTTGCGCCGTTGATGGACAATGACCGGCGCAAGATCGAGCTGATGAACTCGCTGCTGCTGTCGTTTCCCGGCACGCCGATCATCTATTACGGCGACGAGATCGGCATGGGCGACAACATCTATCTCGGTGACCGCAACGGCGTGCGCACGCCGATGCAATGGAGCCCGGACCGCAATGGCGGATTCTCGCGCTGCGACCCCGCCCGTCTCTACGCGCCGCTGATCATGGATCCGGTCTATGGCTATGAGTCGGTGAACGTGGAGGCGCAGTCGCGCAGCCTGTCGTCGCTGCTCAGCGCCACCAAGCGGCTGATCTCGGTGCGCAAGTCGACGCTCGCCTTCGGCCGCGGCACCATGACCTTCATCCGCCCGGCCAACCGCGCCGTGCTGGCCTATGTCCGGCAATACCGCGACGAGGTCATTCTCTGCGTCGCCAATCTGTCGCGCGCGGCGCAGGCGACCGAGCTCGATCTGTCGCCGTGGAAGGACCGCATCCCGCAGGAGATGCTGGGCCGCACGCGCTTTCCGGCGATCGGCGAATTGCCCTATATGATCACGCTCGGGCCCTACGGCTTCTACTGGTTCCAGCTCCAGGAGCGCGACAAGTCCGAGCCGGTGGTGCCACGCGCGGTGCCGGAGTTCGAGACGCTGGTGGTTCCGGTCAACTCGAACTGGGTGTCGCTCGCCCGCGAGCGCGGCGTGTTCGAGCGCGACGTGCTGCCGGGATTTCTGTCAAGGACGCGGTGGTATCCCGAGCACAATCCCAAGCACATCAAGGCGACGCTGACGTCAGCGGTGCCGTTCAGCGACATCGGCGACAACAGGCCCTGGATCGCGTTCTTCGAAACCGCACGGAATGATGTCACGACGCGCTACGTGCTGCCGATGCAGATCGAGTGGGTGCGCTTCGACCGCGAGCGCTTCAACCCGAAGGCGCTCGCCGCCGTGCGCCAGGGCGCGCGCGAGGGCACCCTGCTCGACGTCGCCACCGACCAGATCTTCATCGGGCTTTTCCTGCGCGGCTTGTCTCAGAACCTGGTGGTGGACGAAAACAATCTGCGGCTCGAGTTCAAGGCGACGAGCCGTTTCGCCGACTACACCGTCAAGGAGCCCGAGCGCATCCGCGCGATCGAGCAATCCAACAGCACCGCGCTGGTCGACAATCAATATGTGGCCAAGATCTATCGCCAGCTTGAAAGCGGCCCCAATCCCGAGATCGAAATAGGCAACTATCTCACCGAGGTCGCACGCTTCGCCAATACACCGGCGCTACTCGGCAGCGTCGAGCTGGTCGAGGGCGACAGGCGCAGCGCGCTCGGCGTGCTGCATGCCTATGTCGAGAACCAGGGTGACGGTTGGGCGGTCACGGCGGGCTATCTCGACCGCTATGTCGACGAGCAGCGGGTGCTGCCGCCGGACGAGGAGTACCGGGCGACCCAGGAGCAGTCAATCTATCTGCACTTCGTGGCGCAGATTGGCCGCCGGCTTGCCGAGCTGCACATGGCGCTCGCCGCCGCAAAATCTACCGACCTTGCCCCTGAACCGATCGGCAAGGCCGACGTCAAGCGCTGGACGACCGACCTCATGGGCCGAGCCGAGCGGGTCTTCGACCTGCTGGTCGATGCCCGGGACAGCCTGCGCGAAGGCGACCGGCCCTTGATAGACCAGCTTGTCGCGGTGCGCGCGAGCTTGCCGCGCCACATCAACGCACTCTTGCCATCCGAGATCGGCGGGTTGAACATCCGTCATCACGGCGACTTCCGCCTCGGGCAAACTCTGATCGTGAAGGACGACATCTTCATCATCGATTTCGACGGCGATCCGCACCTCGCACTGGCCGACAAGCGGCGCAAGCTGCCTGCCGCGCGCGATGTCGCGGGCCTGGTGCGCTCGATTGATCTTTCGGTTAACGCAGCGCTTGGCCGCGCGGGCTCGGGCGGGGGCGACGAACAAGGCCGGATCACGGCCGCGCTCGACGAATGGCGCGAGCGCGCCACCGCAACCTTCCTGTCCGCCTATCATGAGGCCATGACCGACCGGCGGCTCTGGCCGGAAGGCGCGCATGGCGCGGAAAGCATGTTAAGGTTTTTCCTGCTTGATCTAGCGTTCGACGAGGTAGAGTACGAGCTGTCCCACCGGCCCGACGGGCTCCATGCGCCGCTGACCGGTCTGCTTCGCATTCTGTCCAGTGCCGGGAGCGAAGCCCATGCCTAAACTGCCAGCCGAAGCCTACGCCATCATCGAGGGTCGCCACTCCGACCCCTTCCACTATCTCGGGATGCATCCGGAGGGTGGCAGGAGCGTGGTGCGCGCCTTCCTGCCCGAAGCCTCCAAAGTCGAGGCAATCGGCGAGCATGGCGAAGTCGCGCCGCTCGACCGTGTCCACGATTCCGGCCTGTTCATCGGCACCCTGCCCAACGGCTCCAAGCACTACCAGCTTCGCGCCAAATTCGGCGACAACGTCGTCGAGTTCGAGGACGCCTATCGTTTTCCGCCGATCCTGACCGATTTCGATCTCTATCTCCTCGGCGAAGGCACGCATCAGCGCCTCTACGACAAGCTCGGCGCCCATCCGATGCGGCTGGAGGGCATCGACGGCGTCGGCTTCGTGGTGCTGGCCCCGAATGCGCGGCGCGTGTCCGTGGTCGGCGACTTCAATTTCTGGGATGGGCGGCGTCATCCCATGCGGGTGCGCGGCGCCGGCTATTGGGAATTGTTCATTCCGCATGCCAAGAGCGGCGATCACTACAAGTTCGAGATCATCGGGCCGCACGGCCATCTGCTGCCGCTGAAATCCGACCCGCTGGCGTTCGCCAGCGAGGTGCGGCCGAAGACCGCCTCGATCGTGTTCGACGAGGCGCATCTGCCGCGGCCGCGGCCGGCGCCCGTCGGCATCAACGCACTGTCGGCGCCGATGTCGATCTACGAGGTTCATCTCGGCTCATGGCGGCGCAAGAACGGCAATGAATGGCTGACCTATCGCGAACTCGCGGAGCAACTGCCCGCCTACGCCCGCGACATGGGCTTCACCCACCTCGAATTCCTGCCCGTGAGCGAGCACCCGTTCGACGGCTCCTGGGGCTATCAGCCGACCGGCCTCTATGCGCCGACCAGCCGTTTCGGATCGCCGGAGGACTTTGCGGCGCTGATCGATGCCTGCCATCGCGAAGGCATCGGCGTGCTGCTCGACTGGGTGCCCGGCCATTTCCCCGATGATCCGCACGGGCTCGGCAGCTTCGACGGCACGGCGCTCTACGAGCACGCCAACCCGCTCCAGGGCCGTCATCTCGACTGGGGCACGCTGATCTACAATTACGGCCGCACCGAAGTGACGAACTTCCTGGTGTCGAACGCGCTGTTCTGGCTCGAG
>NZ_JACOFQ010000034.1:0-84344 GCF_019455395.1 Bradyrhizobium sp. BR 10261
CGCTGATCGGGCACCACATCGTCGCGTTTCCTTACGTGACGGAGCTGCACCTATTTGTAAAACAGGGCTGACCGCAATACTCGGCCGTCGGTCGTATCCCATTCACTTGCTGCGGTGCATGACCCGATGCTGCCTACCTCGAAGTTCGTCCAAGTGTCGGCTGTCGAGTGTAGACCAGAAGCGCCTTGCGGGGAGCTAGACCGCCGATTTTGACCCTTAGCCGACTTGCGCGCCTTCATTCAGCGCGCCGCTCTTGCCTTCATCAAAACGAATAGGTGGGAGCCCGCGGCGACCACCGAGAAAATGACTATTCCTAATTCAACACGGTGCACACGCTGCGGCACATATGTCGAGGTCAGCCAAATAAAAAGCCGAACGGCCGCCATGAAGACATTCATTCCCCACATCGCCAACCTTCGCTGCCGTATCCAAGGCCGAAGATATGTCGGCTCTCAGGGGTCGACCGGACCTAACTTGAACCGGGCCAAACCGTCGCGATTGATCCCGAAGCAGACGAAGGGTTGGGAAGGTTCGCGACAGCCGAACCGTCGTGGTGGGCCCGAGATTGACCGGAGCGCAATGACGTTCGTGGTGAGCTCCTATCCAGTGTTTCTGACCGCCTCAGCCAAAATGGCGTAAAGCTGCTGCCTGTTGAATTCCTTTGGCGGCTGGCTCTCTGCTGTACTCGACGACACCTTCCGCGCGACGGGACGGGCGCAGGCTGCGGACGACGGCGTCAGCTTCGGGGCCGGCCTTATCTGGGGCCGAGCTGTGGGCGGCTTGTGGCCCCGCTTGAGGCCCAGACGGTTCAGCATACCGCAGACCGCGTTACGGCTGCAGCCGAGGTGTCGCGCAATCTGCGCCGCGCTCAGTCCTGCGGACCAGAGCCTTTTGAGAAGCGCTATGTCTTTCGCATCCCAGCCCATGGTAGATATTATAACGCTGACTGCCAGACACTGGCTAGTCTAGTCTTCGTCCGGCTCGCGCACGACTGCCGGTTCGTCAGCATCATCTTGCTCATCCTCGTCTACGTCTTCGTCCTCCTCGTCCTCGTCGGGATTCCTGGGTGGCATCACGCTGCGAGTCAGCATGAGTGGTGTCCGGCCGATCGCTGCAGTGGAAAATACTTCGCAGGTGTGTTGCTTCATGTCCGTGTGCTCCTTGAAAACATATGCGCAGTCGCAAAGTCTTTGCCGGCAAACGCAGGTGCCAGGGCGCGATCGCCGCAAACGCGATGCGGGTTAGGTTGACTGCATCATCAGCGGGCGGCAGGCCATGCAGCAGGCAGCGTTTTCGGCTACTTGATGCCTGAGGACCCATTAGGCTCTATGTTTACCAAAACCTCGCCGGCAGCGATTTCAGGAACCCCAAGATCGAGGTCATGGAGACTGGCTTGAACAAATGCCAGTATCTTGGCGTTCGCCGCGTCGGCGCTTTCGCGGTCGTCAAAAATCATCACGGCGATACCGACACCGTCGCCCGCATCCAGCACATGGTAAGATCTGAATCCCTGCGATTGCCTTAGGATCTCGCCAACGCCGCTCCTAGCGCGACGAGCGGCGTCCGCCACCGAACGAACCTTGCTGTACTTGCGAATGACCATGTACATGGGGCCACCACGCGCCATACGCACCCTCGCACCAAAGCATTCAATCTTAGTCGGACTAGTGCCAACTTCCGGGATGGGCCGCGGCCTCCGATCGGCGGATCGCAACGCGCCCTTTTCCAACAGGAGCCATCCTCGCCCTAGAAGGGGCGAGGCGCTGAGGCTCAGGAGCCCTCGAACTTGAACGATACGTTGAGCTTGGCGCGATAGGCCTCGACTTTCCCCTTGTCATCCAGTTGCATATCGAGCTTGACCACCTCTGCAATGCGAAGATCCCGGAGAGATCGAGCAGCTTGCTCGACCGCATTAGCGGCGGCCTTCTCCCATGAGTCGGTGCTGGTACCGACCAGTTCTATGACCTTGTAGACGCTGTCGGGCATATTCGTCCTCCTAATCGGTAGGAGCAGGAAGTCTAGCACCAGGATCTCGACGCTGATACGTCTCGGGAATGCCGCGGAAAAGGTCCGACTGGCTGTCATTTTCCTGTTCGGCCCGATGGTTTCGGGATCAGGACCTCGCACCCATTGAACAGGTATTTAGTTGGGGTGTCCCGCTCTACTACTCGGAACTCGGCCACTTGCACCACAACCGAGCGATGCCGAACGATCGCCCGTCATCACAGTGACCAAGATAAGCGGAGTTCGTTGCACCTTGACCCATAGAAAGTCGGCCCGGAGAAATTGGTACGCCACCGCATCCAATTCCAGGATCCATCGATACCTGACATCAGAGCTGACAATCCGACTGATGCCTGCGCAACGATTGTAGCCGCCATCACCTTGGAGCGCGGAGCCAAGACTGCGATCTGATCGGGAGGCGGACATGCCGTTGAGCATAAGCGTTGGTGTGGGCGTCAGCTCCTCAACATTCGCCCCTCCTATCAAGGCAACTGGTGTGCCGTGATCGGGAAGCCCGCAAGTTCAAGCGTTGGAAGCTCCGCAGCCGACGCTCTGGCTATACTGAGGAGAGCTGCAATAGCTCCGCTCGAAAATAGCTTCTTCATAGAAATCTCCTACGCAAAGAAATATTCGCAGCAGGACGTGTTTGTTCTAGTTGGATTCTCCGGCGTCCCCTGTGAGCCAGTTCGCATGTCGCATCGAATTCTGATGCACGTTATCAGCGAAGCATGGCCAACTGCCGCACGTGGTGCTTAGTCGGATACCGCCAAACGGAAGCGGTCTTCGCTTACTCGTGAAGTGCAGTAGCGCTGACCTGTTAAATTCGTAATGCGATTGAACTATGGGATATCCGTCGGGACCTATAAGTGAACGGGCTAACACAACGACTCGGCGCTCACGTGTAAGGTAATCTTGGAATTTGCAGTACCCCAAACTCGGAGGGGAAATCCCAAACACTCACAGAATCAAATTCAAGGGGTGTTCCTATGGATTATTTTAGTGAGGATTCCGCCCATGTTACCAAGCCGTTTTCACTGGACGAACCTGCTGCCAGAACTCACGAAGACAGGATCACTCACAGGCGCTGGGCGAGAGCAGTCCTAGCCTTGTATGCGGTCTTGTTCTTCGCTGGCGCTGTCGCGATTGGTCTCCACCAGAGCATGATTATGTCGGGCGGCATGGAACAACACGCTAACTTGCGCGACGAAAATCGATCAGCTCACTAACTGTCATTTCACCACATACACCATCGCCTCATCTCAGCACGTCCATCGAGTGCAAACGGGAAGGACTTAGGTCATGGCAACCACAGCATATACTCACGCGCCGTCAGCCCAGCTAACAAGGGATTACGACGGACGGATTATCGCCGGCTACTGCGTCCTGGGGATTATCGCCCTAGCTGCGCTATATTTTGCGGCAGCTGGTCCGGGAAGTGGCGGGGCTGCTCTTGCTCTCATGGTGGCTATGCCTTGATTTGACGACGAACAATGCGAGGGCTCTTAATACTCTTTGTCGTTTTCGCGCTGATGTTGGCGGCGCGTGGCCAGCATCAAACTGATTTCTTGCCGCGCGCGGCGGCGCCTATGCCGCCAGTCAACGTGCCCTAGCTTCGACCCCATGTCGCCTCCTTGAAGTGGCTGAAAGCGCGGCTTCCCTGCCGGCGAACCCCCGGTAACCGGCGACTTAGTTGGTGCGACCATGACGAAGGCGAGATACTTCGAGATCGGGGTGGACTGCCTCGAAGTCATCGCGGTGTTGCTTGCGCTCCTTTTGGCAGTGTACGTCTCCATCTGGGCCGGCCTTTTCCTGCTCGGGGTGCTCCTCCTGGGATTGGTCTCGCTGATTTGCAACTATGATGCCTGGGTCGTGCGACGTCTATCGACGCTGGAAAACCCGCTGATCTTGCCGCTATGCAAAACTGGATTCGTTGGCAGGCACCGGCGAATGCTGAGGCTACTCCCGTCAGAGCCGCGATGTAGGTTCTGCATGGTGCCCTTCGGTGGCCTGGGCAAAGTGTTCGGCATCAGGCCGTCGCCGCCCAACCCAAACTACTGCCGGAGCTGCTTCGAAGCCTTGCCGACAACAACTCACGAGCTGGAAGTCGGAGTGCTTTTCGCCGACCTACGTGGGTTCACCTCGTGGTCCGAGACCCACAGCTCGAGCGCAGCAGCTGACTTGGTGAGCCGCTTCTACGCGAGAGCTAATCGGGTGCTCACCTCCGATGACGCCTTGGTCGACTTCATAGGTGACCAAGTCATGGCTATCTACCTCGTCGATATGCCCTCGCTCGGCGCGCGAACGGCGGACATCATGGTCGCAGCGACGAGACGGCTGATCCAGGCCGAGGGGAAGGTCACGGACTTGCTGCCGGTTGGTGTCGGGATTCATATGGGCAAGGCGCAAGTCGGCTCCCTGGCCACAGGAGGATCGAAGAATTTTACAGCTATCGGGGACGTGGTGAACACGGCTGCACGCCTGCAGAGTGCGGCCAAAGCTAATGAGATTCTAATTTCCGAGACGGTTTACGATGCCCTTTCTGAGAAGAAGCAGCAGGCAGACCGCACAACTTTGGGACTGAAAGGAAAGGCCGAGCTACTGACAGCCTTTATCTTGCGGTAGCCGCCACTTGGCCGGATCAATCCGCCGTGTCGGCTGCGGCATTGCCATGGCTCTTGGCTGCAAACCAGAATCTTAAGTTGCACAGAGCATTGCCTTAAACAAGCCAGCGTGATCGTCGATCGCGGCAAAGTTGATGGAGCCACGTTCAAAATGAACCTTTGGCTCTAATTCCAAACGACAATCGTGAATGGGTCCACCAGAAGTGCCCGGCCGTTGGTCAAAACGGCGAATGTTTCCGTCAGAGCAGTGGTTGACGTCCAAGGTCAGATCATAAAGTCGCTACGTCAGAAGATACAGTTATCCCGCTTCGACTTGTCGAACACAGGGATATGTGCGCGATGGCCTTCTCCTCGACCGGCCAGTTCAGCATCGGAGCAGCCCCATAAGCGATATCTCTCTGTCTACCCGCTGAGCGCCCCTCCGAGTCGTTGACGCTTCCCTGCGGCCTGGATGTCTGAGGCGCGTTGCATCTCGGTTTTATCTAGCCGGCGGTCACACCGGCCTCCTGCAGGCCCGCAACATAACGATCCAAGAAACGCGGGTCCTTGCAGAAGAAGAGTTGCTGCTTTGCGGTATCGGTGCTGTAGCCCGGCTTGCTCTGAAGCAACCCGGCAGCAGCCTCCCGTGCCTGTGCCGTCTCTCCCAAGAGACCCAAGGACGCCGCCAGCGTAGCGAATGCCTGATAATTCACATTCCTCTGCCGGACTGCTCGGCGGGCGAACTCTGCCGCGATGTCGTACTCTCCCAAGGAGAAATGCGTCAAGGAGCGAACGTGGTGGAAACTCCAGAGATCACTGTCCCGAGGGCTGAGGATTGTTGCTCGATCGAGCAGGACTTCTGCCTCGATCTCACGGCCATGCCAGAGCAAGTTGAAGCCTTGAGCAAAATGCGCTTGCGCGAAGCTCGGGTTGAGCTCCAAAGCCAAATCGATTGCCGCGAGCGCTTCATCGTTCTGATGCGTAAGGCATAGGGCTCGCCCGAGCACGCAATGGCAGAAGCAATCCAGATCGTCGAGCGCGACGGAAGCGCGCGCTTGATGAAGGGCCTTCTTCAATCGTGGCAACCGATCGCTGGGATTGTCCAGGAACGCCCGCTGAACGTTTACATAGGCCAATGCACCGTGAGCGCGTGCGAAGTTCCGATCGGCTTCTATTGCACGTTGAAAGTAGGTCTCGGCCTCGTCAAAGCCCGGAGTGGTGAACCGCCATAGATTCCACAACCCGCGCTGATAGCAATCCCATGCATCCAGGCTGCTCGGCGCCTTGCGGGTAGCCAACTTCTGCTCAACCCTCGACAATTCGGGCTCGATCGTTGCGGAAATCTGGGTAGCCATTTCTTCCTGAATCTCGAAAATGGATGCCAGCTGGAGGTCGTAGGTCTCGGACCACAACTGCAGGCCATCGGAGGTTCGAACCAGTTCCGTGGCAATCCTGACGGCGTCGCGCGACCTCCGAACGCTGCCCAACACCAGGTATTTGACCGACAATTGCTGCCCCGCCTCGCGGGGATCGATCTGCCTGTTTTTGAATGCCACCGTCGAGTGACGTGAAATGACTGAAAGCCAGCGGTTGCGCGCCAGCAGTCGAATGATGTCTTCCACCAGTCCGTAACTGAAGTAATCGTTCTCAGGATCGCCCGAGATGTTTTCGAACGGCATCACGGCGATCGAGGCTCGCAGAGCGGCGTCCGCTCGGATAGACTCCGAAACGACATCGCCCAGTGCGCCGACTTCAGCAGAAGCCGAGATCTCGGCTGGAACGCTGGACGTCGGGACGGCAACAGGAGCAAGCGGAATCTCCTGATTTGCTATTTCCTGCACATCCCCAACGAAACGAAAGCCGCGCTTATGCAGCGTCTTTATGAAGATCTGGTCGTTTCCAGTATCGCCCAACGCCCGGCGCGCGCCGTTAATGCGGCTACTGAGTGCTGCCTCCGAAATAACGCGACCGTTCCAGATTTCATCTATGAGCTCATCCTTGCTCACAATCCGATCCCGGTTGCGCACCAGGTGGACGATCAAGTCAAACACTTGAGGTTCGATGTGCACGGACTCACCCGCGCGCCGGACCTCCTGCCGGCCGGGGTCAATCTCAAACTGCGAGAAGCGGTATCTCACCGTCACCTTGATTGCGCCTCTTGGTAGGACGGATCGGGAAACTGACGGCCGACAAAATGAATAGTGACGAGAGCAAGCAGCCGTCCGCCAAAGCTGAAACAGCGTGCAGCTGCGCAGGCCTTCCCGCAGTCTACAGATTGGCCTTTGGGCCTTCAACCGGCATGAGCGACCCTTTTCCGCGGGATCGGACGCCCGTGAAGGCCTCCGGGTGCTGACGAGCACCTGCGTCGCTTTCGCGCATGCCCATCAATTCGCCGCGACGTATCGCGGCACAGCCAAGCAGAATATTGGCTGTAGCCCGGCTTTTTGTCCGGCTCACCAGCCCCGGACACCCGGATTACCCGGAATTTGGGCCCTATCCTGAGCCAGAGGTCGCCTTCGAAGCAGCGGCCGCCGATCGCGGCCTGGGAGCGAGAGCGGCACACAGTGCTGCCAGATCAGAAAAACAAGGTTCTCTGAAGGTTCTCTCAATCTGGGTTGAAAGGCACCAAGTCTCAGTTGGGCCATACTCCAGTCCATGAGGCGAAGAGATTTCATGGCACTGCTTGCTGGAGCACTTGCGTGCCCGTTAGCCGCTCGGGCGCAAGAGGCTGCGCGCAAGCGCCGCATTCTGTGGCTCTCAACGGCCTCCAGTCCGGATCCGTTCCTGGATGGATTTATCGAAGGACTGCGGGCGCAAGGGTATGTCGAAGGCAAGAACGTGATCGTGCAATCCCGCTATTCTCCCGGCGACCCGCAGGGTCTTCGGGCGATCGCATCCGAACTGAAGGCCGGCGACGTCGACCTCATCGTCTCGAGCGGACCTGCTACGCGCGCGATGATTGCCGTCAGGGACATTCCCGTGCTGTTTGCGCAGAGCGGCGATCCGGTGGCACTCGGCATCGTCAAGAGCCTGTCTCAGCCCGGCACCAATTTTACCGGCACCACGTTCCTGTCGCTGGCGCTTGCCGGCAAGCGCGTCGAACTGCTTAAGGATATCTTTCCGAAATTGCGTCGGCTCGCGGTGCTCTCAAACCGCGATCATCCAGGCGAGCCGTCCGAATGGAAGGCGACCCAGCAGGCTGCCTCGGCTTTGGGTATCGACGCGCTCTACATTCCATTTTTAGGTCCAGGGGAATTCGAAGCGGCGCTGAAGTCGGTGGCCGAGACTCCAGCAGATGCGCTGCTGGTCTTTCCAGAGCCGGTCACCATGGTCAACCGGGCGACCATTGCGCGATTCGCCGCGAAGCAGCGGCTGCCATCGATGTTCGGCTGGAGCGAATACTGTGAGGCCGGAGGACTGCTCAGCTACGGTGCCAATCAGCGAGCGACCTATTTCCTGCTCGCCAAATACGCCGATCGAATTCTGCGCGGCGAGCGGCCAGCCGATTTACCCGTCGTGCAGCCCGAAAAGTTCGAACTCGTCGTTAATCTGAAGACGGCAAGGCTGTTCGGCGAGGACCTGGATCTGTCGTCCATCCTCTTCCGTGCGAGCAGAGTGCTGGAATGAGCCTTTCAGAGCACAAGGCACTCCGTTCCCCGCCGCGCCGCGCCTACATGTGGTGGCTGGGGCTCCGCCGATCGCTCGGCTTCAAATATCTTGTGACGTTGTTCACAGCCGTCGTGTTGCCGCTGACCATGGGTGCAGCAGGCGAAGCATGGTTCGGCTACCGCGAGCAGAGCCGGCATACCAGCGACGTTCTTCAGCTTCAGTCGAGCTCCGCCGCTGAACGGATCGATGCCTTCGCGGATGAGATCAGCGATCAACTCGGCTGGGCGGTGCAGTTCCCATGGAGTGATGGCAGTGAAGGCACACACAAGATGGATGCACTTCGGCTGCTGCAACAAGTGCCTGCGATCCTCTCCCTGGTCCTGGTCGACCAGAACGGGATCGAGCGCGTCTCCGTGTCCAGGACACGGCTGAACGTGGTCGGTCGTGGTAGCGATATGTCGAACGATGCCGCCGTCCTCGGCGCGCATGCAAACAGGGTCTGGTACGGTCCCGTTCGGTACGAGCAGGACTCCGAGCCATATATGCGGATTGCAGTGGCGCGAGAACTCGCCGCAAGCGGTGTCGCTGTGGCAGACATCAATCTGAAGCTGATCTGGGAAGTCATTGCCGCCATTCGGATCGGGAAGACGGGCTATGCTATTGTCGTTGATGATGCAGGCCGGCTGATTGCTCATCCCGAGATCAGCCTGGTTCTGCGCGGCACGGCAGGTTCGGAGGATTATCAACGGCTGAAGCAGACACTCAGTGGGAGTGGCGCTGCCACGGTGACAACGGTTGTCGCCGGCAAGGCCAGCATTGCCGCGGCAACCCCGGTTTCCAAGCTGGGCTGGACTGTCATCGCCCTGCAGCCCACCGGAGAGGCCTATGCAGCCCTCCGTGCGGGGCTGTGGCGCTCACTCGTTCTAATCGGCATCGGCACACTTATTGCCGTCGCGTTGTCCTATGTGCTCGCGATGCGCATGGCGAGCCCCATTCGCGAGTTGGAGGACGGAGCAAGGCGAATCGGGAGAGGACAGTTTGATCATCGCATCACTCTTTCCAGCGGTGATGAACTGGAGAAACTCGCCGCGCGCTTCAACCAAATGGCCGGTGAACTCGCGGCCTCGAAGCAGAAATCCGAACGCATCAACCTCCTGAAGCGCTTCCTCGCACCCCAGGTCGCCGAACTCATCGAAACGCCCGAAGGACTGCTCGAAGGGAAGCAGCGTGAGGTGGTCGTGGTTTTCGCCGATTTGCGCGGCTTCACGGCGTTTTCGTCGCGCGCCGATCCCGAGGCCATTATCGCCACGTTGCGGGAATATTATGAAGCCGTGGGCGTCGTGATCACCGCGCATGAGGCAACGCTCATCCAGCTTGCTGGCGACGGAGTCATGATCCTGCTGAACGCGCCGCTTGCCTGCACCGATCCTGCCCGCAAGGCGGTGCAGCTTGCCGTGGACTTGCAGGCTGCGGTCCAGCTTCTTGCAAGAGGTTGGTCCGCAAAGGGATACGCCATGGGGTTCGGCGTGGGTATCGCGATGGGACCGGCCACTGTTGGAACGATCGGCTACGAAGGCCGGCTCGACTACACCGCGGTCGGGAGCACCGTCAACCTGGCCTCACGGCTTTGCGATCTGGCCCGCGACGAACAAATCCTTGTGGATTTCATCGTGGCAGAGCGCGTCGCTGGCAGCATATCGATGGATTTCCTGGGGGAGCGAGCCATCAAGGGATTCAACGGCTCTACCAGGATCTTCGCCGTGACGGCTGGCTTGCAGGGCCCGGCAGCCATGGGAGCATCCGGAAGAGAGGCCGCGGAGAGTGCCTTGCTACCGCTCTAACTTGCAATGGGAAAAGCAGGACATGCGAGGTGAACACCCCGCGGGTGTTGCTGTCGATCAAGGCCTGGAGCGCTAACGAGATGTCGCTCGCAGGCCCTGGACCTTTAGCCCGGGCTCCGATCTATTTAATCGCATCGTCATAGGTAGCAATCCAGTCGAGCTTCCCGTCCAACACCCCATTGATTTTCGGTCGCTTACCTTGACCTAAGGCTGCCAGCTATTCTTAGAGCGTTTTAGATACGGCTTGCCGTGTCGGCTCCATTAGGCAACACTCGCCCTGTTTCAGAGTAGTTGTTTTTGAGGCAATTCATGCCTGAGATATTGGAAGTGCTGCTGTGGTGTGCCGCGCTTGCGACGTGGCTGTTGCTTCTCTTCGCCTTCTTGAGCGAGGCCCTGAAACCGCTCTCAAAGAGCGTCCGCCGAGTGATCGAGGAAGCTTTCAGACCCAACTTGAAATGATGTCGGCTACGATGAGCTTAGCCGTGTCGCGGTCTTATCTTTGGAGGCAAAATGGCTGAACTCATCGAGGTTGGCGCAATGCAGTTACGATTTTTGCGTACCAAGTATGATACGAGCGGGGCGCTTGATATGTTTGAGGTGGTGATCCCGCCAAACTCCCGTATGCCGGTCCCGCACCATCATCGTAACTGGGAAGAAACAATCTACGGCCTTGAGGGCGTCGTCAGTTGGACGGTCGCCGGCAAGCGCATCGAGATCAAGCCGGGAGATGATCTTTTCATCCCGCGCGGTGTTGTCCATGGATTCCTCAACGAGACGCAGGCGATTGCGAAAATGCTTTGCGTTCTCACGCCAGGCGTTCTCGGGCCGGAATTCTTCCGGGAAATGGCCGTTGCCCTCGGCGGCCCTGCGCCTCCTGATCCTGCCCGGATGGGCGAGATCATGAAACGTCATGGCCTAATACCTGCGCCATCTTAATGAAGGGGCATTCTGCATTCGCGCTCTGCTCGCGAACCGCGTTACTTCTGGATGTCGGCCCGTGGCTGACCTTAGCCCAAGGCGCCGTGAGGTCTGCTTCCTGATGGTAATCCGAACAAGGCCATGCAAGGTGGCCAAGGCAGCCTTTGACCCCGAGCTGACCTCGCTCATCGGTGACAATTCCGAACGCCGCTGCGCGGTTGAGGGAACGATTTCGGATTCAGGACCTCGGAAGAGATCGAGTCAGGGAACCTTGCCACGGCAGGCCCATGCGACGTTTGCAAAGGATCGCGGCCCATCGGGCCGGCCGGCCTCGTAGGCATCGCGCACGGCGGCATCGGTGCGCGCTCGCTCCGCAGCGTCGAGCGCTGCCACATACTTGCCGAGCGGCCCTTCGCCAGCGGCAATCGGAGCCCAATAGTCGGCAAAGTCTTGGTAGTCCATGCGGATCATCAGCTCCATTTCCGCAATGTCCACGAGACCCTGTTCGGCAAATGTCCGTCTCAGTTCGCCTGGCTGCATCATCGGTTGAAAGCAATAGCGACGGCGCAGCTCGCGTCCGCTTTCTCCGAGTGCCGCCACCGTGTCGACCATCATGCGCATGCCGGGCATGCCGCCGAGATGATCCCACACCGTTGCCGCGACCACGCCGCCCGGCCGAACGACGCGGCGCATCTCGGCCACTGCCTTGCCGGCTTCGGGAACGAAGTGGAGCACGAGAAGCGCCAAAGCACGGTCGAACGCGCCCCGCTCGAAGGGCAGGGCGCAGGCATCTGCCTGTCGGACCTTTATCCGCGGGTTCGTGTTGCGCCGGATCACCTCCTCGACAAAGACTGGTGAATAGTCGACCGCGTCAATCTCGGCGAGGTCGGCGGCTTTGACGAGCGCGAAGGTCAAGCTCCCGCTGCCGCAGCCGAGGTCGAGAATCCTTTCGCCGTCGGCAACCCCTGTGAAGTCGATGAATAGCGGCGCGAGTCGTCGGCTCCAGCGGCCCATGAGTTGCTCATAGCCCGCAGCGCTGTGGACGTTGAATTCCGAGGTCATCGAAGTCTCCGTGCGCTCGCCAAATTCTTGGACCTCGACGGGGTGGTTACCAAGCCGCTAAAGCATCGCATTGCAATCGTGGCGAGCACGCCGTGCGGCTGCTCTATGACGCGTATGAGAAGATCTGCCACGGCGGGCTCCATTTGACGGCTACCATGCCTCCTCGAGGCCGAGATGCTCGAACACCTCGCGACGAAGCTTAACGAAATGCGGATCGCCCCGGTGGCGAGGATAGGGCTGGCTGTTGACGACTTCGGCCTTGATCCGTGCAGGTCGGTCGCTCAGCACGATGACGCGGCCGGCGAGCAGGAGCGCCTCCTCGACATCGTGCGTGACCAACAGCGCTGTGAAGCTCGAGCGCTGCCAAAGTGATACAAGTTCCGTCTGCATCGCGATGCGAGTGAGCGAGTCGAGCTGGCCCAAAGGTTCGTCGAGTATGAGCAGCGTCGGGTCGTTGACAAGCGCACGTGCCAGAGCCGCGCGCTGTGCCATGCCGCCGGAAAGCTGGTGCGGGTAGGCATTGGCGAAGCCCGTGAGCCCCACCAGGCGCAAGGCGTCTTCGATACGTTCGCGATGGGTGCGCAGCAAGCCGCGGGCTTCCAGACCGAGCGCAACATTGCTCCATACTGTCCGCCATGGATAAAGCGTGGGGTCTTGAAAAACGACGACGCGCGACGGATCGGGTGCCTCGATCTCCCTTCCCTCCGTTAGCAGGGCGCCGGCTGTTGGAGTGTCGAGCCCCGCGACCAGGCGGAGCAAGGTCGATTTTCCGCATCCACTCGGTCCAAGGATAGCGACAAATTCGCCGCGGCCGACCTGCAGGCTGATGCGATCCAACACCGGTAGGGGCTGCCCTTCGAAATTGAAGCGATGGCTCACTTCGCGGAGTGTTAGCGTCGATCCACGGACCGAGTGATCGCCTGCCATCGCCGCTACCATCGCACCAGACCTTTCTGCCAGGATAGCAGGCGATCCCGGAGGCGGAACAACAGTGTGATCAGCCCTGAGCACAAGAACGCCATGAGCAGCAGCGCGGCGTACATATTGGCATAAGCCGCCCAACCCTGCGCCCATTGCAGATACCAGCCGAGCCCGGCCTTCACGCCCAGCATCTCGGCTACGACAAGAACCGCAAACGAGTTGCCGAGCCCCATGAACAGGCCAACAAAAACATGCGGCATTGCCGCCGGAATGGCAACCTTGAGCACGAGGAAGCGCTGGGTTGCTCCCAATGTCCGCGCAATATCGTAATAGGCACTCTTCACGCAGGCAACACCTGACCAGGTGAGCACGGTGACCGGAAACCCGGTGGCGAGCGCGATCAGGAAAATGCTGGCGCTGAAGCTCGACGGGAAAACGAAAAACGCAAGTGGCAGCCAAGCTGTCGCGGGCAGCGGCCCGATGAACCGCAAAACTGGGTGGATCCAATAACCGGCGAGCCGCGACCAGCCGATCGCGACGCCGGTTACGAACCCCACCGCCGCACCGAGAAAATAACCGGTCGCGAGCAGACGCGCCGAGGCGAAGATGCCTTCAGCCAGCCGCCCCCAATCATCGATGACGACTTCGACAATGGCCTGCGGCGGCGGAAAAAATGGCAACGGCAGCAATCCAAGCTTTGCTGTGACGGCCTCCCAAGCTGCCAAAAACAGCCCGAGCGCGAACAGCCACGGAGCAAGCCGCTGGAGACGCTGAAAAGCAACAAATCGAACGCCGGCAAAGGCCGCCAAGGCAAAGGCAAGAGCCCATGCGCCGCAGGCAGTGGCGAAGCCGCCCGTATAGACCCAATCGCTCTCGGGCTTATCTGGCCAGAATGCAGTGAGCGCGGCGACTAAAGACCATGCCACCGCAACAGACAGCCCGCCAATCAACGACCGAGTGGTCGAACTTTCAAAAAAGCCGAAACCCGATTTCTCTGATGGCCTCGGCACTTCATCGACGACCGAGCTCACTGCGGATCTTCCCAATTGGCTCAGCTTAGAACGTCAAGATAAATCCGGTCCGCGAACTTGGCCGGGTCAGTGCTTCGCTTGATGACGTTCACTGCCCTGAGTTCATCGGTATAGAGTAGAAGTTGCTTCTTGAGCTCCGCCCCGACGGGATGCCTGTGGTGAGTATGGCTACGATACATCGTGGCGAGATCCTCTACGGACCCTCTCCCGCCATAGCCCGAATAGATTGCCGCGGCATCGGCGGGATCGCTGGCAATTCGATCTGCCGCTTCCAGTATCGATCGTGTCAGAGCGGCCGCCACCGCCATTTCGCCTCGGGTGAGGCTGCCCCGTATCGCGAGAACGCAGCAGGTGCGGTCGGCGAATTCACCCGTTAGGTTCGTCGCGATCTCGTTAAGTTTGCCTTCCTTGAGCCAGAGGTAGGGCAGCGGATCTATCTCGGCTAGCGCCTGCACTTCGCCCTTATCGACGGCAAGCGCGAGCAGATTGGCTGGGTACTGGCGCCACTCTACTTCTTGGGCCGGATCGATGCCCTTCTTGGCGAGGTAGATCGAAAAGAAGTTCTTCGCGGGGCTCGCTTGATCGCTAATCGCGATAGCCTTGCCCCGCAGGGATTCCAGGCTGTCAATATTCGCAGCCTTGGAGCCGAGGAGCCGGATGCAGCCGCCGTGCACACCCGCGGTGATCCGAACGTCAAAACCTTGCTCGAGCGGTTTGAGCCAGCGCAGGGCCAACCCCAAACCGGCATCCGCCTTGCCAGTTGCAATCGCCTCCAACAACTGGTCGGTCGAACCGCCGAAATTGACGAAATCGACATCGAGGTTGTGCTTGGCGAAGATACCCCGTTCTTTTGCGACTGGCGCAGCGACAGTGCATGCCGCGTTCGCGTTCCAGGCGAGTTTCAGTTGACGGGGTGGACCCTGCAGCTCTTCACTGTTCGCTGCGGTGCGGCAAATGAGGGCCTCGCCAGGAACATAAGACAGCGATCCAGTCCCAGAAGCCGTCAGCGCGCGAGCCGCTCCGAACATCCCAAACGGCGCCGCGGCGCCGAGAGTGCAAACCATCGTCAGCACCGAGCGGCGGGACAAGGTGCCCCGCTTCGCTTCAGTCAGATCTTTCGTTAAGCTGTTGCCAATTTCGCGCTTTTCCATTTGTCGCTCCCAAACTCGCGTGTGAATGGAATAGAACCGGGCGGCGCTTTGCGGGGCTTTAGCTCACCTCTCCGCGGGCATCATCCGAGCCCGTCTGCTACACAGGTGTGAAGACGTTCACATTAGCGCAAAAAATTGGAAGGCGATAGCGGCGAGGGCGACTAAGGCTCTTGTCAATCGTGTTGACCTACTGACGGCAGCCCTGTCGCATTTAATCGCGATCGGCGGGGGTAGATGATCGAAATTTCGATCGTGCGCACGCACCAGCATGGAGCCAGCGTTGCGTGGATTCAGCGACGCGATCTAACTTCTAACGCCAGGTCGGCATGATCTGGGATATTCGGCTGGTCGCAGCAGAAGGAAAACTACTGGTTAGGCTTTGCACTTTTGATCCATTTCGGCTTCCCGCTTCACTTGCTTTCGCGGGAATGTCAATTGAGCTGGGGCATCCTTACAAGGAGGTCGCATGATTACCGCCGTTGTACGATACAAACTGCCGTCGCAGATCGACCACGCCACGTGTCGCGAGCATTTTCATAAGATCGCACCCAACTTCCGCGAGGTGGCGGGACTGATCAGTAAGCACTTCATCTGGTCCGAAAGCGGCTGGGCGGGCGGCGTGTACCAGTGGGAGCGCATTGAGGATGCCAAGGCGTTCTACACCGGGCCGTGGCTCGACGGCATCATCCAGCGCTACGGCATGAAGCCGCAGATCGATTTATACGAGGTTTTTGCGGTGACAGACAACACGAGCGGCAAGGTTGAGCTGTTCAAGGAGACCGTTGCCTCCAAATGACGCCTGAGCAGATCTCGCTGATCTGCTGTGCGAGAGGTGGCGGTCGGTCGCACAGGCGAATGCCGGCGCTCGCTTCCGCTTGTGGGGGGAGCTCTTGACGCAATCCAGCGCGCCGCAGGCTGCACCGCGACGCGCAGTGTCGCCTAGGCGAGGCTCATAAAGTCGCGGACGTCAGCTTTCGACGACCATCGAGCACAATGTGGCCGTGCGGTGCGGCGATAGTCGGAGCCTTGGTTACTATCGAGTGGCTACGGCAAGCATGCGCATAAGCTTTCCGTGGATCGTGGGTTGGCGACAATGTGCAGGTTGCCGTAGTGCATATCCTTCATGCCGCGCTCCCCTCTAGGAACAGCATATCGTCAGTTCTAGGATATTCGAAAAATCAAACGCTCGCCCTTCCAGGACCACCCTCATAGGAGGTTCGACGGCGTGTTGGCCGGTTTGGCACGTTCTGAAGCAAAGTCGTGGAGCGTTGCACATTTGCAACCCGCACAGCCGTTTGGGGGAGTAAGCTGGTCGATCAGAATGACCGAAATATATTTCGTTTTAGTTCGACAGTCTCAGCGGGGGCGAAAAGTGTTTGATGTCTATCGCAGCGGGAAGCGTGACTTGCTCGTTCTAAGCACAGGGTCCGCGATACCCGGGGCTTACTCTGCAAATAAGTGGCGCAAGAGCAGAAAAAGAATTCTCAAAGTAAGCGATGAGATTCGGTCAAGCGTTCAGCGACAAGGCTATTACGTTCGTTGCTTGCAGGTGGGGAAGAAGGCTTCGATTTAGTTCAAACGCATCGGGTCGGATCTGCCGATTTGTAGAGCTGTACTGGGTCCGACGGAACCGGTCATCCCGCGGCTATGACTTCCGGCCGGCCGCGCCGAGCGGACATTGTCAGCGTCCGTTGGAGGGTCTCAAATAGACCATCAGCGGAGGCCCTCAACCCTCGTTACTCGGTATGTGAACGAATCCCTCGGACCAACCAATGCGGTCGAAGGGGTGATAGTCTACTGAAAGCCGAGCGGGTAGTCAGCAAAGCCCTGCATCTTCTTCAAAACGCCTACTGCAGCCTCTGCGCTCTCTTTGGTGGAAAAGATGCCGATGAATTTTGTGTGTTCGTCTCCGTTCTCCTCCTCATAGCTATGAAACACCGCAAATGCTCCTGCTACCATCCAGTCTAGCTGTTCAATTGTGTGCTCATCCATAAGCCGTGCTCGCCGCGGATCGCGCTGGTCGATTTCGATGATCCATTCGTCCGTGGGGCCTAGCCATAGCCAAGTGCCGATTACTGGGGGGTGCCAATCGGCACATGCTCTTGCATCCAAGGCGCGAGTGCAAAGGAGGAGGCGAGACGGTGGGCAAGATTATTTTTTCAGAATAAGCCCCATTGCGCGCGCCATTCGCCTCACGGATCCGGCGTGCCGACCCAGCGCAATCGCTATCTCCGACACGACACGACGACGCGCCAGCCACGCAAGCCGTTTCCGCTCAGCCTCAGTCCATTCCTTTGGCTTCGACGATCTCATTTCGAAATGATCGAATGAGCTCGACGCGTGCGATATTGGGAAATTTACGGGTGGCGGCGAGCGACTAAAGCACTCCGTAGCGCCCCGGGACGGGGATGGATGGAAATCAGCTCGGGCGAGCGTCAATGGGGTCTCTGGTTGTTCTCAGCCAGCCGGACCCTCTCTCTCAGCCTCTCTAGGTCCTCCATTGCTTTAAGCAATCTCACCAGATCGGAGACCATGTGTGCCAGAGTGGGCTTGCGCGGCTTTGGGACTCGAGATTTCTGTTTCATCGCGAAACGGCTCCCTTCCAGGACCGACGGAGATCGGCTGGCTCCGCAAAGAGCATGCCAGCGGGAGTGCAACCGGGGAGTCACGCCAGAGAGCGCAGGGGCGGGTGCAAGGACCTCTCCGCGTGTCCCCAAAGCTTATGCGGGGAGCGCAAGTAGCCAGGGTTGCACTCGCTATCCGCTCAAAGCCACGCGACCCGCCGCGGTAATTCGGTATTCAGTTTCGCCGGATGTTTGGGGGATTGCGTCAACCAGGCCCAGTTCCACCAGGCGCGCGACGAGTTCGTGATCAAACAGTGGAGTGCTGATCCACGGTTCGGAAGACAGCTCCTTCAGGAACGTGCGCTCGATCTCAGTTAGATCCACGGTCGCCTCTCTGGAGACAACTCGACGCGCAAGACTGCCGTTCCGTGTTTGGGGATGAACCTATCAACTAGGACAGGAAGCACTTGCAAGCCCGATTACGACGAGAACTTGCCCGATGAGGGGGCAGTTAGGACAAGTGAGCTAGACGACACGCAGGCTGTATTCCCCCGGACGCCGAAGAGGATCGTCGTCGAAATTTCACAATTACCGTGGGCGGATCCCGCCGCGTCCGGCTGTCCTAAGTGCTGGAGGGGACCTTTAGTGACGGCGCGAACCGTTCCGAGAATGTTGCGGCCTTCGCGTCCCGCGCTGCAGAAAGGGCGGCCGAAATAAACGATGAAAATCCGAGCGTTCCTAGCCCTACAAGCACTGCGCCGAAAACGAGGACACGCATTAAACCCTCTTTCATGGGCGACAATCCTTCTGAGTATCGGATCGCATTGTTTCAACATCGCTTCTTTCGACAGGGAGGGGCGGTCGGATGAAACCGAACGTGAGCTTGATGAATGCTCAATCTGAAAGCAGCTCCCATCGAGACGCTTGGCGTTTGCGCATTGCAGCAAAACGCGCGCTCGGGCAACGCCGCGGCGGAAGCTAGGCCAACTGTCTGATTTATGAGGAGCCCGGGCATTTGAAATCACGGCGCCTGCGGCGGGCCGCTGCTCGTCTCCTTGCGGAAATGAGCGCTCTAGCGCCGTACCCAGTAATGACGCCGATGATGAATGCGGCCGCCACTATCAAAGATACAGACAACCGCTCCATACCAGCAACTCGCTACCAGGCTGCAGCGTTCCTCGTGGGCCACCTATGGGCCCAAACCCCGAGGGTTAGTGCAATACTCGTGCGGCCTCTGCGACGCGAACCTTCTCTCTAAGGTCCTCGAGCTCCTGAATCATCTTCAGGAGATCGGGCAAAAGGTGCGCCCGCTTCAGAATTCGAGCCTTTTGTCCCATCGCCATACGCCTCCATGGCAAGCTAACGCGAGCCACATCAAGGCGCACACAGGCAAATTTTCCGCTGCACAGAGAATTGCATTTTTAACGAACCGGCTGAACATGTCCGTCTGCCTGATAGCCCGGACCGAGATATATCGTCCGCGACGAGTTCGTGAAGGCGTCTGGTCGCGCGCTTTCCAGATTGGCACGACTGGCGACGAAGGCGGACGTTTTGATAACCTTCGAGCTCCATTCGCTGGCTCGGGTTGCGAGCTTCATCATGAAGGAGGCCGCAGAGCAGGGGTATTGTATCGAAGCCGAGGGGTCGAGTTGCTGATATCGTTCGTGGTCGAGCACCTTGTCGCCGCGCAGTACGATCGGGAGTGCAAGTCGAAGCCGCGGCGGCTTGGCAGGCAGACACATGAGGCGCCGGCCCAGATCACATAGAAACGCGGCCAGTGGCTGGCGGCACATGCCGGAATGCTGAGCGATGAATAGGGGCCCGCCAGGTTTGGCGGGCTGCTCTCTTGCCGCTCTCTCGGGCAACCCGTTTAATGGTTTCGATAGCTGGGAGGATCGCAATGCAAAAAATGATCACGGTGAGCGTTATGACTGTCGCGCTGGTCCTTTCAGCGTGTGGCAGAGAGCCTGGACCAAAGGGGGATCCGGGACCGCAGGGCCCAGCCGGCCCGCAGGGGGCCCAAGGTATTCAGGGTGTGCCGGGGCCACAGGGCCCTGCCGGCGCGCAAGGACCACAAGGACCGCAGGGGCCAAAAGGTGACAAGGGAGACAAGGGCGATCCGGCGGCGGTCAATATCCGAGCGGTACAGGTCGATGGCGCCGTCAATTGCGACAACGGAGAAACCCTTGTCTCAGTGTTTTGCCCCGGTGGTGGGAGCGCAGATGGCGCGAAGTGCGGCACTTCACCGACGATTGGTCTTTGCCTGAAAAAGTGAACTCGGAAGAAGGCCCGCCGGTTCACGTTGGCGGACCTATCATCTCATATTGGGACACGACGCCCTCCGGGTCGTGTTCGTCAAACCACGCCCGCGGCTTCCGCGGTGGCGAAAACTTTCAACTGCTTGCCCTAGGTGCTCCATAACTTGGGCCAGGTCGCGCATGTCAAACACCTCGTCCGCAGATTAGGCAGCGCATAAAGTGTTCGGACTCGCTTCGCACTGGCGGGCCAACGGATCGCCCTTCGCTCGTCATAGCTCGCGCTCCATGGCTGTCTCTTCATTGGCCGGGAGCTAACTGGTGCTTGTTAGCTCAAACTTGCCCATGATGGATTGGAGCGAGAGTTCAGGTTTTTCAAACGCTTAAAGGGCAGCGTGTGCACCATGTGTGCACCGAGAGGTCAAGAAAAATCTAAAGTGATCAAGTTTGGTGAGGCACATTCTTCCACGTGCCGGCGCGACTCGAGGCGTGAATCGTCTCAACGAGCGTTTGGATGCGCAGGCCAGCGCGGAAGTTGAATGGCTCCGGTTGACGTCCGGCGATAGCGTCAAGGTACCCTGCAGCTTCGATCGCTTTCAGGTCATTGAAGCCAAGCTGATGGCCCGGTGCGACGCAGAACAAGCCGTATGGCCGATGGTCCGGGCCCGCCTCGATCCGGCGGAATCCCTGACGGCCGCGGCGGTCATCGGTCGAGAAGAAATGCAACTCGTTGAATCGTTCCTGGCTGAAGGCGAGGGCGCCTCTGGTTCCATAGACTTCGAAATCGTGTTGCATCTTCCGCCCGGTCGCAATCCAATTCCCCTCGATCGAGCCGGAGGCACCGTTCGCGAAACGGAGGAAGGCTCGCCCGACATCGTCGACTTCGACGCGCTTGCGCCCGCCTTTGCCGTCGGGACGTTCCTTGATCATCGTCACGCAATCTCCCATGACCCCGGTGATCGGCCCGGCGGCCGGACCCACCAAGAACTCGGCCGTTGCCAACGCGTGGCTGCCAATGTCGGCCAGAGCGCCGCCACCAGCCGGATCATGCCGGAAGGTGAAGGGCCCAGCGCTGTCTGCCATGTAATCCTCGGCGTGGATTCCGCGGTAGCCGCGTAATTCGCCGAGTTCTCCGGCGGCGATCATGTCGCGCGCGAGTTGCAGCATCGGGTTACAAAGGTAATTGAAACCGACTTGTGTCTTTACACCGGCCGCTTCAGCGGCCTCGGCCATTTCGCGGCAGTCCGTCGCAAGCGGAGCCAGTGGCTTCTCGCAGTAGACATGTTTGCCACCGGCAATCGCAGCCAGGGCCATTTCCTTGTGGAGCGCGTTGGGCGTGGTGATGTTCACAACGTCGATGGCTGGGTCCACCACGAGCGAGCGCCAGTCCGAGGTCGCGCGCGCGAAGCCCAGGGCTGAGGCTGCTTTCGCTGCCGCCTCGTCGCTGATGTCCGCGATCGTATGCAGTTCCAGTTCGAAAGGCAGATCGAACACCCGCGCGGCTATGGAGTAAGCGAAAGCGTGCGCTTTGCCCATGAAGCCACTACCGATGAGACCGATGCGAAGCTTCGGTTTGGTCATGTTGGAATCCCTGATCACGATGAGGCCTGAGTTGAGGCGACTAGCGAAAAAGTCCAGGGCGTATGTCGTTGACGTTGCCGTCTTTAGCAATAGTTGTTGCTAAAAAATATGATTGTCAATATTTAATGCAGGAGGCTATGCTTCTCCCAAACTGTCGAGGGAGGACATCACATGACAGGCGCCACAATCCGACTCACCATGGCCCAGGCCGTGGTGCGATGGCTGACACAGCAGTTCACCGAGATCGAAGGTGTTCGCGTGCCCCTGTTCGCCGGCGTGTTCGGTATTTTTGGTCATGGGAACGTAACCTGCCTGTCCGAGGCGCTGGAGGCTGTGCAGGATCGTCTGCCCACATGGCGCGGGCAGAACGAGCAGTCGATGGCGTTGGCAGCCGTCGGTTTTGCCAAGGGCAAGCTTCGGCGGCAAATCATGGTCGCGACGTCGTCCATTGGTCCCGGCGCGCTGAACATGGTGACGGCAGCGGGAACAGCTCACGCAAATCGCTTGCCGCTTCTTCTCATAGCTGGCGATACGTTCACCAACCGGCTGCCGGATCCGGTTCTTCAGCAGGTCGAGCATTTTGGCGACCCGACCGTTACCGTAAACGACGCCTTCAAGGCGGTCACGCGCTACTGGGATCGGATCACCCATCCCGCGCAGATCATTTCTTCGCTTCCACAGGCGGTCGCCGCGATGCTCGATCCGGCTGACTGTGGCCCGGCCTTTCTCGCTCTGCCCCAGGACACACAGGAGGTGGCATTCGACTACCCCGAGGCCTTCTTCGAGTCTCGAACCTGGACCATTCCGCGAGCGCGTCCCGACCGTCAGAAACTCGCGGAGGCAGCCGCGCTGCTCAAGGCTGCGAAGAAGCCGATCCTCATCTCCGGCGGCGGTGTGCGCTACTCGCTGGCGGGAGATGCCGTCGCGGATTTCGCGGTCAAGCGTGGAATTCCTATTTTGGAGACGATCGCCGGCAAGGGCGCCGTGACCCACTATCACCCGGCCCATGCGGGCCCGATCGGAATTATCGGCTCAACCTCAGCGAACACGCTAGCAGCCGAAGCCGACGTGATCCTTGCGATCGGAACGCGTCTTCAGGATTTCACGACGGGTTCGTGGACCGCTTTCAGCCCGGGCGCGCGCTTCATCTCGATCAACGCGGCCAGGTTCGATGCGGTGAAGCATCGTGCGCTAGCGGTGGTAGGCGATGCGCGGGAGACGGTCGCAGAGCTGGATGGGGAGCTCGGCGCGTGGCGAGTCGACCCCGTCCACATGACGCGTGCCCAGATGCTCTTCAGAGAATGGGACGCACTGCTCGAGTCATTGCAGGCCGCCAGCAATGCTCCGGTACCGACCTACGCGCAGATAGTCCAGGCGGTGAACGCGTCCGCCGGCGAGAGAGATACCTTGATTTCGGCTGCCGGCGGTCTCCCGGGAGAAGTGACAAAGGGCTGGCGCGTCAAGGCGCCGAATACATTTGATCTCGAGTTCGGCTTCTCTTGCATGGGCTACGAGATCGCCGCCGGTTGGGGCCATGCAATGGCCAATTCCGGGCCAGGCGGGCTCGGCGGCACGCCCATCGTGATGGTCGGCGACGGCACCTATTTGATGATGAACTCGGACATCTACTCGACGGTTCTGAGCGGCCACAAGATGATCGTTGTGGTCTGTGACAATGGCGGGTTCGCAGTGATCAACCGGCTGCAACAATTCAAGGGCGTGCCAGGCTTCAACAATCTGTTGACCGATTGTCGGGTTCAGAATCGCGACAATCCTCCTCACGTTGATTTTGCCAAGCACGCCGAGTCGATGGGCGCGGCTGCACGGCGTTGCGAGAGCCTTGCCGACCTTGTTGCAGCGCTCGAATGGGCCAAAGGCAACGATCGCACCACGGTGCTTACGATCGCCTCGGATGCGTATTCGTGGGTTCCTGGCGACGCCGACTGGGACGTCGGCGTCCCCGAAGTATCCTCGCGCGAGGCGGTTCGAAGTGCGCGCAAGCAACAAGAAGCTATCCGCGCGAAGCAGCGCATCGGAGTGTGATGAGCCATGAAAGCGAAACTCGGAATCGCCCCCATTGCCTGGTGGAACGACGATCTTGCGGAGCTATCCGATGACGTGAGTCTGGAGGAGTGCTTGCGTCAGGCGAGGGTCGCCGGTTTCACGGGAATGGAAACCGGTCGGCGTTTCCCAATGAACATGACGGAACTCGGGCCGATACTCGCCCGGTTTGGGATTACCGTGTGCGGCGGCTGGTTCTCCGGCCTTCTGCTTGACGGCGACATCGAGCGAGAAAAGGACCGCATTCGCGCCCAGATGGACTTCTTCATTGCGGCGAAGGCGCCCTGCATCGTCTACGGCGAAACTGCGCGTTCGATTCAGGGCAATCGCTCCGCGCCGCTCGCGACCAAACCGAGGCTCTCGGACGAGGAGATGAAGGCCTATGGACGCAAGATGACGGCGTTCGCCGAGTGGTGCGCGGGGCAGGGAATGCCGATCGCCTACCATCACCACATGGCTGCAGCGATCGAGACCGAAGCTGAACTCGACCTGCTCATGGCGAATTCGGGAGAGGCGTTACCGCTGCTGTTCGATGCAGGCCACATGGCTTTTGCCGGCGGCAACCTCTTGCGTGTGATCGACAAGCATCATTCCCGCATCAGTCATGTGCATACCAAAGACGTCCGCAGCGGCGTCATTGAGAAACTCGACCGGATGCGGGAGAGTTTCCTCGACGCGGTGGTGAAAGGGGCGTTCACCGTGCCAGGCGATGGCTCGCTCGACTTTGTCGCGATCATCGCCCGTCTCGCGTCCTATGGCTACGAGGGGTGGTTCGTCGTCGAAGCGGAGCAGGACCCGAGGATCAGTCCGCCGTTGGAAATGGCCAGGAAAGGGCACGCGGAACTGATCCGCTTGATGGCGTCGGCCGGTTATGAGGTCGTGCCATGAACCGCATGGATCGGGTGTCGCCGCATTCCAGGAACCGCCGCGGTCTTGCCCTGGATTGGCGGGACAATATTGGCACGAGACTGGGTGTGGAGACGAAATGAGCATCGGGATAGGAATTATCGGAACAGGTGTGATGGGCGCCGAGCACGCTCGGATACTCCGACATGAGACCCCCGGTGCCCATCTTGCGGGGATTTTTGATGCGGACGTGGCTCGGGCGCAGGCAGTTGCCTCTGGAGCAACCGTCTTTTCGGATCCTCAATCGTTAATCGCATCGGATCAGATCGACGCGATCGTGATTGCATCTCCCGATTCGACACACGCGTCGCTAACACGCGCATGCATCGCGGCGGGCAAGCCGGTTCTCTGCGAAAAGCCGTTGGCGTCTTCAGCATCTGATGCCCTGGACGTGGTGCAGGCAGAAGTCGGTTTGGGACGTAGGCTCATTCAGGTCGGATACATGCGCCGGTTTGACCCTGGCTATCGGGAGATCAAGCGGGCCAAAGACGCCGGTCACTTGGGTAGGGCCGTGCTATTGCACAACGTGCACCGCAATGCTCGCGCGCCGGATTGGTTCAACGGCCCGATGGCCATCACGAATTCGTTTGTCCACGAGATCGACGTTAGTCGTTGGCTCCTGGGATCGGAGATGGTTTCTGCGCACGTAGAAGCGGGGCCGGGCGGCGAACCCCTCATGATCATGATGAAAACCGACAAGGACGAGATTGTTTCGACTGAGGTTTTCGTAAACGCCAGCTACGGCTATCACGTCCATGTCGAGTTGGTAGGTCGGCAAGGCACGATATCGCTGGCTCCGGCATCGCTGACGTTGCTGAACAGGGACCGAGCTGGTGGTCTTTCGTATCCGGACAATTGGGTGCCTAGGTTCGAAGAGGCATACCGCAGGCAGATGGCCGATTGGGTCAGCGCAGTGAAAACCGGTGCCTCAGTCGGAGCGAGCGCATGGGATGGCTATGTCGCCTCGGCCATTGCGGAGCAAGTCGCTGAGGCACTCGCCGGAGGGGGTGTGGCAACCCTGAAATATGGACCGCGTCCTCCGTTGTATGATTGATGGCGAGCGAACGCCGTTACCCGCTGGACCCGGGAGAGGAAACGATGATCAAGTATGCAGTTGTCGGCGCGGGCTGGATTTCGCAGCAAGCCTTCCTGCCAGGGGTTGCGCAGTCCGCAAACTCAAAGGTCAGCGCGATCGTGACGGGCGATCGAGACAAGGCCGCCCGTTTGGCGGATTTCTATGGTGTCGGCCGGATCGCCGACTATGACGGATACGATGCGCTTCTAAGAAGCTCTGAGATCGATGCAGTGTATATTGCTCTGCCCAACGACTTGCATGCAGACTACGCAATTCGGGCAGCTCGAGCCGGCAAGCACGTTTTGGTTGAGAAGCCGCTGGCCACAAGTGAAAAGGATGCTCTCGCCATGATCACCGCCGCGCGTGAAGCCGGCGTATTTCTGATGACGGCGTACAGGCTCCACAACGAACCCGGAACCGTCGCGGTTCTCGAGCACATTCGCAGCGGCGCGATCGGCCAACCGCTTTTCTTTCAATCGATTTTCAGCTTCCAGGCAGCGGCAGGCAACCACAGACTTAAAGCTGCGAGTTGGGGTGGCCCGCTCCAGGACGTCGGCGTCTACTGCGTCAATGCGGCTCGTCACATCTTTGCCGAGGAGCCGATCGAGGCAATGGCCATGGTCAACCGACCGATCGATGATCCGCGCTTTCGCGAAGTGGAAGCATCCGTCGCAGCCTTACTGCGTTTTCCTTCTGGCGGTCTGGCGCAATTCGTCGCCAGCTTCGGGGCCACTGCCGTAGACACTTATCGGGTCGTCGGAACGTCGGGCGATCTCGAACTCGACCCCGGCTTCAGGTTCGAGACTGCAACAAAACTGCGCTTGCGCCGCGACGGCGATGTCCGAGAAATCACCTTCCCGCAGATCGACCACTTTGGTGCCCAGGCGGAATACTTTTCAGATTGCATCGAGCGTGGAACGCCGCCGGAGGCTGATGGCGAGGAGGGCCTGGCGGATTTGCGCGCGCTGGTCGCAATTGAAAAAGCGGCCCTGACCGGACAGCCACAATCCATTGCATCACCTCCACGTGGCCGCCATCCAACGGCCGACATGGTGCGAAAGATCCCAGCAACCGATCGGCGACTTGTTTTGTGAGGCGCTGCGTGCCGTTCGGGCCTTGCCGGATGACGAAAGTCGAGAACGTGACTGAGCCACCGCAAGCCACCTCGAGTTGTGTTATTGATTAGTAACTGTTGGGATCCGCGGGTTGATGTCCTTCTGCAGTCTTGCTGCCAGCGCCACCGTCAAGGCCTGGGCAAGGCACATCGGAGCGGCAAGGGAACGTGAAAACGTGTATTCATGCTCGGGGACGGCGAACAGAACGCGGACACTCTTTGCCAGCGGAGACAGTGTGCTATCCGATATCGCGATGATCGGAATCCCCTTGCGCCCGGCTTCGTCCACGACATTGACGACCTCGTTGGCGTAGAACCGGAACGATACCGCGAAGAGCACGTCCTTCTTGCGGATCGTGCGCCCGATGTGTGTCGCGAGTCCGCCGCCTGCGTCGAGCAAAACGCAGCGCTTTCCCAGCATGGTCAATATGTAACGAAGGAATTCGACGACAGGCGCCGAACGCAATTGCCCGATCAGAAAAACGGAATCGGCCTTTTCAAGGAGGGTGACCGCGTCCGAGAGAGCTTTCGGCGAAATGTCCGCGAGCATGTCCTGAAGGGAGGCAATGTCCCGAACTACCAGGTCGCGCAGGAAACCAACTTCGCTACGATCGGCGCGGGCACCCAACTCGATGTCCAGAGCTTTGATGCGGGCCTCGAAACCCGGGGCGGCGGTTGACAGGCGCCGTTGAAATAAGGCCTGCAGCTCCTTGAAACCTTCATAGCCAAGTGACTGGGCGAAGCGCACGAAGCTTGAGGCGTGGATGCCGCAGCGATCGGCGATTGCGTTTACCGACAGGACCGCGACATCATTCGGGTTCTGGGTCAGATAAACGGCAATCTTTTGATAAGACTTGCTCATGTCATCATGGCGATCGTGGATGACACGGATCAATTCCTCATAGTCTTCCGGTGTCTTCACGCCCTGCATTTAATGTGCTCTCGTCACTGGTTTCATCGTGTGCGGATGCTGACAACTTCACTCTCGTTCGGAACGTTGTCCTCTCCAAAAATTCACAAGCGCCAGGGCGTCGGCATTTGGTCGAGTATCCAGCTGCACAGCCTGGCCGTTGACCGGACGGGTCAAGGACCAAAGAGACTCGCGCGCCCTCGCATCACCATCCCTGGCGGCGGAGCACATCATCGATAGCGCCGGCGAACAGTTATTGACACTTATGCATATCCGCAATAACTCTTGCAAGCAAATCGAACATTCGTCGGCATTCATTGCGGGCGTTCGCGACGCTGCGCCGTCCCAAGCGACATTCGACGACGGATACCGCGCGCTCATGCTCGCGGACGCAGCGGTCGAGTCCGGCAGGACCGGAAAGAAGGTCGGAGTTCGCAATATCGCGTGAACCTTGAGGTCCCTTTGGCGTCGAGCAGCAGCGACACGCCGAGCAGCGCTCAGGCCGACTCTTGGAGAACCCAAATGACTTCGATGCATGGAAAGATCGCGATTGTCACGGGCGGGACCCAGGGGCTCGGTGCCGCCATCGCCAAACTCTTCGCCGAGCGCGGCGCGCAGGGCATCGTCACGTGTGGTCGTGACGAGGCGAAGGGGCGAGCAAAGGCCGATGCAATCGCCACAGCCACGGGCGCAGCCGTGGTGTTTGTGCGCGCTGACCTGACGAAGACCGAGGATTGCGCCAGAGTCGTTGCTGAGGCGGACAGGGCCTTCGGGCGCGTCGACGCCTTGGTGAATGCTGCGGGTGATACGAGCCGCGGCACCATCATCGATACAAGCCCAGAATTATTTGACAAGATCTTCGCCGTCAACGCGCGTGCCCCGTTCTTTCTGATGCAGGACGCGATCAAGCTGATGCGCCGCGACAAAGTGCAGGGAACGATCGTCAACGTCTCTTCAATGTCGGCGATGGGTGGCCAGTCTTTCATTGCGGCATATTGCGCATCGAAAGGCGCGCTCGACACGCTGACGCGAAATACTGCCCATGCGCTGCTGCGCAACCGCATCCGTGTGAACGGTCTCAACATTGGTTGGATGGCCTCAGAAGGCGAGCTCAACACGCAGGAGGTCTACCATGGCCGGTCCGCGAGTTGGCTCGAAGAAGCCGCCGCGCGGCAGCCTTTCGGCCGATTGCTCGATCCCACCGAGGTGGCGCGCGCCGTCGCGTTCCTGTCCTGTGATGAGTCTGGGATGATGACGGGGGCCACGATCAACTTCGATCAAAGCATCTGGGGCGCCTATGATGCATCACGCACCCGGAAGCCCCGCTCTGAGAGGTTTCGAGGCCATTGGCTTTACTCTGCGACTAGCGGGCGACGGCATGGACGGCATCGCGCCAGGCAAGCTGGACGTGGTCTTCCTACACTCGCGATGTCCACGCATTCTGGCCAAGCCGCCATGAGCGTCCATGCAAGAGCCCTCGCCAGCATGTGAAATAGGTGTTGCAGGATTGCAGGCCATGCAATATTGATTGCAAAAAGAACGATGTGAAGCGGCCGGATAGAGCCGCCACCGCATGGAGGGAACGCGTGGCTTTGCTCGATGTGCGAAGCATCTCGAAGAGCTTCGGTGCTATTCGGGCGCTGTCCGATGTCAGCTTTTCGGTTGATGCGGGGGAAGTGGTCGGGCTGATGGGCGACAACGGCGCCGGCAAGTCGACCATGGTGAAGCTGATTGCCGGAAACTTCCCGCCGACCGAGGGCGCCATCGTCGTCGATGGCAAGGCATGCCATTTCCACAGGCCGATCGAGGCCCGGGCCGAGGGTATCGAAGTTGTATATCAGGAGCTCGCGCTCGCCGACAACCTCACGGCCGCGGAGAACGTCTTCCTCGGACGCGAAATCAAGAAGGGTTTCTGGCCGTTCCGCATCCTCGACAAGCAGTCGATGATCGGGCGCGCCGGCGAGCTCTTCGCGGAGCTCAAATCGGAAACGCGTCCCCGGGACCTCGTGAAGAAGATGTCGGGGGGGCAGCGCCAGGCTGTTGCGATTGCCCGAGCCCGGCTGTCTAATGCCAAGCTCGTCCTGATGGACGAGCCGACAGCCGCCATTTCCGTGCGACAGGTCGCCGAGGTGCTCGAACTTATCCGCCGGCTGAAGTCTCGCGGAGTATCGGTGATGCTGATCAGCCATCGCATGCCTGACGTGTTTTCCGTCTGCGACCGTATCATTGTGCTCCGGCGTGGCTCAAAGGTGGCCGACAAGGAAACCGCGACGACCTCGCCGGAGCAGATCACCGGCCTGATTACGGGGGCGATCCGTGAAGCCTAGTTCTGCCAAAGTGATAGAAGAAACACACGCCGCAATCAGTGATGTCGTCAGCATTCGCGAGCAGACCACCTTCCAGCGCCTGATGGCCAATCAGGCAATCTGGGTCGCAGCCGCACTCTTGGCTCTGGTGATCTTCATGACCTGGCTGGAGCCGAGCTTCGGCACCACGGACAACGTCACGAACATCACGCGCAACTTCGCTCCGCTTGCGATCATGAGCCTTGGCATGACTGTTGTCATCATCACGGGGGGCATCGATCTGTCTGTCGGCTCGGTGATGGGGCTCGTTGCCATTGTCACCGGGTTGCTGCTGACCTGGCATCATTCCTGGTATGTCGCCTTCGCAGCCGGACTCCTTGCGGGGCTGGCGTGTGGGGCCTTCAACGGCTTCTTCGTTGCCTATGTTGGCATGCCGTCCTTCGTCGTGACGCTCGGCATGCTGTCGATCGCGCGCTCGCTGGCCGTGGTGCTGTCCGGCAACCAGATGCTCTACCAGTTTGGTCCGGACGCGCCGATCGTCAGGGCGATCGGCCAGGCGAAGTGGCCGCTCCATGCGCCAGCTGGCTGGGCTCCACGCTGGATTCCCGAGCTCTCATCCCATTTTTGGGTGATGCTGATCCTTGCATTCATTCTTGGCGCCGTCTTCATATTCACGGCCTGGGCGCGCCACCTCTATGCGCTCGGCTCCAACGAAAACGCCGCGCGCCTGACCGGCGTGTCGGTCGACTGGATCAAGTTTCAAGCCTACCTGTTTTCGTCATTCACGGCTTCCATTGCTTCGCTGCTGCTCCTCGGCTACAGCGGCTCGGCCATCAACGCGATGGGCACCGGCTACGAGCTTCGTGTGATCGCCGGCACGGTCATCGGCGGCGCCAATCTGATGGGCGGCTATGGGACCGCCTTCGGTGCCGTGATCGGCTCGGCGTTCCTCGAGGTCATTCGCAACGCGCTTCTGATGGCCGGCATCGATTCGAACTGGCAAGGCGCGTTCGTTGGCATGTTCATCGTCATTGCCGTGCTGCTCGGCATGCAGACGAGCGGGACGTCGCTTCTTGCTGCGATCCGCGAGTGGATTGTTTGGAAGCGTAGTTAGAAATCCGATGGCAATCAGGTCGGAGACTTGGAGTCAACAAAAAGGGAGGAGAACGTGCATAAGCATTTATTGATGGCCGCCGTGGCGTTTTCAGCGCTGTTGGGAGGACAGGCCAGCGCACAGCAGAAGTTCACCTTTGCGCTCGTTCCCAAAAACATGAACAATCCGTTCTTCGATCAGGCGCGGGACGGCTGCAAGAAGGCGGAAGCCGAGTCCAAGGGCGCGTTCCAGTGCATGTATATCGGCCCCGGAGAGCATGGCGGCGGCGAGGAGCAGGTGCAGATCGTGCAGGACCTTGTGGCCAAGAAGGTGGACGGCATTGCCGTGGCACCGGCCAACGCGGCGGCGATGGCCGTTGCGCTGCAGGCCGCCAAGGGCGCCGGCATTCCCGTGTTGACCTGGGACTCCGACGTTCTCCCCGAGAACAAGGATCTGCGCCTTGCCTATATTGGCACCCACAACTACGAGATCGGCGTCAACATCGCCAAGATCGTGCAGACCATCAAGCCGAAGGGGGGCACGATCTGTATCCAGTCCGGCGGCGCAGCTGCAGCCAACCACAACGAGCGCATGAAGGGTATCCGTGACACGCTCTCAGGCAAGGAATCCGCCCAATCGCCCGGGGAGCGGCTGACCGGACAGAATGGCTGGAAGGAGATCGAGGGCTGCCCGCTTTACACCAACGATGATTTCCCTCTGTCGGTGCAGCAATTCCAGGACATTATGGCAAAGAACCCGAGCCTGGACGCGTTCACGCCGACGGGCGGTTTCCCGCAATTCGTGCCGGACGCTAATCGCGCTGCGGTCGCGCCCTTCAAGGACAAGATCGGCAAGAAGGACTTGGCGTTGGTGGTTGCCGATACGCTGCCGGTTCAGATCGATCAGATGAAGGAGGGGCTGTCGCTCGGCCAAGTCGGGCAGCGTCCGTTCGAGATGGGCTACAAGACCATGTTCGCTTTGAAGGACGTCAAGGAAGGCAAGGCTCCGCCTAAAGATCCGACCTATACGGGTCTTGACGTTTGCACTTCCAAGAACGTCGATACCTGCATCGCAAAGTAGTTTGGATGGACGGCAGCGGGCAAGGGAGCTGGCCCGCTGAGAAGTTCGTCGAAACTGGTTCCATTGTCGGAGACGGCGTAGCCAGAAACGTCGGCGCACGGGCTGGTCTAAGTGCCAGGCCCTGGCCGCACGTTTCCGGCTGCCGGCTCCCCGTATCACATGGACTCAGGCGCAGATATGGCGCCCGCCGGAACTTTGAGAGCAAAGCCGAATGGCCGAGGTAATCGACAACGATTGGCAGCGCTAGGCTTGGTTCGCGCAGCAGGCCACCGCGGTTTTGAACTCACTGTTTGCGAAGTCCATTTTGGCCAGTGATCGGATTCCGGACGAGCGCAAGTGATCCGATCGCCATGGGATCATCGAGATCGAAGTCGCCGGCATGACGATCCGATCCAAAATAGCGGCCAAAGTACGATACCGCGTTGAGATACGATCGTTGCGTCGCCGGCGACAGATTGCGGACAGTCATATTCTCCATCATGGGTCGGCGCAGAGGGCTGAGCTGGCCCATCGGCAAACCTCCTGTCTGAAGGAATTTGGCTCTGAAAATCCTCAATCCTCGCCAGCGGCTTCGTTCAATCTCCGCCGATCCCCGTCCGATTGGCTAACGTTCCGGGGCAGGGACGTTACTGCGACCATCGATCGGACTTCCGTCTGGCTTCGCAGCTCGTGTTCCAGGATCCTTATTCCTCGCTCGATCCGCGCATGCGCGTCGGCGAGATCGCCGCCCGAACCGTTGCGCCACGTGCCGAAATTGACGCCGGCCGAACGCGACAAGCGCGTCGAGACGATGCTGGAGGAGGTCGGGCTTGCCGGTTTCAGGGCGGCAAGATCGTTGAGCAGGGCTCGCGTGACGACGTGTTCGATTACCCTCGACGCGCAAAGGCGTCGCTTGCAAAAGAGGATGCCGATGCAGACGCTTTCCCCGGAATTTAAGCGGCATTCCTCTGATAACGAATCGTGAAAGCTACTTGGTGGCGTTCCGCGCGAGAAACGGCCACGGAACGTAGCAACCAAGCGCGTTCGATCGGGCGGGACGCAAGCGCAGCCTCTGCATTTCCTAGCTCAATCGGTTGCCGTTGGGAGGAAATAGACCGGTACCGAACCGAGTCTGGCTCTCACATGAACGGCATTGCAATGGCAACGAATATAAAGTAGTTAGGTTGTATACTTCAGTGATTACTACCGCAGGGACATGAGAAAAAGTCGAGTGGGAGTGGTTCGTGGATAGACCATTAACAATCAAGAAGTTGGTCTGTGCCGCAGCCACGGCTGCGACGGTTTTAGTCAGCGCCGGGGCTGCGCTCGCCGATCCGATCCGGGTGGCGATCGCCAATTTCGGGGAACATCCCGATCTCGCCGCGACGATCAAAGGATTCAAAATGGGCCTCGCCGAAAGCGGGTTCGCGGACGGAAAGGACGTCGTCTTCAACGAGAGCCATACCAACTTCGATCGCACCCTCCTGCCACAGATGCTCGCGAAACTACTCGCCGCAAAACCGCAGCTTCTCCTCACCGTCACCACACCGGTGTCGCAAACGGCGCAAGTCACGCTGAAGGACAAGAGAATTCCGCAGGTGTTCGCCGCTGTCACCGATCCGGTTTCTGCAGGCCTTGTTCCAGACTGGAAAAAAGGTGGGCCGGGGATCACTGGCGCCTCCGATTTGCAGAGCGGCGCCGCCGTGACGGAGCTTGCGCGCAAGGTGCTGCCGAACGTCAAAACCATCGGCGTTCCCTACAACCCCGGTGAGTCAAACGACGTGGCTGCCGTTAAATTCATGCAAGACGCAGCGGTCGCGGCGCATTTGCAATTCGCTTCGGTCGGCGTTGACAGCACCAACGATATTCCGCAACGCATCGCGTCGCTGAAGGGTAAAGCAGACATCATCTATGTGCCGGCCTCGAACCTGTTGCAGCCTGCGGCGCCTGCTATTGCGTCCGCGGCCCGCGAAGCTGGGATTCCGGTTCTGTCGCCTGACGATGCCTCGGTGAAGGAAGGTCTTGCCGTCGCGACGACATCCGTGAATTATCTGCAGGTCGGCGAGAATGCGGGCCGGATCGCCGCACAACTCTTGAAGGGAGCCGATCCCGCAACGATCGCTGTCAGCGTGCCGACGCTTGCGGAACACCAGACTTTCGCATCTAAGAAGGCTTTCAAATCCTTCAAAATGGACATTCCGGCGGCTCTGAAAGATTGCAATTGCTTCGTCGATTGAGATCACGAAGGCGGCCTGGAAAGGCGACCTTTTCATCATTGTGGAGCAGAGCGTGCTTTCGATCGTCGACGTTCGGAAAACGTTCAATCGTGGACAGTCGGCTGAGAAGATTGCACTCAACGGGCTGACTTTCAACCTCCAGCCCGGCGATTTCGTGGTCGTGATCGGATCGAATGGTGCCGGCAAAAGCACCATGCTAAACGCGGTCTCGGGCGCTCTGACGATCGATAGCGGCTCTATCCTGATCAACGGGCAGAACGTAACGGCCATGCCTGTGCACAAGCGCGCTCGTTATGTCGCACGCGTGTTTCAGGATCCGATGCGCGGGACGGCCGCAAGCATGACCATTGCAGAAAACATGCTGCTCGCGGAATTGCGAGATCAGACCCGCAAGATCAAGATCGCCCTGACGCAACAGCGGTTGCAAAACTACAGGGAGCGCCTATCGGTATTGGGCCTCGGCCTTGAAAATCGGCTCGGCTCACGGATGGATCTTCTGTCTGGCGGGCAAAGGCAATCCGTGTCTCTGGTTATGGCGGCCGGCGGCAAGCCCGACATCTTGCTGCTTGACGAGCATACTGCCGCTCTTGACCCGATCACTGCCAACCGCGTGATGTCGGCTACGGTCAAGGCGATCGCGGCATTTCGGATCACGACGTTGATGGTTACGCATAACCTGCAGTACGCCATCGACTACGGCAACCGGATCATCATGCTCGACGGCGGCAAGGTCCAGCTCGAAATTGAAAAGCGGCCGGAGCAAAAGCTGACTGTGTCCGACTTGATTCAGAAATTCTCCCGTCAAGACGATCGGCTGCTGCTGCGGAACTAAGACGATGATTGACTATATCGCCAATACATTCTCGACGTTCCTGCAGATCGTGCCGGCCACGCTCGCGCAAAGCCTTGTCTTAAGTTTTGTCGTTCTCGGCGTGATGATCCCGTTCCGTATGCTGCAATTTCCAGATTTGACCAGCGAGGGCGCCTATCCGTTGGGCGGATGCGTCTCTGCGGTGGCGCTGAATGTCGGCGTGCCGCCGATCCCGGCGATTCTCGTCGGTGCGGGCGCCGGTTTTCTCGCCGGCTGCAGTACTGCGCTGATCCATTTGCGGTTCAAGATTCACACGCTCCTGTCCGGCATCATCGTTACGACCATGCTGTACAGCATCAATTTGGCCGTCTTGGGCAAATCAAACCAGTCGGTCGCTAACGCGAATTCGATTTTCGAGGCCGCGGATGCGGTTGGGCTATCCGATACGCAGTTCAAAATTTGCGTCACCGCATGTTTGGCCATCGTCGTCACTCTCGCGCTCGTCTGGTATCTCAAGACAGAGAAAGGCATCGCCTTTCGCTCGGTCGGCGCCAATCCTGACATGGCCGAGGCGCAGGGGATCAGCGTCTGGTTCGCAACCGTCGGCGGCATCGGCGTGGCCGGGGCATTCTCCGGGTTCAGTGGCGCGTTGATGACGCAGTCGCAAGGGTTTTCCGACGTCAATATGGGCCTCGGGATTTTGATCAATGGCCTTGCGGCGCTGATCATCGGCGAGGCAATCGTCGGCCGCTCCAGTGTGCCGCGCCAGATCTTGGCGCCGTTCGTTGGCGCCATTGCCTATTATCTGCTCGTCTCGCTTTGTCTTTCCGCCAACATGCCGCCACCGAACCTGAAACTGGCGACCGGCCTGTTCGTGCTGATCATGCTCGCGCTTCCCACCTTGAAATTCGGTCGCGGCGCTGCACCCGCCCGCGAGGAAGTCCGCGAATAGAGGCCCAATATATTCGATTTCACAACTTCCAAGGCTCGCGGCGATGCGCCGCCATTGTGCTCACGCCGCCCCAAGATCGTCCCGGGCGAAGGCGGTGGCGATGAGGGCGGAGACGACGCGCCGTCCGCTCTTGCCGCCATGCCCCGGCGAGTTGTGTGTTTTGGGGTGGGGTCTCGACCCGAATCGGCTAGCTGATAAGGCCTCATCGATGCGATCACTAGCAATGAACCGAAAGCAGGGTGCTGACTTCCTGCCGTTCATTTCACCGCATATTTGTGTTTTGAAATCGGAAGATAAGCTCACGCTGGATGCTCTCGGGGCAACCTATCGATATGCCGGTCGTGCCGCCAGACTGATGCGGCCGCTTCTATCGCAGTTGCGAGGTCAGGTCGATGCTCAAGGGCTGGGCCGAGGATACAAGAACTGCGCCGACAGTGGTCGATGCGGCTCACGGCATGGTCCGCTTGCTCTGTGAATGTTTTTGACGGAATATATTCGTACTACCGATCGCCCGAGCAAAGATCCCGCGTCCGTCACGAGCGTGAGAGATAGGTAAGACCCCGGCTGGATTCGAGTCCGGCCTGCGCGGGCCTGGCGAGTCGTTCGCGCAAGCAGGCGATGTTGCTGATCTCTCGGGAGCTGGCGAAGGGATCGTGGGTTGCGGACATTGATAGCCTGACGTCGCTCCTTGGGGGAGCGCAGGGCCATGCAGTTTTCCGACTCACGCTTTAGCCGTCAGCTTGCATTGCGCCAGCGCGCTCGACGCGAGGCGACGGAGACCGCGTCGAGAAAGCGGTCGATATCCTCCTCACTGGTGTAGGCGTGAGGTGCGACGCGATTGACGGCCTCGAGGCCTCGTGCCTCGAGATCCGCCCGCGCATAGTCGCGATCGACCACCGCCGCCGCGATGTTAGCTTCGGCGAGATTATCGTTCAGCGCGGCCGGCGCGAGAGCGTCGGTCGTGAATGTGAGGAACGCGGATTCGGTCGCGTCGTCTTCGAACACGGTCACGCCCGGAATGGCCGTCAGCCCCGCATGGACACGGACGAGGCGCGTGCGGATCAGGTCACGAATATTCTCAATCCCGTGCCGCAGCACGTGCGTGATGGCCGAACCCAGCCCGAGCCTGCCGGCGACCGAAAATTCGTAGGTTTCGAAGCGTCGCGCATCGGCGCGCGTGGCGTAGCTGTCGATCGCTGTCCAGCTCGAACCGACTTGGCTCAAAACGGGAGGATCGCCGAGCCGCTCCAGGGCGCGATCCGAGAGCACCATGATGGCCTCGCCGCGAGGACCGCGCAGCCATTTCCGGCTTGGCGCGACCAGCAGGTCGGCGCCCGTATTCGCCATCCCGACGGGAAATTGTCCAACTGCCTGGGCGCCGTCGACAAGGACTAGGCATCCCTCCGGCCGCGGCAGCGCGGCGAGGAGCTCCACGGGTTGCCTCACGCCAAATCCGCTCGCCGCCACCGGAAGGCAGATCGCGACAGTCCGCTCATCGATCAGATCGGCAACACGGTTCACGTCAATTCGGCCGGTCCGCTCGTCGACCGGCATGACATCGATCGTGATGGCGTCGGCCAGACGCCGCTTCATCAGATTGAGGACATTGCCGGCCCATTCCGATCGCGCGACCAGGACGCGTGAACGCCGCTTCACCGGCATGGCCAGGAACGCCATGGCCCACATCGTGCCGGCGCTGCCGCCGAATGCAACATTGTGCGGGCGGCATTGCAGGAGTTCGGCGGCGGCGGCACGGACGCCATGGAGGTCATCCCGTGCCCGCGCGGCTGCCCAGTGCGGGCCGACGCTTGCTTCCTCGGCGAGGTGACGCATGACCGTCTCGGTCACGATGCGTGGCGGCAGTCCGGCGCCGGCCGCGTTCAGATGAACAACCGTTGCAGCGCCGGGCGTGTCGGCGCGAAATGCGGCTGCGTCGAAATGCTCGCGGGAAGGGGCGATACGCATGGGTCGTTTCTCTCCTTGGTGTCGTTCCGGCGAATCATTTGCGACCGCCGCCGGAGTGATGAGATCGAAATCGTCATCGGCTCCGGGTTATTGTTCGAGCATGGTCTCCGCGCAGACGCCCGGAGCGCCTGTTGCGAGGGAAAACCGCCGCGTGCGTCTCCGGATCATGATGGGAATCTCATTGGCGCAATATCTTGGACAGGAAAATGCGTGCGCGCTCGGTCGAAGGTTGTGCGAAGAAGACGGAGCTCGGGGCATCCTCGAGGATGCGTCCGCCGTCCATGAACACGACACGATCGGCAACATGGCGCGCAAACCCCATCTCGTGGGTCACGACCATCATGGTCATGCCGTCGCGCGCGAGTTCGGTCATGACGTCGAGCACATCCTTGATCATTTCGGGGTCGAGCGCCGATGTCGGTTCGTCGAACAACATCGCGATCGGATCCATGGCCAGTGCGCGCGCTATGGCGACCCGCTGCTGCTGGCCGCCCGAGAGCTGGGCCGGATGGCAACCGGCCTTGTCGCCCAGGCCGACACGGCGAAGCAGCGCCATGCCCTTTTCACTGGCCTCGATCTTCGACCGGCGCAGCACCTTGACCTGAGCCAGCGTGATGTTCTCGAGCACCGACAAATGCGGATAGAGCTCGAAGTGCTGGAAGACCATGCCGATCCGGCTTCTGAGCCGGGTGAGGTCCGTGTTGCGGTCGCCGACGGACACGCCATCGACCACGATCGACCCGCTCTGGAAGGTCTCGAGACCGTTGACGCATTTCAGCAGGGTTGACTTGCCCGAACCCGACGGTCCGCAGACGACGACGGCTTCGCCTTTCCGAATGCTCATGGAACAGTCGTTCAGGACTTCCAGCGCTCCATAGCTCTTCGAAATCCGCGTAATCTCGATGGTTGCGGGCCGCTCGACGGATGCGGGTGCGATCGGGGACGCCTTACGGACGGCGGAGATGGTCATGGACTTACCGACTGCCTGTTGAGGAGCTGGACCGATTGGGAGGCGACGAAGCAGAGCGTGAAGTAGATGGCAACGGCGAACAGATAGAACTCGACCAGATGTCCTTCCCGGTTCGCCGTCACGGAGACCGCCGTCATGAAGTCGTGCAGGCCGACGACATAGACGAGCGAGGTGTCCTGAAACAACGCGATGCTCTGCGAACACAGGATAGGCAGCATCTTCCGGACCGCCTGCGGCAGGATCACAAAGCGATAGGCTTGCAGCGGGCCCAGCCCGGATGCGAGGGCGGCCGCAAGCTGCTGCTTCGGCACGCTCTGGATGCCGGCGCGTATGATCTCGGCATAATAGGCGGCCTCGAAAATGACGAAAGCGACCAGCGCCGATGTGAACGCGCCGATCGCACGGCCGATCAGCAGCGGCACCAGGAGATAGAACCAGAAGATCACCATGATCAGGGGCACGGAGCGCAACCCGTTGACATAGCAGGCCGCCAGGGCGGCGATCGGTCTTGGTCCGGCGATGCGCATCACGGCGAGGAGGGTGCCGAGCAGCCCGCCGCCGGCCATCGCAAACAGCAACAGGCCGAAGCTCGTCAGCAGGCCGTCCCAGAGAAACGGCGCCACGGCCTTGAGGAGATCGGGATCGAAATCGCTCATGGATCAGGCCCGCGCCATCAAACCGGGAATCGCAACCAGCCGCTCGACGGCGCGCAGCACGAGGATCACCGCGGTCGTCAGGACGACATAGGTCAGCGTCGCGGCGGTGAACGCCTCGATGCCGTGAAACGTTGCGCTTTCGATCTGGCGGCTCTGACCGGTGAGCTCGAGCAGGCCGATCGTCAGCGCGAGCGAGGAATTCTTGATCACGTTGAGAAATTCGGACGTCAGCGGCGGCAGGACATTTCGCGCGGCGATCGGCAGCAGGATGTAACGATAGCTCTGCGCAAGGGTCAGGCCGCTGGCCGCCGCGGCCAGCACCTGGCCGCGCCCGATCGCCTGGATGCCGGCGCGAGTCTGCTCGGCAACCCGCGCCGCCGTGAACAGGCCGAGGCCGATGACGGCGGTCCAGTATTCCGGCAGCGGCAGCTCGCGCTTGATCCAGTTGCCGATCGGAGCCGGCAGCAGTTCCGGGAGCACGAAATACCAGACGAACAATTGCAGCAGCAGCGGGATGTTGCGGAAGGTTTCGACATAGGCTGTGCCGAGCGTTCGCGCCGCACGGTTGGGCAAAGTCCGGAGCACACCGACCGTGACCCCGACGGCGAGGGCCAGCACCCAGGCCGCGCCCGCAACCAGCAGGGTCCATCCCAGCCCTGCCAGCAGCCAGCCGAGATAGGGGTCCGAGACCAGCACGCTCCAGTCCCAGCGATAGGTCATTGCGGCAGAGCCTGGATCGCGAAGGCCGTCTTGAGCTCGGGTTCGATCTCGATGCCGAGCGGGCCGAACCATTTCGCGTAGAGCTTCTCGGCCTCGGCCGAGCGGAACGCATCGGCGAAGGCGCGCTTCACCAGCAGGGCGAATTCCAGGTCTCCGCGCTGCATCATGGCCGAATAGGGATCGTAAGTAAGCAGACGCCCGATCACCTTGAGCGCTCCCTTCGGCTGCCCCTTTGTCGCGGCGTAGACCTTGATCTGACCGCCATCGGCCGCAAAACCGTCCACCCGGCCGCTGGCCACGAGCAGCGCACCTTCGCCGAGATCCTTGGCATAGACGAGCTCGATGCCGAGCTTCTCGGTATCGTTCAGCATCCGCAGGGACTGCTCGTTGCTCGATCCTTGAAGCACGGCAACCCGCTTGCCCTTGAGATCTTCGACTTCCCTGGCGCCGTTGTCGGTCTTGACCAGGACCTGCGTGCCCGTGATGTAGAAGATCGGCGAGAATTCCACCTGCTCCTGCCGCGACAGGGTGTTGGTGGTCGTCCCGCATTCCAGGTCGATGGTGCCGTTGGCGACCAGCGCAATGCGGTTCGTGGTGTTGATCGGCACATATTTGACCTCGAGGCTCGGCATCTCGAGCCGGGCCTTCACGGCCTCGACCGCCTTCATGCAGAGGTCGATCGAGTAGCCCTCGACCTTCTGGTCACGGTCGATGAACGAGTAGGGGGCGGACGCTTCGCGATGCCCGATGGTGATTGCATTGCGCGCAGCGATCCGTTTCAGGATCGGACTTTCGCCGGGGCCGGAGGCCCGGGCCGGGGCCGCCAAGGCGATCGCGCCCAACAGGCCGGCAATAGAGCAGCACCAAAAGCTTCGCCTTTGCATGAAGGTCTCCTCAAGATGATGGCCGCACGTCCCCGCTCACCGCGGCGGCAGCACGGCCGGCGGCTATCGGGAAGTCCCAAGAGATGTCCCAGATGAGGTCAACACCCGGTCCGGTCGAAATCGACAGCACCGGGATCAAGGGGAGACTAACCGTGGCATTGCGGCTCGGCCAATGCCGATCGCTCGGTCTGCGATGCGAAATTCGCATGATGCGAGGCGAGCGCGGCGTGTCATCATCATGTCAAGGCGGTCTGCGGCCGCCTTGACATGAGGGTGCGATGCTCGACATACGCTGGCTTGAAGATTTCATCGTCGTCGCCGAGACGCGCAACATCACCAAGGCCGCCGAATTGCGCAACGTCACGCAGTCCGGCCTAAGCCGCCGCATCCAGTCGCTGGAGAATTGGGCCGGCGCCCCCCTGATCGATCGCCGCCATGCACCGCTCGAACTTACCGAGGCCGGTCACAAGCTGCTGGATGTCGCCAACGAGGCGCTCGGTCGCCTGAACGGCATTCGCCGCACGATTCGTGAGGACCAGAACGAACGCTTGCGAAGCATCCGCTTCGCGGCCCCGCATATTCTGTCCGTCACGTTCTTTCCGCGCTGGCTGCTCGCCATCCAGGCGAAGCTCGGCTCCACCCGACTGTCAGTCACCTCGGACAATCTGCCGGGCTGCGCCAGCCTGTTTGAAGATGGCGGGGTCGATTTCGTCGTCTGTCTTGTCGATGCGAAAGGAGCGATTCTGCGCGGCGCGGGCCGACCATTGGCCATCGAGCGCTGCGCATCGATCTCGATCGGCAAGGAGCGGCTCATTCCGCTCTCCGCCCCCGCCGCCGACGGCAAGCCTCTGCATCGGCTCGACCTCAACCCGCGGCTCTCCACATCCTATCTCGCCTATAGCCGGGAATGCTCGCTCGGCTGGGCGGTCGAAGACCTCATCGCGCGCCGGCCCGATCTGGTACAGCTCCATAGTCTCTACGACAACTCTCTGGCCGATGGCCTGAGGACCATGGCGCTTGCAGGCCTGGGTGTTGCGTGGCTGCCGCTGACGACCACGCATAACGACATCATTCGCGGCAAGTTGGTGCGAACCGGCGATCCGCAACTCGCCATCGATCTTGATGTTCGGCTCTATCGTCCTGCGCAGCGGCTGGCGAAGAAGGCCGAGGAGCTCTGGTCCCGGTTGACGACAGAAGGACTGGGAGCTCTGCTGGGGCCCGCTGCCTTCCCTCCCGACATCGCTACGACGGTTCACGCCGAGGACGTGCAGACGCTTCGCCAGTAAGCCCGCGAGGCTGCTCCAGTACTTTCAATCGAATGCTTGGCTAACGCTTTGTTGTTGTCGGCAGGTGGCGATGACTTACGGCTGCATCATTCGTTTCAACGTCTGCTTGTTATGATGGCAGATTGCACCGGCTGGTGCCGCCGATATGAGCGGATATCGTCATGATGCGAAGTTGTCATGGTCGAATTCGTCTTCGGAATTGGACAAATCATTTCGCGCCGCAATAATTCGATCGTCGCAATCGCAGCAAAGGGGCTGACGCGATGCTCGACCGACGTGGCTTCATCGCATCAGGTGGTGTTCTTGCGCTCACACGCGGCGAAGCGGCTGCCGCGCCGGCGGCGGAGGCTGCCACGAAGGACAGCCCCGCCGCGACCTCCGATGCGACGGCAGGGCCGCTTTATGCGCTGACGCCGAGCGAGGCGGAATTCCTGGTGGCTGTCGTCGATGCCTTCATCCCGGCCGATGACCTGTCGCCGTCAGGTTCTGAGTGTGGCGTGGTCGCCTTTATCGATCGGCAGCTCGCTGGTGCCTACGGCGCGGGGGCGCGGCTTTATCAGGACGGGCCGTTCCACCCGTACAACGGTCAGCCGGGGTTCGGGCCGCAGTCGCCGCTCGCGCCATTGGCTTTCATCCGGCTCGGCATTGCCGAACTCGACGCATGGGTGGTGGCGCAGCGCGGCGCTCAGGTCAGCCAGCTGCCGATGCCCGCTCTGGAGGCGCTGCTGCTGGAGGTCGAAGGCGGTAAAGTCGCTCTTCCGCGCATCGATGCGCGAGCATTCCTGGCCGCGTTGCTGCAGCTTTCGATGGAGGGCTTCTTCTCGGATCCGATCTATGGCGGCAACCGCGGCAAGGCATCGTGGCGGATGATCGGCTATCCCGGGCTGCCGGCGACCTACGCAAAGGCAATCAAGGAGCATCGGGGGCGACGCTACGTAGCCGAACCTCGCTCGATTGCCGATTTCCTCTGATCGGTTGGTGAAGCGGAGCGCATCATGGCAAAGGTCTTGAAGGCGACGGATGCCGTGATTGTTGGCCTCGGATGGACGGGCGCGATCATGGCGCGCGAGCTGACCCGCGCCGGCCTCGAGGTAGTGGCGCTGGAGCGCGGACCGGATCGCGACCCCGCTGCTGACTTCGCATTGCCGGCGATCCGTGACGAGCTGCGCTACTCCGTTCGCCAGGAGCTGATGCAGGACCCGAAGATGGAGACAGTCACGTTGCGTCATCGCCTCGACGACGAGGCGAGGCCGGTTCGGCGGTTCGGCGCCTTTCTGCCTGGTGACGGCGTCGGCGGCATGGGCACGCACTGGAACGGCAATACGTTCCGCTTCCTTCCCTCGGACCACAATCTCAGAACGCATCTTACCGAGCGTTATGGCCGCGGGCGCATTCCCGACGATATGACAATCCAGGACTGGGGCGTCACCTATGATGAGCTGGAGCCGCATTATGCGCGGTTCGAAGCCCTCTGCGGCGTGTCGGGCAAGGCCGGCAATATCGGGGGCAGGATTCAGGCGGGTGGCAATCCTTTCGAAGGGCCCCGCAGCGGCGAATATCCGAATGCGCCGCTGGTATCGTCTCACGCCAACGAGCTGTTCCGGCGCGCGGCGACCGAGCTCGGTTTGCATCCGTTTCCGGCACCGGCCTCGAACTCCAGCGCGCCATACCGCAATCCGGAAGGGGCCCAGCTCGGAGCCTGCCAGTACTGCGGCCATTGCGATCGCTTCGGATGTGAAGCGAACGCCAAGGCCACGCCGCTGAGCACGCTCGCGCCTGCGCTCGGCAAGGCGCCCGGCTTTCGCAAGGTGACCAATGCCTACGCGACGCGCGTGCTTTACGATCCGCAGGCCCGACGCGCGACGGGGGTCCGCTACATCGACCTGAGGTCCGGCGAGACTTACGATCTGCCGGCGGAGATCGTCATTCTCTCGGCCTGGGTATTCGGCAATACCCGCCTGATGCTGTTATCGGGGATCGGCCAGCCCTACGATCCCCGCGCCGGCACCGGCGTCGTCGGCAAGAACTACTGCTACCAGATCCAGCCGACGGTGCAGCTGTTCTTCAAGGACGAGGAACTGAACCCGTTCATGGGCGCCGGCGGTCTCGGCATGGTGGTAGACGACTTCAACGGTGACAATTTCGATCACGCCGATCTCGGCTTCCTCGGCGGCGGTTACATCTCGTTGAACAGCACCAATGGCCGACCGATTTCGTTCCGCCCAACTCCACCCGGAACGCCCGCATGGGGCGCGGCGTGGAAGCGGGAAACCGCGAAATGGTACCGCAAGACTGCGATGGTGCTGTGCGAGGGCATGAACTATGCATCGCGCGCCAACTCGATCGATCTCGATCCGACCTATCGCGACATGTTCGGCCAGCCGCTGTTGCGGATGACGTTCAATTTCTCGCAGAACGATCGCGCGATGGCCGATTATCTGCTCGGGAAGGCGGCGGACATCGGTCGCGCGATGAATGCGACCATCGTCGCGCCGCAGCCGCGCAAAGGCGATTTCAACGTCGTCTCCTACCAATCGAGCCACAACACCGGCGGCACGATCATGGGGCGCACGCCCGCGGCCAGCGTGGTGAACCGCTATCTGCAGAGCTGGGACGCGCACAATCTGTTTGTGCTGGGATCATCGGTGTTCCCGCAGAACGCCGGCTACAATCCGACCGCCGCGGCCGCGGCGACGGCCTATTGGTGTGCGGATGCGCTGGTCAAGACCTACCTGAAATCTCCTTCTCCCATGGTGCAATTGTGACGACACGCTGGATCCTTCGACTTGATCTTGGGCTCGGTCTTGCCGCGCTGCTGTTCGGAGTGACAGCAAGCGTCACGAAGGCCGTAGCCGATATCGTTGCCGGCAAGGCGTTGTTCGAACAATGCGCGGCCTGCCACGGCGCGACCGGCGAGGGCAGCGAGCAGGGCCCCTCGCTGCATGGCGTTGTCGGCCGTAAGGCCGGCCAGATGCAGAATTTCCGCTACTCGCGCGCGATGCAGCGGAGCGGGATCGTGTGGAGCGAGGAGACGCTGGCGCGATACCTGTCCGATCCCCAGGATGTCGTTCCCGGCAATCGCATGCCTTTCGGGGGGCTCGCCACGCCGGAGGAGAGCAAGGACGTCGTGAATTACTTGGAAAGCCTGAAGTAACCCATCGCGAAAGACCGATCGAATGCACATCCGGCGCACATCTTTGCGCCGGACACACCACCCCTTTGCCTGAAGCCGGACCAAGCAATGACCAGATTCCCTTCTCAACAGACAAGAGGACGAGAATGCCGAAGACCCTGATACTTGGATGCTGCTCGACCGGTGCGAAATATACGCCCCTCAATCATCATCCGTCGGGCGACGCCGTGCTCGATCGCATCTGCACCGGCGTCGATATCGCCATCACTGAGGAGGAGATCGCGCGAGAGGTGGAGGAGCTGACCGATCTCGGCTGCCGCTATTATCACTATCACGGCCGAAATCCATTGACTCGCGAACAGACCACGGACAACGACATTTATCGCAGGGTCAGCCTGCTGGTGCAGCGCCTGTCGCCTGACATGTTGATCAGCTTCGGAGCCAGCCGGAACGGCCGGGAGGTGATCCAGCGGATCAGCGCGAATGGCGAGTGGGAGCGGGTCAGCCACGCCGGCCTGTCCCTCGGTGCGGGCGGCGCACATTTCATCACAATGCAGGCGGCCATCGAGCTGCAGATCGTCTGCGACCTCGAGGATCGCATCGGTCCGCTGACCCGCGAGCTTGTCGACAGCGATCTATTCCTGCGCGAGGTCGAGCGTTATCAGCCGTCGACCCGTCAGGAGGAGGTGAAGATGAACACCAACTCGACGGCGAATGGCAACAACTACGGCCGGTCATCGCCCGCGGTGCAGCTGACTGCCTATGGACAGGCGGTGGCAGCACGCCGGCGGCTGCATCTTCTCGACGAGATCGAATGGGTCCAGACCATCCGCAGTTATGCGATGTCGCGCATGGCGATCGCGCGCCACGACATCAGGCTGGCCGGAGCCGACCAGCTCAATGTCACCCTGCTGTTCGGCTTCTCGCCGAAGCTGCCGTTCCCGGAGACCTACGATCAATTCCGGTCCGTCGTCTCCATGGCCAAATCGCTCGAGCGTGATACCCCGGAGGGGGTGCGCAAACGAAAGGTATCGATCACGGTCGGAGCTGCGATCCTGCCGCATCACGCCGCGCGCGAGGTTCGGGTGATGGATGTAGGCCCGTTGGCAGGCCATCCGCTCGACGCCATGCTCAGGGTGATCGGCTATGCCGCACAGGATGACAGCGAGGTGGACGTCGTGCGCGTCGGCATGGAAGACACACCGTTCCTGCTCGGCGATGACGGCAAGATCAGGCCGACCACCAATGTCGAGCTGTGCACCGTCGCTGCCGACATGCTGGATCGTCACGGCGTGACCGTGCGGACCGATCCATCCGACATCACCGAGCGGCGGGCTCCCCTGATGCGCGCGGCCGCATGATCGGCATCGCGCCGGGCCGGGCGGGCGCAATTCCGACATGTAAATCCGTTGAGAGTCATGATGACCTTGACCGTCCTCGTGCCGATTTTCGCGATGCTCGCTCTGGGCTTTGCCGCTGCCCGGAGCGGGCTGCTCACGGCCGAGGCCAATGGCGGGCTTCTCAAGCTGGTTGCCTGCTTCGCAATTCCGGCGCTCCTCTTTCGATCGCTCGCGGGAGGCGCGCAGGCGGCTGGCGACGGCGAGATAGCGTTGATCTATCTACTCGGCTGTGCGGCACTGCTCGTCATCGCCTTCATTTACGGGCGTCTTGCGCTCGGCCTGAGTCTGGCCGAATGCGTCGTGTTCGGGATGGGCGTGATCTATTCGAACTCTTCGCTGATCGGTGTTCCGATTGCCCAGGCTTTGCTCGGGAACCAGGGTGTCGCGCTGCTGAGCCAGATCATCGCAATTCACACGATCGTCCTGATTCCGCTCGCTACGCTGTTGCTGGCATTCGGCAACAGCGCAAGGGGAGGCTCGAAAGCGCTGATCTCCGCGATCAGCAACCCGATGACAGTTGCTCTGGCCGCCGGCCTTGTCTGGCGCCGAACCGGGCTCGCTGTTCCGGAGCCGATCGATCACGTCATCGGCATGCTGGCGGCCGCAGCGCCGGCATTGTCGTTGATCGCACTGGGGGCGACTGTGGCGCGCGTGCCGCTGCCGACCAATTTCGCGGCGCCGGTCGCGGCGGTCGTGCTCAAGCTCGTCATTCACCCGCTGCTGATCTGGTCCATTGCGCATGCGATGGGGTTACCCAAGGAGCAGATCCTGATCGCAACGATGACCGCGGCGCTGCCACCTGGCATCAACGTCTATGTCCTGGCGTCGCATTTTGGTCGCCATGCCGAGGACGCCGCGCGCTCGTTCGCGCTGGCGACGACGCTGTCGGCCGTCAGCATTTCCATTGTCGTCCAGGCGATCGCCTGGCGCTGAGTCCAATCAAGAAGGGAGAGTACGCATGACACCGACAATTGCGATCATCGCACCTGGTGCAATGGGGAGCGCCATTGCGGCCCGCCTGACCCGCCAGGGCGTGAAGGTCCTCACGTCCCTCGAGGGACGCGGTCCCAGGAGCCGGGAGCGGGCGGAGGCAGCCGGCATGCAGCATGCCGACGACCAGCGGCTCGTGGACGAGGCCGGCGTGATCCTGTCGATCGTGCCGCCGAGGCAGGCGAATGCGCTTGCGGAGCGCTTCGCTTCACGACTAGGACGCGCCGGCCATGCGCCGCTCTTCGTCGATTGCAACGCCGTCGGCGTCTCGACCATGGCAGGCATCGAACGCGTTTTCCGGCGCACCGGCGCACGCCTCGTCGATGGCGCGATCATCGGCTTTCCGCCAAAAGGCGACGATCCAGGACCCGCCTTGTATTTTTCGGGCGATGCGGCGTCCGACCTCAAGGGATTGGCCGAATATGGTCTCGACGTCCGTATCGTCGACGGTCCAATCGGCGCGGCCTCGGCTTTGAAACTATCCTACGCCGGAATTACCAAGGGGCTGGTGGCGATCGCGACCGCGATGGTGCTTGCAGCCGAACGCGCGGGAGCGGGGTCGGCGCTGAAGGTGGAACTGGCCTTGAGCCAGCCAGAATTATTGGCCCGCTTCGCCAAGACCTTGCCGGACATGTATCCGAAAGCCTATCGCTGGGTCGAAGAAATGCATGCGATCTCCGAGTTCATCGGCGCGGAGTTTCCGGAAGCGCTGATGTACAAGGGCGCGGCCGGCCTCTATGAGCGGATCGCCGCCGACGTCGCGGGCGATCGTGAGGCCTGCAAGCGCATCGGTGCGTTCCTCGCGTCGTAGCGGTCCTGACGGCGGGCCTTTTTGTCCCTCCTGGAGATGGTAGTCTGGTGGTCGCTGCGCGGGCAAATTTCTCTGGACGATCTCTCGCGGGCGCTTGCGGACGTCTTCCGCCAACGGTGATTCTAGGAGGGAGGTGATGGGCTAGTCGCCGTTCTCGGCCTTACCGCCAAGAGCGCGAGTGGCGCGGGACGCGCTGGCGAGCAACGATTTCACCTGCGCACTTGTGGGCTCGGTCTGCATGGACGCCCGTGTGCCGGCCAAGCTTAACGTGAACCGGAGATCGCCGTTCCAGTCCAGTACGGGTGCCGCAAGAGAGACATAGCCGGCGAGATCGGAGCGGACGATGGCCGTAAAGCCTTTGCGCTTGAGTTCCCGGCTTGCGTCTTCCCTGAACTTGCAGACATCGGGTTTGCCGCCGAAGGCGGCACCCCATTGCTGTTCAATCAGGGGCGTCGTCAAGTTCGATGGCATTCGGGCCGCATAGATCTTTCCTGCAGCAGTCGTCAGCATCGGGATCAGCCCGGTACGAAATTCGAAGGCGCCTCGCTGGTCTCCGTCCTGCTTGAACAGACTGATCGGACCGTCGTCGGTCCACGTGGTGACTGCAGCGCTTCGCCGCGTTGTGTCGCGCAGAATGGTCACCTCCCGGCGGACGACTTCAAAGCCGTCGATCTGCTGTATCGCGCTGACACCAAGGGAAAGTGCCGCAGGCCCCAGTCGGTAGAAGCCGGGCTTCTCATCAGCGGCAGCGAGCCCGATCCTCACCAGGCTCACCAGATAATTGTTCGCAGCGCTGGTCGTCAGTTCCGCCAGCGGCGCGATATCCTTGAGAGCCATCGCCTGCTGGCTCTTTTGCAGAGCGTTGAGGATGCGAAAGGCAACTTCAACCGACTGGATGCCTCGGCGGGGCTTCTTTTCCTGCATCTGCTTCTTTCACCGGTCCGGGATTGAAAATCCGGATTGACACAAACGCACGGGCAGCATTTTACAACATTAAACAATATCTTCAATAACATTGAAGGCGGGGAGGGGAGGACAAGGTGTTTCGCGGTGCTATCCGGAGCGTCTACACGGTCGCTGGCTGGTGACATGGATCTGCAGCGCTTCTATGAAGGAGCGCTGGAGCTTCCGCTGGCATTTCGGGATAGCAACAACTGGTGTCAGGTCAAGGCCGGAGGGGAGGGATATGCTGGTCGATCGGCATCAAGCGCGGGATTGGACGATGACGAAGAACTTACTTCCTTGCTCGTCGGGCTGAAAAGCTATCGACGTCGGACGTCTTGACCAAAACGCCGCCGGGCTCGTCGACCGGCGCTGAGAGGTACTTGGCGCGAGCGATCGCCTCGATCCTCGACCTGTTCTTGAGGAACGCTTGCATGCGGCCGTCCTGCCCGAGGCCGTCGGCGCCGAAATGGTCGTCCAGTGCCTCGCGGCTGACTGCGCAGTTGACCGCGCCGCCGGGCGCTCGGCCCTGGAACGTCACGACATCGCGGCTGAAGTCATAGCGAGCAGGAGGATTGTCGAAGGAAAGATCCATGTCCGGAATGATCGAGCGAGGCGCGGCAATGGTCTTGAGCACTTTGTCGCGAACCGAGGCCGCAAGGAGAGCAAGCCCTTCGAGGATCGATTGGCGCCATTTGGGACCGCGACCATGAGCCTCCTCCCAGGCCGCTTTCAGCTCATGGGGTCGCTTTTCTGCCAGAGCCGCGAGCAAGGCCTCGGACTGCTGCAGGTCCTTGTCGCGTTTGGCAAGCCCCTCCGGGCGCCTGCGGGAGATGATGAGCTTGTGGACGGCATAGCGCGCCGGCGCCGGCACCTGCACATAGATTCCGGCGCCATGCAGGATGACCGCGGGTTCGGGATCGCGGATCAGGAAGTCAAGGAAACGCAGCGGCTGCGCATCTGTGTTCAGGGCGGGCAGCTTTTGGGGTCGGGCGGTCTCCTTGCCCTCGTGGGGCGTGAGAAAGTCGACGCGCAAGCCGCCCTTGGCGACATAGCTCGTCACGCGCCGGCCATCAGATACGTGAGGGACGGCACGAAAGGATCTGTCGACTTCCTTCAGAACGTCCAGAACAGGCGGCGTGGAATCCTCAATCGCCACCGAGACGTTCTTGAACTGCGCGATGTCCACGTCGCCGGTCTGCAGCGAGGCGGCTGAGAGGCGAACGCCGAGCATCGCGGCATAGGTTTGGTAGGCTATCGTCCCGACGAGCACGCCGCGAAGGCGAAACACACCTACCTTGGCGAGCGCTGCGATGACGTCGCCGATCTCTGGAATGGGACGAGGGAAGCTGAATGAGCGGACCAGCGTAGAGACAAGCGCCCGGCGTTCACGCTCGTCTTCGCGAACCTCCTTGTGGTGGGCAATGCGCTCCAGAAGCTCTGGCGTCTCGGGCCCGACATAGCGCTGGGACCGATCGGCGCCAGTTCCGGTCTGGAAGTACCAATACTTGCGGCCATTGATGCTCTTGGCCGTGAATGAGCCGTTGTCTGCGAAGGCATCCTGGAAGGCGGCGTTCGCGGCGCGCTCCAGGAGCTCGGCGTAGGTCGTCTGGGCAATCAGGGAGGGGGCCGGCATAGTCGTTTTCCGGGTTATACTCAGTCCGCAGATTGAGTATAAACGGGATGGAACCCGGCGTCCAGTACGTTATACTCGTTTCGCGAAATGAGTATAACGCCAATCAACCCCGCGTTACACTGTTTCGTGAGGAGGTCCGCGAGCGGATTGAGCAGATGATCAACTATTTTATCGCTCACGGTATTGCGGACTATGCGACGGCTCAGCATCAGGCAATCAATGTCGATTGCCAGTCTGCGCGCGCAAGCGCTTGTCATGGGATTTGCTGACACGTTTGCCGTCTTGGGGGCGTTCTGGTGGTATCTGCCGGTTGTGTCGGTATCATGCGCAAGGGACACTCGTCGGGAGGTGGTGCGCATTAGGGGCAAGACGTATCAAACCGGTTCGCCGAACACCATGACCTCGACACCGCGATTCCGCTGCAGGCCGAGCGGTCCATACACATTGCTGGCTGGGTTCGTGAAAACCGCCTCGAGATCTTACGAGGATTTCGTGAACCTCGTAGACTCGCGACATCCGCGCTCTTCACCCAGCCGCTGCTCAATCCGACCTGAAAACAGAAATCTTCACAGTCGACTAACCTTCAGGACGTGCGCGACGGCGAGCGCAAGGCGTGCATCGCATTGAGTCAAGCCGGTTGCGCGCGGCACCTGACGGCGGTAAAGCCCATCCCCATCGGTGGAACACCGAACGCCTGCGCGCCCTCCAGATTTCTTATGGTTTCCTTGCCGGCCTTTGTCGAGCAGTTGCACGATATGTGGATGATGCACGCGGGCACACAGGCTGGTTTCGCGGTGGAAACGGGCCTCGCGGCGCGGATCGCCCTCGAGCCGGGCAACCTTTATGGCGACGCGCATGGCGGTACTCTGCTGAATCGCAAGAAAGACGGTCCCGTAGGCTCCGGTGCCCAAAGGCTCGATCAGGTCATAGCCGGGCAGCTGAGGGCCGTCTAGAAACACCTCATCGATCGACGGCTTAAAATTGCTAGTGGCTTCCAAGTTGTTGCTCCTCAACACGCTCCGCCCAGCTGGTGCGCTGTGACGCCCACGCGCACTCGGCGAGAATCGAGGTGTCCAGCAGATATGCCGTCAGATAGTGGCGCAAAGAAAGGTTCACGAAGCTCAGGAGCTCGCTCGAAATGGCAATAAAGCCACCCTCGAGAACTTTCAGGGACTCCTCAAAGTCTTTTGGGGTCTCTGGTCCCTCCGAAGGCCGAGCAGAGGAGGGAATGCAGAGCTTCAAACGCCATCCTGACGTCGGGTATAGTAGCGCCATAGCGCTGACGGGTTGCTGCCGCGAGAAACACTGCGGGGTGCGTGATGCGTGCAGGTGATTATAGAGAATTCGTGCCCTTGTCCTTCGCGTGTATTTACCGACGTCAAGCACATGTTTGCTGACGCCCAATCGCCTGTCCGCCAGGTGTTCAGAAGCACGCCGCGCTTCTTCGAAGATGTAGGCGCGGGCGGTCAGTATGAACCGCGGTGGAGTCAATCTGTGCGTCAACGTTGATTTGCAGATCACCTGGCCCACAATCTCTCTAATCGCTTGCAACCATAGCGTGTTTTGTTGTAACAGGATTGTGCGGCTCTGATAGAGGTATTCTTCCGAGCAGTTTGGCAGGTTCGAGGTGAAGCTGGCCGTGAGAAAAGACGTCGCTCTTAAGCAAAGCGCCGGCCGTTTGGGCCGCGGCGTTCGCGACCTAGATGAGCGTCTCGATAGCGGAGGGGTTATTGAATGCTCCTAAGATATGGGAAGTCAGTTCAAGGAAGCCGCGTACGGGTGGGCTGTGAGCTTGCAGGTGACGGTTCTCAAGGTGCTGGTCAGCTATCCAGACGGGTTCGCCGTCATGGAGGATATCAAGCGCGATATGGCGATTCTGGCGACCAGCGGACGCGACTGGGCCGAACGCACGAAACGATTGGCAGCCCGCGTGCCTGACCTGGATATCTTCTCCCAAGGACTTATCGAGCGGATGAACGGCGGCTGGCGTATCACTGACAAGGGACGCGCGGTTCTCGCGGTCATGGAGGAGCGGCCTGCACCCGCCCCGCGAGCGGATTGAGCCGATGATCAACTATTTTATCGCTCACGGTATTGCGGAGTATGCGACGGCTTAGCCCGGTTGCCGATCGATCTCTTAGTGTCAGCCCCATAGAGCACCCCTCGCGAATCAGGTGCTCAGAAAGGAATCACAAGCGATTCTTTCGATTCAAGTTCTCGCCGATCAGCGGATCAGCCCGAGTAGTCTACGTATGGGTAATTGAAACCTCCACCGGGGCTTTACAATTCAACTATAGGTCGTGATAGAAAAGTGGCGAGACGGCGGTTCGAAAATGGTGGTTTATGGGAAGTTCGGATAAGTTTGAGTTGAAGTCTTCTAACCCAGTTGGCCTCGCGTCCACTACGGGGTACTCGCAGATCATCGAAGCCTCCGGCAATCGCATCATATTCATTTCCGGGCAAACCTCGATCAATAGCGCTGGAGACACCATTGGAATTGACGATTTTCCTGCACAAGTCTCCCAGGTCTTCCAGAACCTAGAGGTCGCGCTGAGGGAGGTCGGCTGCAATGCAAGCAATCTCGCCAAGATGACCGTATTCCTCAGGGACATGAATAACCTCGCCGCATACCGAGAGGCTCGGAATAGTTTCCTTCAAAGCGTCATTCCTCCTGCCGCTCCTGCGATCACTCTAGTCGAAGTTTCTCGGCTGTATGGAGCGGACTTCCTGATAGAAATTGAGGCAATTGCAATAAAGTAGGCGGGAGTGTTCGCAGTACTCGCAGCGAGACGCTCGTCATTTTAGAGCATGGCGTAAGGCGTCAAAAATCTTCATCGTCAGCGAGATTTTCCCGAAGTCGAGTGGTTCGTCCTGAGACGAAACCTTGGCCAGTACTATTTTGCGATGGTGGTCCATGATGGCAGAGATGAGCAAGTCGCAAGACGGCGCAATTTCGCTTTCCGTGCCACCCGATGAGATGTCGTCCGGCGTCTTGCGAGTTTGTTGACGGTGCTCGAGCGATTCGCATAACCTTCATTATGGAATTTCCGAAGCGAAGCTGTGTCAGAGTCGCAGCTGCCGAAAGGAGTGTCCAGTCAAATTCCTGTCGACCGGTTTGCGAGCATCGCTATCGAATCGGCTAGAGGATTCGATATGTGGCCTTAGCAGGTCAACTGTCTCGATCAACCCCGCAGCCTCCATGGTGAGCCACCGACCAAGCAACAAGCTGGGGTGCCGGTCGCCTGGTGACCTCTCCTCATTACTGAGTGCCCAGGGCCACCCGCTCGGGAGATGTTCCGGAGCTAAGGCCACACACCGTGCTTGCGTCTGATCTCGCCGATCCGCTCGCTGTGCGATGGCACGTCGTCTTCCGTCAAACCGAGATCGCGGCGTAGCCAGTTGGATGCGATATGCGATTCAAGCCGTCCGCAACTGCCCGCGCTCGATACGCGTTTCCACGCGCTCTTCAGGGCTTCGAGCCACCAGCGAAGTCCCAGAATAGGTCCATTTTTCCGGTTTGATGTCCGCGTGAGACGGGCCGTTGAGTGAGATAGCTCGCATTGCTTCTTCTCTGTGGCGTCTCGTTCGAGCCAGAATCCGGGCGCTCGAAACCAGATCTTTTCTGCATCGTCAGAACGTGGATCACCGACGTGCAGCGCGCGAATCGGAACCTTGCCAAGCGGCAGGCCTTCAAGCGCGCCATGCAGACGCTTTCCAGCCTCCTCATCGCGTCCACCCACACAAGGATAGATGGCGACGCTGCCAATGGAAGAGGCCTCAAGCCGGTCCCCATGCCTGACCACGCGGAGAAGAAAGCCCCTCCAGGACTCACTGGTCAGCGGCATCAGAAACCGGCCGCCGTCAGCGAGCCGATCAAGCCAGAGGCGGGATGGGTGGGTGGAACCAGCGAACACGATGACGATGTCAAGTTCACCAATGTCCACTGTCCGGCCGTCGCCCGAGATGACGTTGATCTGCGGCCAGTTCGCGACATTCGCTCGGGCCTGCGCCGCCAATGCGGGGTCAGTTTCCACCGCCGTGACGCGACCGGCTGGTCCGACAAGCTCGGCCAGCACTGCGGAATAGTATCCGGTCCCGGCACCGACCTGGAGCACGCGCTCGCCGCGCGTGATGTCGAGACGTTCAAAATTGCGCGCCCAGAAGCCGGGCATTCCATTATTGAGGTTGCGGCTCGCATCGATCGTCACGAGAACGTCATGATAGAGCCAGCGCGGGTCGACGTCGGGAGTCAGGAATGCGTCGTCGGCGTATGGGTCGGAGATGATGCGCCACGGTCCGGGGCCGACGAATTGCTCGCGCGGAACAGACGCAAATGCCTCGATCAGGCGAGGATTACGCAGGATTGGGGTTCTGTACCGCAGATCCTCGGCATACCAGCGGCAGGCCGCTAGCAAGGTGTCGTCCATGGCAATCTCCTGTTGCGATGCAGACGATACGCCTGCGATCTCCGCGCGCGGACAAGCAAAAAAGTTTGATCCGTTGTCCGCGTTAAGCCCGCGGAAGCGCATAGCGGTATGGACATGGAAAAATTGACGAAACCCCCTACACCACCCGACGCGGTTGCCGGCACCGCCGATGTCGCATCTGCCATCGATTCACTGTCCGATGTCGACCTTGTGCGGCTCAAAGCCCTGGCGCGGTTATGGAGCCGCGGCCTGCCGGGAGGACTCGGCTGGAGTGACATCCTTGACGAGGCGGTTGCGCGCGTTCTCGACGGCTCGCGCCCCTGGCCGCCCGAAGTCCCCATTCTGGCGTTCCTGTCGGGCGTCATGCGCAGCATCTGCAACGACCATTGGCGGCGTGCACGGCACGAGCAAAGGCTGCTCGTGAGCCGTGATGACGCGAACCAGCGAAGTTGGCCCAGTGAAGATGCCGACGAGGCGCCCGATCCCGAGCGGATCCTCGCTGCTGCACAGATGCTGGCCAACGTCTATCGGCTTTTTGAGGGCGATCCGCTGGCGCTGAAGATCATCGCGGGGATGGCCGAGGGCTTGCCAGCCAGAGAGATCTGTAAGGTCCACGGCATGTCGCAACTCGACTACGACACGACGCGGCGGCGGATGCGGCGCACCCTACTGCGCCATCAGGGAAACTGGAGAAAGTGATGACACGCTGGCACCCAAGTCTCGATCTAACCCGCCTGCTTGAAGCGCTAAGCGAGGAAATCATCGCCGCCACCGATGGGGAGGTACGACAGACGGCCGGTCTTCAAGGATGGATGATCGCCAACACTGCTAACGACATCAGAGAGCTGATCAGAGTCGCGCGCTCGGATGAGGATGGGAATTCTAGCCGGAAGTTTGATCAGAGCCCAAACGAAGATTTGAGCGAACTCGGAGCAGGAGCGCGGCGCATGCGGCGGCTTCGCTGCTCGCCGCGCAATCAGTCGCACTAGGGTGAGCGCGGCGGCCGCCAAGGCGCCTACGTGGTGCATTGCGGCCGGCGTCTTGTATGGTCGTCCTTCATCGTTTGGATCTCCCGAAAGCCGACTAGCCTTTCGATGCTCTAAGGTCGTAAATTCGGCGGCTGCATCGCGAGAGAGGATCAACTGCCTTGGAGGCATCGTCGCCGAGCACGAGTTGCAAACCATCGTTCACGGCTCCCACGTAAGGCAGGATATGATCGCCATCATCAACGCGATGCATGTGAGGGCGCCATCGTTGCTGAGAAAGCCGAAGCGTGGCTCGCATCGTTGGCAACGAAACGCCCGATGGGCTGGTCGACGTGACCTAGGGGGTCCCCTAGTTTGCGACAGCAGCAACCAAGACCACAATACGCGCCAGAGTATTATCGCTTGTGGTTCATTGCGACTCGCGCTGAACACCGAGCGTTTCGGCATCGCGACTCCGTGGGTCTTCTGTCTGTGTGAAAGCACGCATCATCAAGTGCCTCAACGGCCTCGCTGTTAAGCCTAGCGAAGCGATCCCTATAGGGAATTACCACGAAGATGGTCATGCTGCCAAAGCGTCAAGCGTGATCGACGTCCTGATAGATCGCAAGGAGCATTTGCCCGATCCAGCGCTCTGTCCGCCGTCTTTCGTCATTGGCTGCCTCGGCGAACTTCTTTTGCCTGTACGCGGGACGGTAGCAGGAAAAGAATAATTGTAGCCTGACATCATCAGGGTGTGACCCCCTTTATATGGAGGCAGTTCTAATGCCGACAAGTCTGCCGACCTCTCAACATTGGTCTACCGTGAGAGACAGATGGGATGAGCTGGTCCTTCTTTCCAAAGGAGAATCGAAGGAGATCCGGATTGTGGATCAGGACCACGTTATGGTCCGAATGATTCCGAGCCTGTACTCTTTTACAAAAAACCGAGCCGCTATGATTGAGGGAACGGACGAACTCCGTCTTCGGGCCTTCGAGCGTCTTACCAGCGTGCTACGTACATGCGGCGTACTCGTATCAGCTGTTCACTTTGGAAACGACTTCTATGTAACGCGCCGCATGAAGCGAGGAGAGCTAGACTTCCGAATAAGCGCGCCGTTCGATGAACGCGCTGTCAGCCTTCCGGCCCTCTCCAACTGCTCGACTGCAATGACAGCTATTGTCAGCAGACCACCCCGAATACTCGCAACGAGATCTGTAATCCAACTAGGGAAGTCCCCGGGTTTTGCTGGGGCTAGGCATCAACGCATTCACCGGATCGAACCGCTACGGGTTTGCCGAAGGCCATTTGGTTTGAGTTCTGCCGCCATGGTCGATTGTTCCAGCATGGCGTCGCAGCGTTACGCGGGTTCGAGAGTGTTCGAACTCGACGGCCTCAAAGCTGTAACCCGCGCCAATGCATGTGGATTTCAGCCGGAGACGTCCAGCGACTTTCAGGGCGAGCTCGTGGAGGGTTGGAAGCGGATCGTGGCTTCGGACTTTTACTTCACGACGAAGCCGTAAGCGTAGGGATCGCGATCGTCTATAAAGATTGTATTGATGCCGGTCATGCGGGCCCAGCCGGCAATCGAGGGCACGATCGCGTCCCGGTTGGCGACCCTGGCGGCGGCCTCGACTCGTCCCTTGAACAAGGAGCCAATGATCGATTCATGCACGAATTCGTCGCCAACCCGTAGCCTGCCTTTGGCGGTGAGCTGCGCCATGCGCGCTGAGGTGCCGGTACCGCACGGTGAGCGATCGATCGCCTTCTCGCCGTAAAAGACGGCGTTGCGCCCATGCGCCTCCGGTTTCGTCGGCTTTCCCGTCCACTGAATATGGCTGAGACCTTTGATCTCCGGATGCTCGGGATGGACAAACTCATACTTCTCATTGAGCGCGGCGCGTAGACGCCGCGACCACGCCACCAGTTGGTCGGCGGTATGGTCGGCCATGTCGCGAAAATACCTTTGCGGTTCGACGATGGCGTAGAAATTTCCACCATAGGCGACGTCGACGACAATTTCGCCGATACCCTCGACCTCGGCCGTCAGCCCCTCCTCGTAGAGAAAGCCCGGGACGTTAGTGAGACGCACCTCCTCCACGAAACGGCCTTCTTGGCGGTAGGTGATATCGACCCTGCCGGCCGGTGCGTCGATCGACAATTTTTCGGGTTTGCGCGGCATTATCAGGCCATTCTCAATGCCCATCGTGACGGTTCCAATGGTGCCGTGGCCGCACATCGGCAGGCAGCCGGATGTTTCGATGAACAACACTGCCACATCGCAATCCGGACGTGTCGGTGGATAGAGGATGGAGCCCGACATCATGTCGTGTCCGCGCGGCTCGAACATCAGGCCGGTGCGGATCCAATCATAGTCGCGCAGGAAGTGGGCGCGCTTTTCCAGCATGTTCGCGCCCTCCAGATGCGGCCCCCCGCCGGAGACGAGACGCACCGGATTGCCGCAGGTATGGCCATCGATGCAGGAAAATGTGTGGGTGGCCATGGTCAGAGTCTCCGAAGCGAGAAGGGAGAGAGGTCGTCGGATCGTTCGGTTGCTAGCTGACAGCAGATTGAAGGTGTCTTCCAACAATGCCCTTCGCACGATCTGATGCCAAGAGCCTACCTCGATTCCTATCCGACTTATGCTTATCGTCACCCCGGTCGGACCGATCCTCTTCGTCCTCCAGATCGCCCTGACGCTTGGAGCGGCTAAAGAAATTGCGTCGACGAGGCAAATTGAACTCAACGCGCTTTCTGCGCCATCTTGTCACGTTCGCGAGAAAGTGACCGACAAAGCGTCGCACCTAAGAGTAATTCTAAAAGACAACAACCCAGAGTTTAATAATAAATCCCGCAATGACGCGGGCAAAGGGAGTTACCTGCCGACGGCAATGACCGGATAGTCGCCGGCGGCGTGTTAAACGCAGAGCATGAACGATTTCGGCCTCTATGGCGAGCGGCTCGCCACACTTTTCCCAATGATCCAGCAGCCCCGCTCGGGACTCGTCAAATCGCTGCAGAGGGGAACGTTCGCCGCTGTACGCATGGCCCATTTCGGCCGGTCTAGCGATCCGACCCTGCCATCACCGCCCGACGAGGCGTTCGCGCTTTGTCTGCGGCTGCGACATCAGCGAGCAGAGGCGTGGATCGATGGGCGCTACGCGCGCAAAGGTGCTATGAAGGATGAGATCAGCATCTACGATCTGCGATGCGAGACGATCGTCCGCTTCCAGGATCCATTCGATTTCCTCTATTTGTACCTGCCGCACAGCACCTTGAATGGGCTTGCCAGCGAGTTCGATGCCAGCCGCATTCAGTTCGACATCGCAGCCGGTTTGAGCATTCGCGATCCGGTCGTGGCGCATCTCGGCAAGTGTCTATTGCCGGCGCTGGAGAGGCCGCATGAGGCAAACGAACTGTTCGTTGGCTATGTTGCGATGGCGCTCAATACCCATTTCCTTCGCGAATATACAACCATCCTGCCCGTCGGTCGCTTGCAACGCAGCGGCCTGACAGCCTGGCAGCTTCGGATCGCGAAGGACTTGATCCGTGCCCATCTCGACGGTGAGGTTTCTCTCTCACGTATCGCGAGCGAATGCGGCTTGTCGGCGGCCCATTTTGCCCGCGCTTTCAAGATCAGTACGGGCACCCCGCCCCATCGTTGGCTGATGGATCAGCGCATCGAGGAAAGCAAGCTCCTGCTCTTGGGGACAGCATTGTCGCTCACCGAGATCGCAATCAAATGCGGCTTCTCCGACCAAAGTCATTTCACGAGGGCATTCTCGGCGAAGATCGGGACGACACCCGGGCGCTGGCGACTCATTCGAAAGAGCTGACGGTGCCGCGTGCTCGGCATGGGGTATGATAGCTGATGATCTCTGCTGTTTTGTTCGACCTTGACGAGACGCTGCTCGATCGCACCACGTCTCTTGTGGCGTTTTTGGGCGATCAGTACGCGCGCTTCGCAGCAGGTCTTGGCTCTGGCTCGTTCGAGGCATGGCGTGATCGCTTCCTCGAGCTCGACGCTCGCGGGCGCGTTCTCAAGGCAGTCGTTTATCGCTCGCTGCTGGCAGAATTTCACGGTGATGCATCGCTCGCTGAAACGCTGCTGTCCGATTACCGAACGCGCTGCTCGCGCTTCGCTCGCCCGTGTGACGGCATGGCGAGCACCCTGATGTTGCTCCGCGCAAAGGGATTGCGACTGGGTGTCGTGACTAACGGAGAGACCGAGTTCCAAGCCCGGCATGTGGAAGCGCTCGGGCTCGATAGTCTAGTGGACGCAGTACTCGTGTCGCAGACTGAAGGGCTCAGGAAACCGGATGCAGCGCTGTTCCGTCTTGCCGCAGGCAGGTTGGGAGTCGAGCTCGCCAATTGCCTCTTCGTGGGCGACAACCCTGTGGCCGACATTCTGGGAGCCGACGGAGCTGGAATGGCAACGGCATGGTTCCGGTGCGGACAGGAGTGGCAGCCGGCCTTGCCACCCACTCCTGGTTTCGTAATCGACCGGCTTTCTGATTTGCTGGAGCTTGTGTGACTGCATACACAGGTGAAGCGGTTTTCCGAAAAGATCATGCTCAAACAGGAGAGGGACGCACCAAATACTGAGTGCTGCGACAGGGCTGTTTCGGCGGCAGCGCTGTCGGGAGCAAGGCGATCAGGACAAGTACCATCACCGCGCCATGCAACAGCGATCGATATTCCGCCATCGTCAGCTTCCTTTGGGGCGCGCAGTCTTGAGCCAGGTGCCCAGCGCCGACAAGCATGACAAAACGTAGAGCGTTGCGACGAGCGGGAATGCGGCTTCAAGACCGAGGAACTGCGTCACGCCGACGCCGGCAATGATGCCACTTGCGGAGGCGATTTGCTGGGATGCCTGCGCGAGACCCAGAACCGACCCCTGCCGATCATTGATAGCGGTTGCCGAGATGAGCGCGAGGAGGACCGGCGTCGTTCCCCCAAGAAGCGCGCCCCAGATAAAGTACAGGAGCGCGAACACGGCAACGGAGCCCGTACCGCCCGCCAGATATGTGACCACAACGCACGCGGCCGAGATGAGCACGTTGGCCCCCAGCACATAGGATGGCGATCGGTTCTCAAAGAGACGAGCCCACAACGGCGCGGCCAGAACAAAACCACAAGCCAGTAGCCCATAGGTCAGGCCGGCCACCCAGTGCGGGGCACCAAATACCTGGGTCATGTACAGTGAGAAAGGCACCTGGAGGACCATGCGGCTAGCGAGCAGCATTCCCATCAAGGCAAGAAGAGCTGCGATCGGGACAACGGTCGACGTCGCAGGTTTTGCGGTCGTTGCGTTCCCGGGATTGGCAGCACCCGCTCCTCGCGCCGGCACCGGCAGGCTCGACCAGGCAACGGCAGCGCACAGCGCACAAATTATCCCGGCCGTCAGATTGACCGCGGCAAAGGGAAAGCGATCGAGAATGAGCCCACCCAGGAAAGCGCCGCCCAGCGAGCCCACATTGGTGGCAACCTGAAGCCAGGCAAAGAGGCTTGCGCGGTCCTTCCCGCCGGTGATCTGCACGCCGTAGGCCTGGGCCGGGGCGATATAGCCGGCGCAGGCACCTTGCAGGAAGCGCAATGCCATGATCGTCCAGACATCCTGTGCAATGGCAACGAGCAGCTGCGTGACCGCCAGACCGCAGAGCGCGCGAACCATCATCAGCCGATTGCCATAGCGATCGCCGATGCGCCCCCAAAGGGCGCTGGTCAGAGACATTCCGATCATCGGGCCGACATAGACGGCAACGCCTGCCAGTCCGAAGACGCCGTCGGATTGGCTCAACGCCTTGATCTGGATCGGCCAGAATGGACCGCTCATTTCCATGGCCCCCATGGAAACGAATTGCAGGCCGAACAGCAGAACAAAAACAGGTCCGAAGCCGCGAACCGCGTCGGAAGCATTTGTCATTGCGCTCCCGCCAGGGGATTTGGCAACTCGTGCTCAAGGCGATAGTCACGATAGCGCTCCAAATGCATCCGCAGCACCGAGCGGCTGGGCCACGGCTTCTCAAGGAAAGCCTTGCGCTCTTCCAACCAGAACGCGTCCGACAATACCCGCGGCCTAAGTGCGTCGAAAGCGGCCTCGGTCTCCTCCCGCAGGATCTGCCAAAGGTTGGCTCCGGGTAGCGCATAAAGTTCGTCGAGGCACTGTGCGACTTCATGAAGATGGCAGACAAAGCAAGCGTTGATAAGGAATGAGCGCACGAGGCCGATATCGTGGTCGAATGTGGTAGGCAAGATTCCCGCGCGTGTGAAGGGTTGGAGATTATGCCCTCGCTCCCTAAAGAGTGGAGCAAAACTGCGCCCATCGCCGAAATCACGGATCAGGAGTTTCTGCGGGCGGCCAGTTTCGTCGAACAGAATAGTGCTGTTTTGCTGATGCGCCTCGAAGGCAATTCCGTAAAGCAGGTACATGGCGAGCGTAGGCCGGATGACGGTCCCCGCATAGGCGCGGAAGAACGCAGAAACCGCTGCTTCGCTCTCGTTGCCGTTTCGTGCAATCAGCTCGCAAATGAGCGGACGGCCATCGATCGGGCTTGCCGTCAACAGCGCCGCGACGGTGACCGGCAACAGCCCATCGTTTCGCGCCAGAGCGTCGGAGTTGCGGTAGACGACCGAAAGAAAGCGGCCCGGATGCTCGTCACCCGTTACCGGATGATGCAGAATCGCACCCAGCTCTTCGGTGAGGATCTCCAACCTGTCACCAAGATCCTTCTCCTTTGACAGAATATCGGAAATCAAGGTGCTGAGACGCGGCCCCATGTGGATCGACTTGGCCTGCAGAGTGCGCTGTTCGCTGGTCATCCAGATCGCCACCGGCAGCTTGATAAAGGGTCGTGGTTCCCGTGTGTCCGGCAGCATTGTGCGGAACGACATCGACGGTAGCGTCACGACCTCCGGGCCATCCGGGTCGAAAACTCCGGCAGCTATCTCGGAGGCGAATTCACGATACAGGAAATTGTCGAGGTGCCAGATATGGACGGGCAGAGGCAGCCAGTCCTCAGGAGACTTTCCACTCTTGTTCAATCCTTCGGTCCAGTCCCGCCAGAGTTCAGGAAATTTCTGCGAGAACCATTCCGAATAGCCGCCGACATGCGGCATCTTCTCCACATAGGACCATTCTTTGCGCAAGGCTGCTATCCGGACGCGTACGCGAGCACCGAACTCAGGCGACAACGCCGTGACGTCCTCGGGCGGCAGGTCGGGTTTCGCCTTCCATGTTGGATAGAAGGGATGACCCTCCAGCGCGCCCCACTGATCGAGAGTCATGGCCGCCAGATGCCGCGGCTGGCTCTTTTCCAGATATGCGAGGAAACCACGCGCTCCTGCCTCAACTATTGCGCCTCGAAGCTCAGCGCTCCAATGCTCCCGGTGACGACGCGCCAGAACGTCGTTGCGCATGCTGTCCTCGACATCTCTTAGTAGATGCTCGAGGCCGTCCGATGCGGGTGCGATCGCCAAGGCGGGCGCGACCTGCCGCATGAGGTCGGAGGGACCATCGATCCGGTAACGAGCGCTGGTCTCGTCCAGGACTTCGACAGAACCACGATTCCGCAATGTTCCGGCAGGCTTACGACGTAAATCGGTGAAATGCAGAACCCGATTCGACTGCCAAAGAGGCAGCCATGCCTGGTTACCCTCGCGCGCCCACAACAATGCATCCGGGTTAAGAAGACGTTCGGCAAACAAGCATCGAATCAAGCGATTGAGGGCATTGCGCGCTGCAGCCGACCAACGCTGTGCCTCACGCGCCCGGGCTTCGGTCTCTGCTGGGGAAGACATCCGCTCGTCCATTACACTTCCTCCGGCCAGTTGGCGGGCAAGCAGGCCGATGCGCCTTCGGAGAGCCCGCCGTGGTAGTCGAGCGCCCATTTGTAGGTTTTCGAGATCGCGGGAGTAGCTACGTCAAGTCGCGCGGCCAATTCCACCAGTAGCGCCTGTCCGAGGGCGATGTCTTCGTGGAAAGCGCGGCTGGCGCGATCGATGACAAGACCGGGCCCGTCCGGATTGGGAACAAGGGGAGCGTGAATGCCCGCGTAAGCACGGTTGGTACGCAACAGGGAATACATGGTCCTGTCGTCCTCGATCTGGCTGCCATAAGCCTCGACCAACTCCTGTCGGAGCGGCTTCACCGAACTCAGATCAATGCCCAGGTGTGATTCGGCCGCATAACGGATTGCCTGGTTGTCCGCATCGCAGGCCTCCAGCAATGCAGCGCCGGCGCGAGGGCAATCGCTCCACCAGCAAAGAGGACGGTCAAAGGGCTTGTTTTCCCAGGGGGCGCCGGGGCCGATCAAGGCATAGAGCACCGCGGGATGCATCAATGCGTTGCCCGGCGTCAGCGTGATTTCGAGATAGTCCCGCAGCAGGGTGACCGGAGCTTCGTAAAGGTGGCTCAGCATCGCTTGAAGCTTGTCGCGGCTCGCGGCGGTCTCGCGGCGATGGAGCGCCGCGAACAGCTGAGCTTTGGCCCCTCCCATGCGAACCCGCTCGCCCGGCGCCAGATCAAAGGCGGTATGCGGCACGTCCTTCAGGCCCCAGATCACCACATTGTCCACGCCCGAAAGGGCTTTGGCCGCGAGCCAGTCGAAGCCGCAAAAGCCAGGGATCGCGCCGACATAAACCAGCTTGTCCCGGGGCAAATGCCGCGAGAGCCCGAGGAGAAGCACGGGCCGCGCGTGGGCCGGCTGCGTCACGATCACCATGTCGGTATCGACGAGTGCCTCACTCGGATCGATGCCAACATAATCTGGTCGCCCACTCAACACGCGACCGTCGGGCGTCTGTGCCCGCCAAACACCATCACCGCCCCCCCACCGGTCGGCGACCGCAGGCGCTCCTGTCAGGACGGAAACGGTGATATGTGGCCGCTGCTTGAAGAGCACGGCATTCAAATGCCCGGTGCGCCCTGCGCCGCAGATCGTGACCTTCATGCTGCGCGCGCTCTTCCAGGTAGCCAGGCGTCGAGTTGTGCAGCGATTGTCGGATCCAGCAAATCGCGCTTGCCCATCCATTCATCGTCGAAGACCGAGCCGAGATATTTCTCGCCACCGTCGGCAACTGGCGTGACCACCGTGCCATGCAGCTTGCCGGCCGCAATGAATTCCAGCGCCTTGTATATGGTGCCCCCAGTCGAACCCCCGACCAGAAGCCCGTAGCGCCGCGCGATAAAGCGTGCTGTTTCGAAGGCTTGGCCGTCGGTGACCTGGACCCCCTCGTCGATGCATCCATAGTCGAGCACCTTGCCGACTTCGTCACCCGCAGGTGTTCCCGTGCCCGACTGGTAATAGGGATGCCCGGGTTTGCCAAAGATGATCGAGCCGGCCGGCTCAACCGCGATGGTCCGAATAGCAGGGTTAGCCCGCTTCAGACGCTGGGCGATGCCGGTCATTGATCCGCCAGTGCCGACACACCCAACAAAGGCGTCGATACCCTCCGGAAGCTGTGCCAGCAATTCGTCGACGAAACCGGCATAGCCTTCCGGATTCGCCGGATTGTCGGATTGGTTCATGAACAAGGCATCAGGAAGCTGGGCACCAAGTTGGGCGGCCAGCCGTTGGCGTTCAACAACCGCGACCTCGTCTTCCCGAAAATCGCCCTCGACATAGCGAATTTCTGCGCCCAGCGCGCGCATCGTGCGAATCTTGTCCGGCGCGGCGTGATGATCGACGACAGCGATAAAACGCAGGCCCAACTCCACTGCGGCCAGCGCCAGCCCGATCCCGGTGTTTCCGGACGATGACTCCACGATCGTACCGCCCGGCGGAAGCCTTCCGTCCTGAAGCGCGGCGAGCACCATGCTGCGCGCCATGCGGTCCTTCATCGACCCACCCGGATTATTCTTTTCGAGCTTCAGCACAAGCGTGGCGTCGCTGTCAGGGACCGCGATCGGCATCACCGGCGTTTGGCCGATCAACTGGCTTACGGTCGTGCAGAGCATTTTGTCTCTCCTATCGTGTCGGGAACGAGCGTCGGCAGTCCTTTCGCATCCCCAACCACGCAAAGGCGGCGCGGCATCGGATGGCGATGGAATTCGTTTTCGAGGAGATCCATCTGGTAGCCGCCGGTGTTGGCGTAGATCAGGAGGTCTCCAGCGCGTGGAGCGATTGGAAAGGTGAGCCATCGATTGCTGAGCACGTCATCATCCAGGCAGCTGTGGCCCGCCAAATAAGCTCGAATCGGTCGTGCGCCGGCAGGCGACGGAGAGGCCGGCACCAAGATCGGATCGACCAGAAATTCGGAGCTGAACCAGGTCTCGCAAGCGCTGAAGCTGCTGCCTTCGACGAAGACGACATGGGTATCAGGGCCAACGGCTTTCACTCGCAGCACGCGGAAAACGGAAATTGCCACCTGATCGGCCAGTGCTCGGCCGGGCTCCATCCCGAGCACCAGCCCTTCGTGAACAAGATAGTTCGCGAGACTTCGGCCATCGGCCATCCGCGCGCGCAGCAAATCGCGCAGCCACGCGGCCGCCGAAAGCTCTCCACCATAGGGATAGAAGGATGCAGGCACCTTTGCGGTGCGGTAATCCTCAGCCGTTTGTCTCTCAAGATGCGCGTGGTAAGCGGTCTGATCGACGTATTGAATTGGCAGGCCGCCACCGATGTCGATCATACGTGGCGCAAAACCTTGCGCCCGCGATTCCGTGATCAGGCCAGCGGCCTCTCCAATCGCCTGCGCGCGAGAGTCCCACTCATAACCGCTCAGGTGGAAGTGCAGCCCGTCGAAGCGCAACCTGTCTTCGCTGCCAATCCGGGACAGACAATGCCTGATGGACGCCGCTGGCATCCCGAAGCGACTCCGCGGCTGGTTGGTCGGACGCAAACGCAGCAGCACCGGCTGAGCCGCGCCACCTTCCGGAAGCAAGCGGATCAGATCCTCGAGCTCTTCCGGCGAATCCAACGATATGAGAGCGTTGCAGCTGATGAGTTCCCTGTGGAAGGCGACGGTCTTCGCCGGGCCCGTTGCCACGAGTTGGGTGCCGACGGCACCGAGCTGCCTCGCATCGCGCAACTCATAGAGGCTCGAGACGTCAATGCCGGCGCCCGCACGCAACGCTGCGGCCAGTAACCCAGGCGATTTGTTGACCTTCGCTCCGTAATAGATGGCGCTCGAGACGCCGGCTTCTCGCAAAACGCCCCTGAGTGAGACGAGATTCGTCTGAAGCTCATCGGGCCAGATCAAATTGACCGGAGACCCGTGTTGGGTGATCCAATCGATCAGCAGCCGACTGTTGCCATTCAGGAGGTTCGTCGCGCTTGGTCGCAGGATCGGCGGGAGACCTGCGCCGGGCTTGTGGCAATACAAGGTCATGCCTCCACCTCAGGCACGAGCCACAGCGCGTTCCGTCGGAGCAAGGACGTGCAAGCTCTCCAATGGCAAATTGCAATTGGGAAGGCTCTGATCAAAGATATGCCGCGTCGTTTTGCAGGGAAACTTCCCGCCGCTGCGCGCCATCGCGAAGATGGACGCGGGTGTAATCGTCTGGTCCGGGCGCCAGCTCTCCACCCGGACCGCGGTGTAGTCCAGCAGAACTACCGGCACCAACGGCAGCTGCAGAAGATGCGCAACTGCCAGGCGGTGATGACCGTCCATCACGAACAGGGCGTCCTTTTCCACCGTGATCGGAACAGTCCAACAACCCGCACGGAGGATCTGCGCCTGTAGCGCCTCCACCCCGCAGGGATCGACCTCTTCCGTTGGGATCAAGCATGTCGGCGAAAGGAGGCAAACTTGCATATCGACCAGCCTGATTTTGTCAGCAGGATCCGAAACGTCTCACCACGCTGTGAGATCAGCGATTACATGTCGACGGTCATCGACAGAAGATACGTGCGCGGCGCTCCCAGGAAGAACGTGCCGAATGAGGCAACGCTGGACCAGTAACTTTCACCGGTCACATTCTGGATATTTGCGCGGAAGACCGTCTTCCTGCCGTTGATCGCCGTCGTGTAGCGGGCCCCGAGATCCAGTCGTGTCCAATCCGGGATTGGTTGCTTATTTGCGCTGTCGACGAACTGCTTGCCGGTGTAGACAACTGTTCCGCTCAATGTGAGATCTCTCATCCACGGGAGATCCCACTCTGCCCCGATGTTGGCTTGTACGTTCGGAACGCCGATTGGCGTGTTGCCCACGTTTGCCGAGATGGCCGTCTTCGTCAGAGTACCATCCAGCAGCGAAACGCCTCCGAGCACACGAACATCGGGCATGAGTTCGCCGTAGACGTTGAACTCGAGCCCACGCACTTGCGTTTCCGCGGTCGCCGCGAATCGCCCGACGGACAATTCGCCGCTCGCCTTCGATATCTCAAAGGCGCTGAAGGTAGTTGCGAAACGGCCGAAGTCCACCTTGATGCCGGCCTCGTACTGCCTGGCGACGTAGGGTGCGAGCACTTCGCCGAAATTGGAAGCCGTCTGAGGCGCCACGTCGCCTCGGGCGAGCCCTTCGATATAATTCGCGTACAGGGAGATATTGTCCCGAGGCCGGACGACCAGCCCGACCACCGGGGTGGTCGCCCACTGGTCGTAGGACGACGTCAACGTTCCGACATTGGAGACATAGTTGTTCGCTTCGATACCCTGGCGACGGACACCCAAAGTCAGCAGCACCCGCTCGTCGAGCACGGACAAGGTGTCGGCAATCGAGAACCCCGTGAGCTGACTGTCCGAGAGCCGGGGGCGCCCCGGGACCTCATTTGCGAACTGTGTTGCCGATACGGTCGGACTATAGATGTTCGAGGCGACCAGGCTGCCATTGGTGAGCCGCCGGTACAGCTCGTCGTGATAGACCGAGGCCTGGAAGGTGACGGCATGGTGAACGAAACCGGTATCGAAACGAGACCGGACGCCGCCATCATACGTGTACCGATCAATGCTTAGGCCGAAGAATTGCGGCGTTGAAGCGGTGTTGCCGCTCGCGCTGGTGATCGTCGGAAGACCGAAGAACCGCTCGACATTGGTCCGCGATCCCCCGACATCGGCAAACAATGTAACATGATCGTTGACATCGTATTCGTTGCGCCACAGGACCGATTGATCGTCGATGCGCGACCATTCCCAGGGTTGCGTCACGTTCAGCCGGGCGTCCGGCGCCTTCGGTACTTGCAAGCCGGCAGCCATGAGGAATGGACGTGACGGAGCGTCGAACCGATCGGTTTGGGCAATGAGGTAGAGCCAGGACCTGTACCGTTCGCCCTGATAATCGAGAGCCAGCGATCCGACACCCGTCGTTTCGGACTGGCGGTCAATCGGCGTATCGCCGTCGCGGAAACTACCACTGGCTCGCACGCCCCATTCCCTGCCGTCGCCATAACGCCGCGCAACATCCCAGTGGCCGCCAAATCGTGCGGTCGAGCCGTAGCTCGCAGTCAGGCGGGTCAAGTCCTCTTCCGCGCGCTTAGGCACGACATTTATGACGCCGCCAACGCCACCGTTTGGCGCAATTCCGGAGAGCGCGGCCGAAGGACCTTTCAGCACCTCGATACGTTCGACGTAGTCCGTGAAGATGCGGAATGTCGGCGCGATTCCGTAGAGGCCCTCGAAGGCGAACTCACCGCTGTTGCCTTCGTTGATCGGGAAGCCGCGAATGTTGAAAGAGTCCACCACACCGCCCGTTGGGTGGGAACTTCGCACGGAAGGATCGAGGATCAAGGCATCCGCACCCGTCGCAGCCTGCTGGTCCCGGATGAATTTATCCGTGTAACTCGTCACGTTGAACGGTGACTTCATTGTGTCGGTGTTTCCGAGCAGTCCGAGCCGTGCGCCTTGAGCGACCTGGCCGCCTGCAAAGGCGGGCACGACCCCTGACTTGGACAGCTGCGATTGCGCTGTGACGGTTTCGGTTTGCGGAGCGCTAGGCGCCGCAGCGCGTCGTGACGCTGATCGGACCCCGCCGGCACTTCGTTTGACCGGTGCGCGGCGGGCCGACGGCTGCGTCGGAGCATCGACGGTAACGGGTGGGAGAGAGTTTACGCCTTGCGATGTTTGGGACCGAGCCGGCGACCCGAACCACGCCAGCAACGCCACTCCACCCAGCAGCGTCGCACCATAGCGAGCTGCCGTCCCGACATCACCTGCACGCCGCATTTCCAGAAAGTCCCTCATCAACTACACGTCGCCACACCGAAATGACTCCGTGCTCACCTGCACCAAACATGGACCGAAGATCTGATCTTCCGCGTGCGAGCGCGGTCGGCGCTAGAAGCGCGGGAATTAGATCCTCCGCAGATCGGAGCTTGCAGACAGTTGCTCGCTCTTTGTTTTCAACGTCCGATTGCCGCGTCTGCACCGCCTCTTTAGAGAGACGCTATCGCGATCGCAATGCAAATGCGTGCGATGCGACTTAGAATGTCTCGACCATTGATGACGCGAGGCAGTCGCCAGCGCGTTTGGAAAGAATCCAAAAGCGCGTTGGAAGATTTCAGGTCAGTGCTGTTGGAACGTCGCGAGAAGGATAGACGCGAGTGCTCTGCGAGCTCGCCGTGCCGTTCGTGGGCACGGCAACGCAATAGCCTCGTCCTCTTCAGTAATGCAGCGGCACTGCCATGGAGGGAATGTCGCGCGTCACCGTGTCGCTGATACGGCGCTCCCGCGCTCGGGTCGATCGTCAAGCTTTCCTTGCCGACATCGCGCACACTTGGAGGTCGTGCCGAAGGGCGCGACGCACTTCCCCCGCACGGCATCAACGGCACCTTGCCGGCAAGGCAAGGAAGCTCGGCATCCCTGTCTGGCGAATCGGCGGCGCGTGAGCGCTATTCGCGTCGCTTGCGCTCGTTCATGTTCTGACGGATCACGTTACGCAGTCCTTCAGCTTTCGCGACGGCCGTTCAGCGATCCCCTCAATGACAATGCGGATGAAGCCTAACAACTCCCGTACCAATCAGGACCCGGGTCCGAAGAAGCTTTCGCCCCGCCGCGCGACCTGGCCGTAGAGCCCGGGCGAAGCCAGTGTCGCCATCGACAGCTCTTGCGCCGTCTGCAACAGCGACGGCGCAAGCTCGAGCATGCACTCCTCGGTCAGGCGGATGTGGGGACCGGCGATCACCACGGCGCCGGTCACCTCCTTGGTCTTGGGATGACGGATGGGAGCAGCGGTCGCACTCATCCAGGGCGTATAGGTCTGCACGCAGATGCTGACGCCGCGCTTGCGCGTCTGGCGAAGGAACTTCAGCAGCGCCGGCCAGCTCTCCGGCGCTCGCGGACCATAGTCCTTGCGCAGCCCATAGCCCTGCTTCTCCACCAGCGCGCGCGCCTCTTCATCCGACAGGCATGACAGCCAGGCGTGGCCGCTCGCCGAGCAGGTCAGCCGCCCGACCTGGCCCATATCCGGATCATAGCGCAGGCCGGCAGGCGAGCCCTGCGCCTTGGCGACCCACACAAGCTCGCGGCCGTCGATCATGGCGAGACGCACGAGTTCGCCGCTCTCCCGCGCGAGGCGGTCCAACAGCGGCTGGGCAAAATCGGTGATGCCGCTGCCGGCGAGGAACGTGAAGGCGAGCGAAGCGATCTTGGCGGTGAGCTGGTAGGCGCCCTGCTCGCGCTCCTGCTTGACGTAGCCATGCTCGATCAGGCTCGTCAGCACCCGGTGCGTGGCGCTGCGTGGGATGTGCAGCAAATCGGCGATCTCGAACAGCTGCATCCCATGGGCATTAGTCGCGAGCAGCTCGAGCACCCCGAGCGTCCGCTCCAACAGGCCGCTCGGCGCCTCGGCGGGATCCGGTTTCTTCAACATCAAGGCAGTTTCCTGATTCACAACTGCATCTCCTGATCAAGTCCCACTATCACCGGTTTCAGCGGCCTTGTGACGCCATCGTGCCCGCAGAGTCAGCATACCGTCGCGCGCCGTGCTAATCGGACCGTCCGATTGCGCCGGTTCCGATCACCGCCACCTCTGTCATTTCTGCATCCTCGTGAACTGCCGTTGCTCCTGGGCGGGCTCAACATGCCACGATTGCAAGTGGAATTGAATTCCAATTCCGGAAAGTTCATATTGGAATCCAATTCCAGTCGTGATACTGCATGCCCAAGATGTCGTGATGGGCGGCATCGCCGCGAGCGATCTCACCGCCTTCCTCAAGCAGTGGAACGAGCTCGGCATCAAGGACAAGATTCCCTTCGATATTTCGGTCGGCAACGCCGACCTGTGGGGGCCTCGGCCCGGAAGCCGCCGACGGGCGACATAGCATCACCCGGTAGTACAAGAATCCGAACAACTCCCGCGAGGAGCAGGCGATGGTCGCCGCCTATGAGAAGAAATACACCAGGCCGGCCGCCGACAAAGCCTGGATGGGCTGGTTCGGCCTGAAGAGCCTGCTCGATCCGATCGAGATGGCGAAATCGGCCGAGCCCGGCGCCCTCGATGGCTCGAGCTAACTGCCATGTTCAGGACCATCGACGAGATTTCCGAGGGCGCGCGATACGACCTGGTCGTGATCGGCTCCGGTGCAGCCGGCATGGCCGCCGCTCTGTTCGCCGCGATCGAGGGTCGAAAAGTCCTGCTGATTGAACGCACCGACTATGTCGGCGGCACCAGCGCCCTCTCCGCGGCAACGACTTGGGTGCCGAACTCGCACCATTCCAGGAGCGTCAATCCCGACGACAGCAAGGAGAAGGTCCGCACGTTCCTCAACGCCGTCGTGGGCAATCATTCAGCGCCCTCGATGCGCGAGGCGTTTCTCGACAGCGCACCGGAAGCAATTGCGGCGCTCGAAGCCAACAGCATGGTCAAGTTCCGCCCCTATGCGACGCATCCCGACTACGAGCAGCAGTTCGAGGGCGCGACCATGCGGGGGCGCGCGCTCGAACCGGTGCCGTTCGACGGCCGCAATCTCGGACCCGATCTCGACAAGATCCGCCCGCCGATTCCGGAGTTCACGATTTTCGGCGGCATGATGGTCGACCGCACCGACATCGGCCACCTGCTCGCGATCAAAAAGTCGGCGCGCTCCGCGGCGCACGCTTGCAAGATTATCGCACACTACGCCGGCGATCGGCTCAGGGGCCGGCGGGGCTCGCGCCTGGTCATGGGCAATGCACTGATCGGGCGTTTTCTGGCGTCGCTGAATGCGCGAGGCGTCGAGATCCTGATCCGGACCGAGGTGCAGGATCTCGCCACCGAGAACGGCGCCGTCAACGGCGCGATCCTCAAATCGGGTGCCACGACCCGCCGCGTCGCGGCCACGAACGGCGTGGTGCTCGCGGCCGGCGGGTTCAACCGGCATCCGCAACGCCGCGCCGAGCTATTGCCCCAGGCCGAAACGTACAGCCCGTCGGCGCCGGGACATACCGGCGCCATGCAGGACATCGCATTGCGGCTCGGCGCCCGGCTCGGCGAAGGCAATCTCGACAGCGCCTTCTGGGCGCCGGTGTCGATCCGCAAGCGTGCCGACGGCAGTACGGCGAGCTTCCCGCATTTCGTCATGGATCGCAGCAAGCCGGGGACGGTCTGCGTCGATCAAACGGGCCGACGCTTCGTCAATGAATCCGTGTCCTATCACCTGTTCGGGCGAGCAATGTTCGAGCACAACAAGCAGGTACCGTGCATCCCGTGCTTCATCATCACCGACGCGGTCGGGCTCTCGAAATACGGTCTCGGCATGGTGCGGATGGGCACGCGCAACCTGGTGCCCTATCTTGCCGACGGCTACCTGACACAGGGCGCGAGCGTCCCCGAGCTCGCGACCAGGATTGGCGTACCGGCAAGCGGCCTGGAAAGCACGATTGCGGCAATGAACCGCTATGCCGCAAGCGGCGTCGATCCCGATTTCGGACGCGGCACCACGCCCTATCACCGCGTCAATGGCGATGCCTCTGTCGGGCCCAACCCCACGATCGGCCCGATTTCGACCGCGCCCTACTACGCCGTGCGGCTATATCCCGGCGACATCGGAGCGGCCACCGGTCTCGTCATCAACGAATGGGCGCAGGTCACGCGCGCCGACGGCAGCGAGATCGCGGGGCTCTATGCCTGCGGCAACGAGGCCAATTCGATCATGGGCGGCACCTATCCTGGACCCGGCATCACCATCGGCCCGGCCATCACGTTTGCTTACCGCGGGGTGCGGCACGCAATCGGAGCGGCGCAGGCGCGGCGCGCGGCTTGAACCGGAGTTCTGGTATGACAGGTGATCACAAACTCGATTGCGATCTGCTCGCCATCGGCTCGGGCGCGGGCGGTCTGGCGACGGCCGTCACAGGCGCGGCGCTCGGTCTCGACGTCATCGTGATCGAAAAAGAGGCGCAGCTTGGCGGGACCACGGCCTGGTCCGGCGGCTGGATGTGGATCCCGGGCAATCCGCTGGCGAAAGCCGCCGGCATCGTCGAACTTCCCGAGCAGCCGAGACTCTATTTGCGGCACGAACTCGCGGATGGCTATGACGTGAGGCGGGTCGAGATGTTCCTCGAGCAGGGTCCGCGCATGGTCGAGTTCTTTCAGAGCGAGACCCATCTGGCCTTCATCGACGGCAATCGGATTCCGGATTTTCACGGCAGGAGTCCGGGCGCGGTGACGGGCGGCCGCTCGGTCTGCGCGGCGCCGATCGACGGCCGCGAGCTCGGCCCCCGCGTTCGTGATCTCAAGCCGCCTCTGGGTGAAGTCGCCCCGTTCGGGATGGGCATCGCCGCGGGCGCCGACCTCAGGCACTTCCTCAACGCCCGCTCGTCACTGACGTCGTTCTTCCACGTTACCCGCCGGCTTGTGCGGCATCTGCTCGACCGGTTGCGTTTCGGTCGCGGCATGCATCTCGTCAACGGCAACGCCCTGGTGGCCCGGCTGCTGAAATCCGCCGATGCGCTCGGCGTCCGCATCATGCCGGCGACGCCGGCGCAATCGCTCTTGCGCGAGGGAGCCCGCGTCATCGGCGCCCGGGCTGAGCATGACGGCGCGACGCTCGAGATTCGGGCCCGCCGCGGTGTCGTGCTCGCCTGCGGCGGCTTTCCGCATGACACGCAACGGAAGGCTGCGCTGTTCGCCCATGCCCCGAGTGGCAACGAGCACTGGTCGGCAGCGCCGCCGAGCAATACCGGCGACGGCATCCGCCTCGGCGAAGCTATGGGCGGGTTGCTGCGGACCGACCTCTCCGATGCAGGGGCCTGGGCGCCCGTGTCGCTGGTCCCGCATCGCGACGGCTCGTTCGGTCACTTCCCGCATCTGATCGAGCGCGCCAAGCCCGGGCTGATCATGGTGCGCAGCGACGGGACACGCTTTGCCAACGAGGCGGACTCCTATCACGACGTGATGAAGGCGCTATTTGCGGCCACGCCGAAAGCCCTGCCGGCCGAGGCCTGGGCGATCTGCGATGCAAAATTCCTCAAGCGTTACGGTCTTGGCCGCGTGCGTCCCCCGCCCTTCCCGGTCTCGCCCTGGATTCGCAACGGCTACCTGAAACAAGGCGCGAGCATTGCGGCGCTTGCGCAGGCCTGCGGGATTTCCGCCGACGGGCTCGCAGCGACGATCGAGCGCTACAACCACTTCGCAGCGCGTGGCGAAGACCCTGCCTTCGGGCGCGGCGACACGCCCTACAATCGCGTGCAGGGCGACGCAGCGCATCTGCCGAACCCGTGCGTCGCACCGATCGCATCCGGCCCGTTCTATGCGGTCAAGATCCTGGCCGGCAGCCTCGGAACCTTCGCAGGCCTCAACACCGACGAACACGCCCGCGTCCTCGATGGGCAGGCGAAGCCGATCGAAGGTCTCTACGCCGTCGGAAACGACATGGCCAGCATTATGGCCGGCCGCTACCCGTCAGGCGGCATCACCTTGGGACCGGCGATGACCTTCGGCTACGTCGCAGCCCATCATGTCGGTGGAATTCCACTCGCGAACAACCGGTCGGCGGCCGCCTGACCGCAAGGAGAAGAACATGCTCTATGAGATCGCAACACTGACGGTGAAACTCGGCACCGCGGCCAAGGCCGTGGCCGGCATCGGCGACTACGTCGGCGCATCGGACGCCAACGGCATGCTGCTCGGCTGCTGGGCCAGCGAGATCGGTGAGCTCAACCAGCTCCTGGTGCTGCGCTCGTTCAGGGATCACGAAGCATGGCGCGCCGAGCGCGAGCGCACGCTTCGTACCACAAATCCCTTCGGGGCCGGCGAGGCCATCACCGAGATGAGCTTCGATACCTATGCGCCTTTTCCGTTCCTGCCGCCGGTCGTGCCGGGCAAGTACGGCAGCGTTTACGAGATCCGCACCTATCGACTGAGGCACGGCGGTGTTCCACCGACGATCGCGGCTTGGGACGCGGCCATGCCCGAGCGCGGCAAGTTGTCGCCGCTCTCGATCGTTATGTATGCGCTCGACGGCCCCCCACGTATCTGGCCGTTCGCGAGCTTGGATGCACGCACCGCGCTGCGCGCCGAGTCGGTTGCCAAGGGCGTCTGGCCGCCGAAGGGCGGCCCAGACTGGCTGACCGGCAACATGCGCTCGATCATTGCCCTGCCGACCGCAATCTCTCCGCTGGCCTGAGGCGACGGACATGCCGCATATCTATTCACTCGCCTATCTGACCTCGGCACCGATGGCCCCACCCGACGCGCTGGTGCTCGCCGCAAAGCTCAGCTACCAGGCAATCGGGGTTCGTATCGCTCCCGCCGCCCCTGGTGGCGATTTCTCGCCGCTGGCGACTAACGGCGTCATGCTGCGCGAAGTCCTTCGCCGCATCGACGACACCGGCGTGACGGTGTTCGACGTTGAAATCGCGCGGCTGAACGCGGATTTCACACCGGATCGCTTCGCCCGGTTCGTCGAAACAGCGGGCAGATTGAAGGCGAGCGCGATCCTCGTCGCCGGCGACGATCCCGACGAGGCACGCCTGACGGAGTCGTTCGCGACATTCTGTCGGGCTGCGGCGCCTTACGGCCTCACCGCCGATCTCGAGTTCATGCCGTGGACCGCCGTCAAGAACGCACGGGCGGCACTGCGAATCGTAACGAACGCCGGCGAGCCGAACGGCCGTGTGCTGGTCGACGCACTGCATGCCGCGCGCTCCACGACAACCCTCGATGACATCGCGAACCTGCCGCGGCAATTGCTGAGCTATGCCCAGCTCTGCGATGCGCCCGCAGGCATTCCGGCCAGCGATGATGAATTGATCCACACCGCGCGGTGCGCACGGCTCCTCCCAGGCGAAGGCGGCATCGATCTCCCCGGAATCCTGCGAGCGCTACCGGGCGACCTCCCGTTCAGCATCGAGATTCCGAACCACGAATGGCTCCCCAAGCTCGGCGCAGAGGAGTGGGGACGACGGGCGCTCGTCGCTGCACGCAGAATCGTCGCGCGCGCGGCGGAGGGAAAGGCGAGCTAAGGCAATGCCACCATGGCCGGCTAGTCCGCTGCAAAGGACGGCGTGATCACGCTGACGAAATCTCGCGGCAAGGAGCTAGCCGCTACGGAAATCCGCGTCAACGCATCGCAGCCGCCGTGATCGCCACCGATCTGGTCAAGCAGATGACGGAGGAAGCCTATCGGAACGTGCTGGCGCAGGCCTGCCCGAGGAAGTCGCCGCACTGGTCGCCTGGCTCGCCTGCGATGATCTTTTCGGCAAACCGCTTCGCACTTTTCCGGATCATGCTTTAGCTCTCCTTGAGGCTCTCATTGACAAATCATGGCTCAAAACGTTCAAGCGCGTCTAAATCGACAATCCTAGAATTGCAGCAGCGCTATTCGGAGTTGCCCTGGAGCAAAGTAGTCGATGTCCTGCGCGCCGACCAACGCTCAAGCAGCATCCGCGTCAATGGAGATTCATCTGGCGCTGCTCGAGGCGCTCGGTGGAACGGTGGCGATCGACGTTGCTATGGGGCCCAGTGGTCGGCTTGAGCGACCCGTCCCTGGCGAACCAGGCATTTTGAAGAAGGCGGCTAGGCTGGCATGGACAATGATCGGGGACGCCGCATCACCGGCGCGCCGCAGGACACGATCGCCATCATTAACGAATGGTTCGGATGGCGGATGAGATCTTGTTTGGAATTCAAGCAGCCGAGTATCGCTGACAGCAGCGAGTGTCCCGCACGTCTGATCCGGCCCGTCATCTCTACCGGAAAGTGCTTTCGAGTATGCCAGCCTGATGAGCGACATTTTCGACACACATTCGGTTCACCCGATTGCGATACTTACGCGTTCGGTGATTGTGCAATCTGCGCGCGATATCTCTTTATCGACGACAGCGATATGAAACCGATGGAGGTTGTCTGTTTCACTCGCAAAAGCCGCTCGACGCGGCCTTTGGTGTGATGAGCGTGACGTACATCAAATGCTCCGGATGCCGTTAAGCGAATAGCGGCGGCGCAAATCCAGGAGCTCTTCAACAGAGAGCGCTTGCACGTAGTGAGCCATGAACCCTTACGGCCTCCTACTTCGCCTCCCGGCGCCAGAGACTTTCGACCGAGAACACCGCAAGCGCTATCCAAATCGCGCCATAACCGATGAGTTGCACACGACCGAATGGCTCGTCATAGGCAAATACGCCAAGTAGCAATTGCAGCGTGGGCGTTACGTATTGCATGATCCCCAGGGTTGACAACGGGATGAGGCGAGCTCCCGCCGCAAACAGCAACAATGGTACTGCTGTCACGGGACCGGCTGCGACCAGCAGCAGCTGCATGCCGACATGCACACTGCCGAAATGACTGTCGCCGTGCGCCGCGAGCCACAGCAGATAGAAAAACGCGGCGGGAAAAAGCAGCGTTATCTCCAGCGCAAGTCCCTCGAGGGAGCCGAGCTTCGCGGTCTTACGCAACAATCCATATGCACCGAACGTGACTGCGAGCACGAGGCTGATCCATGGCAGCGTGCTATTTTCCCATGTCAGCCACAGGACGCCCGCAGCTGCGATGGCTATCGCGCCCCACTGCAGGCTCCGCAAACGCTCGTGCAAAAACGCAAGCCCGAATAGTACGCTGACGAGCGGGTTGATGAAATATCCGAGGCTCGCCTCGACGATCCGGCCGGTGTTAACCGCCCAGATATAGAGGCCCCAATTCGCCGACAGCAGTGCGGCGCAGGCTCCGAACCGCACTAAATTGGCGGGCTGGCGAAGCGCAGCGACGAACCAACGGCCGTCGCGCCGGACCGCAAGCGCAACGGCTACGAACACCAGCGACCATACCATCCGGTGCGCAAGCACTTCGAGAGGCGGGATGGCAGCCAGCAGCCTGAAATAGAATGGGAAGAGCCCCCAGATCGTGAACGCGATCAGCGCATAAACGAATCCCGAATTCATCTTACCCAACCGCCAGATCGCTGCCGGGAACGGCTTGCGATCCAGATCATTCCGGCGGGTCCCATTGCGGTGCGTACTCCGGACTAACCACCCGCTGGTCTTTCGGCAAGGAAGCGATCAATGCGCGATCCTCATCGTCGAGTTGCACGTTGAGGGATGCCAAGTTGCTCGACTGGTTGGCCATGCTGCTGGCTTTGGGAATGGCGGCAACATTCGGTTGATCGACCAGCCATTTGAGTGCCACCTGGGTCGGAAGCACCCCGTGCTTCTCGGCGATTCGAACAAGTGCCGGCATCTGGGGCGCTTTGCTGCGCATGAGTGGGCTATAAGCGGTCAACGCCATGTCGTGTTCACGGGCGAACTGGAGCAAGTTTCTCTGGCCCAATGTGACGTGATACTCGACCTGTATGGCCGCCAGCGGAGCACCCATTCCCTCAACAACCTGGCGCAGCAATGGCAAGGGAAAGTTGGCCACGCCGATGTTGCGCGCCCGCCCCTGCTCTTTGAGCGCGACTAGCGTCTCGATCGTGCGCGGCAAGTCCCAGTCCTTTGCTGGCCAGTGAATCAGAAACAGATCCACGTACTCGCTCCGCAGCGCGCGCAGCGTGTTGTCAAATGACCGGCGCATGTCCGTGGGGGCTAACTTGTCCCACCAGACCTTGCTCGTCACGTGGATATGTTCGCGGGGCACGTCGGTTTCGGCGAGCGCGCGACCTACCGCATCTTCGTTCTCGTAGGCCGCCGCGGTATCCACGTGACGGTATCCGATGTCGAGGGCCTGAAGCACGGCTCGCGTGCAGTCCTCGCCTACCATAGGCCAAGTTCCCAAGCCGAGCTTCGGCATGTTCAGCTGGCGGGAAGTGATAACATTGTTCTTCATGTTTGGTCTTTCCATCAGAGAGTCGCATCAGGCCGGGCTATGGGCGGACGAGTGTTCTTCAGCGGTGCAATCGCCCTGCGCCGGCACCGTCGTCTTGGAGAGCGCAACGCCGGCGAGATATCCAAACGTCATTGCCGGACCGAGCGTTATCCCGCCGCTCGGATAGAAGCCACCCATCATGCTGGCGCTGTCGTTACCTACTGCGTAGAGCCCAGGAATGGCGCAGTTATTCTCGTCTAGCACCCGCGCGTCGGTGTCGGTCGCCAATCCGGCGAAGGTGCCAAGGCTGCCGGGCAACAATTTGACCGCGTAGAACGGCCCCTTTTCGATTGGCGCAAGACACGGGTTCGGCTGATGTTCGGCATCGCCCAGCGCTCGATTATACGGTGTCGCGCCCCTATGGAACAGCGGATCGGTGCCTTCCCTGGCGTGCGCGTTGTAGGTTTCCATCGTGCTCTTCAACGCCTGCGGGTCGATGTCGCATTTTGTCGCCAGTTCATCCAGGGTAGCCGCCCGTACGAGATATCCCGAGCGCCGATATGGGCGGACGGGAAACGGAAACGGCTTGGAGAAGCCCAGGCCGTATCGGCGCTGAAAACGATGATCGCAGATCAGCCAGGCGCAGACCTCGTCGCCGTCACGCGTGGCGGCCAGCAGTGCGCAGATGAAATCTCGATATGAATCGGCTTCATTGACGAAACGTCTGCCGGCGCGCGTCACCGCAATCACGCCAGGCTTTGCCCGATCAATCAGATGCGGAAAGACGATATCCGCGCCGCCTCCACGTTGAGGAACCAACGAGACGGGAGTCCATGCGGCGGGAGCGTCAAGAGTGTTGTTGAAGCGAGCGCCGACGGACTCTCCAAGACGTATGCCGTCTCCGGTGTTTGTGCATGGGGCCGCAGACCAATGGTCTAGCCCAGACGGGGTATAGGCGAACGTCCGCGCCCTTCTTTCTACGTCATGTGGATAGCCACCGCAGGCGAGCACAACACCGCGCCTCGCATGCACCTCATACTCACTGCCGGCGACGACTACGGTTGCTCCGGTCACGCGGCGGCCATCCCTCAGCAGGGCAACACCGCGGGCATGCGTGCGCAGGTCGACCCCGCGATTATCCGCCGATTTCAGCAGCCGGGCCACCAATGCATTGCCGTTGACGAGGTGCATCGAACGTCCGTACCGAAGCTTGTGCCAGGCAAATGCAAGCAGTCGGCGGCCTACGTAGAGGGCAGAGCTCGGCGAGCGCGTCGCTCGGTAAAAGTGCGAGATGTCTTGCCCCGCCGCAATCCCCATGCCCTTGATCGTAATGACCGAGAGTGGCTCACGCAGCTTGTCGATCAATGGGCCAAGTTCACGCGCGTCGAACGGCATGGCACAGACCGAACGCCCCCCTGTCGCCGCACCAGGTGTGGTATGGAAATCCGGAATACTGTTGCCATCGATGAACCGAAGCGAGGTGTGACGTTCGAAGAAGTCGAGCATTTCAGGGCCACGTTCGAGCAGCGTATTTGCCTTGGCGGCGTCGAATTGCGCTCCCAATTCGCTTTTCAGGTACGTGAGTGGCGCATCGATCTCCTCCCGGATGCCTGCCCGCGTGGCTAGCGAATTGCGAGGGATCCACATCCAGCCCCCCGACCATGCGCTTGTACCGCCGAAGACGTCCTCCTTCTCCGCTACGATCACGGTCAGGCCATACGTTGCGGCCGTCACCGCCGCCGACAAGCCGCCTGCACCGGAGCCAAGCACCAGCACATCACACTCGAGCATCCGTTTATGGCGCATGTGTTGCACTCTCTACTGCCCTGACGGTCACTTTGAGTTGCTGAGGAACCGTGGTACCCTTGCCAATGTCATGATGCGCACGTGGGAGAAGCTCGTGGGCAGTTCGCGTCCGATTGCGATCCGGCAGCATGGTTGATCTCGGGAGCGAGACTTGCACTATCGTCTTGCAGGTTGGTCGAAATGACGGTTGGACAACCGATTGGCTTCCAGATGCAGCTTGGTTTCATTTAACGCCCGGCGGACATATCCACGAAATCCGACCTTCCTTACGGACGGATCGTTCGGTATCTCAAGCGAATAGACGATGCCTTCCGGTAGACAAGCTAGGATGCTCTTTATGTCTATTCCGCCTTCACCGGGAATAAGTCGTTCACACCTTGCCGTGTAGATCGCTTCTGCTGGGCCAGGTGGATGATCTGCTGGAGCGTCGCAAACCTGAATCCATTTGAACCATCCGGGCGGGAGCGCCCTTAGGAAAGTCAGATCGGAGCAAGACCGGTCAAAGTGCAGCACGTCCAGCAGGATGCTGGCGTTAGGGCGATTAACCTCGCGCACGATGCGAGCGGCCTCGACCAGACCCGGTGTCTCCGTCCACGAGACAAACTCAAGGCTGATATTGAGATTGAGTGGCTGGGCCATGTCACATAACGCCCCGAACCGGTCAACTGCGCGACTTTTTTCGGGATCGGGCAACTGGGTCAGGACGTGCCGGGCTCCGAGTTCAGCGCCGGCTTCGAGAAACGCCTGGTAGTGCAGGTGATCACGCGAGGGATCCATTCGCGCCGCCTCGATGTCCCAAACCTTTATTCCGGACCTTGCGAGGCTCGTCTTGGTTTCTCTCATAAGCATTCGATCATTGACCAGATCGTACAATGGTTCCTCTGGTGTCGTACGGTTGAGCCGCAAGCCCACATATTCGTAACCAGCGTCGCTTGCTGCGTCGATCAACTGAGGTGGAGAGAGTCCAAGAGCCGTCAGGTGCGCTAGCGAATAGAGATTTCTCATCGCGACTGTCCCTTGGAGAGTAACTGATGATGGTGCAAGCGACGCGCAACCCTCGCGTCAAGCACATGACGCGAGGTAACGACCAATTCGAGCTGTCCGAGTCGAGTGCGGTCGAAGCACGTCATGTAATTTGAGCCTGCGCTATGGCACTCATTCCCGCACAGTGTTTCACAATCCCCTGCTGCACCAGGGTGAAACGCGCGGGATTGAATGAGCACGTCTCGTCGTCGTTGCTGACATGCGATATGCGCGAGTGTATCGCCGGCCTCGAAGGCATCGTGCGTCGACTCGATCTGCTCGGTCGTCGAGATCGGCGGCGCGGCATTGTCCTCCTTGCGCGGAACGGAACGGGTGATCGCAACGGTATTGACAGCGGGGTTCATCATGCAACCTCGTGATCGCGCTCGCGCGCATGAAACGTCGATCGACAGACGGCTTACCGAGAGGCTGCGCCGCTGCGAACGCGTTATCCATCGCAGCGGCGCCCCTCCGGCAGTCAGGTCCGAGCGGCGGCAGCACCGGGCGCCCCGCTTGTACGCCACCGATCATAGTCGGCCCGCGCGATCGGAACGGCTTTGGGATTGCCGAGATCGTCA
>NZ_JACOFQ010000035.1:0-80508 GCF_019455395.1 Bradyrhizobium sp. BR 10261
AGGAAGAAGCGGTCGGCCTCGTCGTCAACGGCTTCGTCAAGGACGTGCTGCAGCAGCTGCCGATGGAGTTCGCGGTGGAAGCGCAGAAGCTGATCTCGATCTCGCTCGAAGGGTCGGTCGGCTAACTCCGACCCCGGCGGCGCGCTCCGGCGCTCCAACATCAATTGAATAGACTGGGTACCAAGATGGCTTTGCTTGAAGTGAAAGACCTCAAGGTTCGTGTCGAGGAGCGTGAGATCCTCCACGGGCTGACGCTGACCGTGAACGAGGGCGAGGTGCACGCGATCATGGGGCCGAATGGCTCCGGCAAGTCGACGCTCTCGCACGTCATCGCCGGCAAGCCCGGCTACGAGGTCACCGACGGCCAGATCCTGTTCAAGGGCGAGGACCTCCTGGAGATGTCACCCGACGAGCGCGCCGCCAAGGGCGTGTTCCTGGCGTTCCAGTATCCGGTCGAGATTCCTGGCGTTGCCACCATGACCTTCCTGCGCACCGCGCTGAACGCGCAGCGCAAGGCACGCGGCGAGAGCGAATATTCGACGCCGGACTTCCTGAAGAAAGTCCGTGAAGTCTCGAAGTCGCTGAACATCCCGCAGGACATGCTCAAGCGCGGCGTCAATGTCGGCTTCTCCGGCGGCGAGAAGAAGCGTAACGAGGTGCTGCAGATGGCGCTGTTCGAGCCGAGCCTGTGCATCCTCGACGAGATGGATTCGGGCCTCGACATCGACGCGCTGCGCATCGCTGCCGACGGCGTCAACGCGCTGCGCTCGCCGGGGCGTGCGATGGTCGTCATCACCCACTATCAGCGGCTGCTGAACTACATCGTGCCTGATTTCGTGCACGTGATGTCGCGCGGTCGGGTCGTGAAGAGCGGCGCTAAGGATCTGGCGCTGGAGCTGGAGGCGTCCGGCTACGCCCAGTTCGAGGACGCGTAAGGATTTTTGCGATGAACGTTGCTGTGGCAAAGACCGGGAATGGCCGCGCGGTGAGCGATCTCTTCGCCAGCGCTGAAGGCCGCCTGCCGGGCTCGCCCGGAGTGGCAGCAGTGCGCCGCGAGGCGTTCGAGACCTATGAGCGTCTCGGCCTGCCGCATCGCCGGATCGAGGAATGGAAATACACCGACCTCCGCGCCCTGGTCGGCGAAGTGCCGCCGCTGGCCGCCGCGCCTGATGCGGCTGCGCTGAAGCGCGCCGCGGAGGCCGTGAAGGCCCATGCGATCGAAGGCGCCCGCAAGCTCGTGCTGGTCGACGGCGTATTCGCGGCGGAGTTGTCCGACGTCAAGGCGCTTGCGTCCGAGGTCAGCGTCAAGTCGCTGCGCGAGGTTCTCGCGAATGAGGCCAACCCTGCCGCCGGCGATCTCCTCCGGACCGCCTCGACCGATGCGGTCATCTCGCTCAATGCGGCCCTGGCGACGGACGGCGTCGTGGTTTCGGTGGCCGACGGCACCCATTTGTCGGCGCCGGTCCAGCTTATCCATATCGCGACGGCGGCCGGCGCGTCCGCGTTCACCCGCTCGCATCTGCGAATTGGCAAAGGCGTGCGTGCTACTCTCGTAGAGACTTTCGTCGCGGCCGGGAAGGCGAGCGGCTACCAGGTCAACGACGCGGTGATCCTCTGGATCGGTGACGATGCCGACGTCGCGCATATCCGCCTGATGGACGACGCGCCTGATGCGGTGAACGTCTCCTCGCACTTCGTCACCGTCGGCGCCGCCGTGAAGTTCAACTTCTTCAACATGACGACCGGCGCTGCAGTCAGCCGCTTGCAGGGCTTCATCACACTCTCAGGCGAGGGCAGCGAGCTCTCGGCCAATGGCGTCAACCTGCTGCAGAAAACCGAGCACGGCGACACCACGCTGGTGGTCGACCATGCCGTGCCGAACTGCGTCAGCCGGGAAACCTTCCGCGCCGTGATCGACGACCGCGCTCATTCGGTGTTCCAGGGCCGCATCATCGTCCGTCCCGACGCGCAGAAGACCGACGGCAAGATGATGACCCGGGCGCTCTTGCTCTCGGACGAAGCCGAGGCCGACAACAAGCCCGAGCTGGAAATCTTTGCCGACGACGTCTCCTGCGGCCACGGCGCCACCGCCGGCGCGCTGGACGACAGCCTCTTGTTCTACCTGAAGGCCCGTGGCCTGCCGGAGAAGCAGGCCCAGGCGCTGCTGATCCAGGCGTTTGTGGGCGAGGCGATCGAGCAGATCGCCGACGATGTCTTGCGCGAGCACGTGATCGGCATTGCCGAGCGCTGGCTGGAGCGACGGTCATGACGACGCATCCCGCAGTCAAGAACGGCGCCTATGATGTTGCGCGCGTGCGCCAGGACTTTCCGGCGCTCGCCATGCAGGTCTACGGCAAGAAGCTGGTCTATCTCGACAACGCGGCCTCTGCGCAGAAGCCGAGCGCCGTGCTCGACCGCATGACGCAGGCCTATACGAGCGAATATGCCAACGTGCATCGCGGGCTGCATTACCTCGCCAACGCGGCGACGGAAGCCTATGAGGGCGGCCGCACCAAGGTTGCGCAGTTCATCAACGCGCCCCGCACTGAAGAGGTGATCTTCACCCGCAACGCCACTGAGGCGATCAATCTCGTCGCATCGTCCTGGGGCGGCCCGAACATCGGAGAAGGCGACGAGATCGTCATCTCGATCATGGAGCACCACTCCAACATCGTTCCCTGGCACTTCCTGAGGGAACGCCAGGGTGCCGTGATCAAGTGGGCGCCTGTTGACGACGAGGGCAATTTCCTCATCGACGAGTTCGAGAAGCTGCTGAGCCCGAAGACCAAGCTGGTCGCGATCACGCAGATGTCGAACGCGCTCGGCACCATCGTGCCGGTCAAGGACGTCGTGAAGATCGCGCACGGCCGCGGAATTCCCGTGCTGGTCGACGGCAGCCAGGGCGCGGTGCATTTGCCGGTCGATGTTCAGGACATCGGCTGCGACTTCTACGTCTTCACCGGCCACAAGGTTTATGGTCCCACCGGCATCGGCGTGCTCTGGGCCAAGTACGACCATCTCGTCGCGATGCGTCCCTTCAACGGCGGCGGTGAGATGATCCGCGAGGTCTCGCGCGAGATCGTCACCTATGGCGATCCCCCGCACAAGTTCGAGGCGGGAACGCCGGCGATCATCGAGGCCGTCGGCCTTGGCGCTGCGATCGACTACGTCAATTCGATCGGCAAGGAGCGCATCGCTGCGTACGAGGCCGACCTCACCGCCTACGCCCAGGAACGCCTGCGCGAGATCAACTCGCTGCGGCTGATCGGCACGGCGAAGGGCAAGGGCCCGGTGATCTCCTTCGAGCTCAAGGGCGCGCATGCCCATGACGTCGCCACCGTGATCGATCGCCAGGGCATCGCGGTGCGCGCCGGCACCCATTGCGTCATGCCGCTTTTAGAGCGGTTCAACGTCACGGCCACCTGCCGGGCCTCGTTCGGCATGTATAATACGCGGGAAGAAGTCGATCATCTGGCACAGGCGCTGCTCAAGGCGCGGGATTTGTTCGCATGAGTGACACGGCCGAAATCAAAGCTAGTCCGATGGAGACGCATTCGGCGTTGCCGCCGGAGGAGACCGAGCGTCTGACCCGCGAGATCATTGCCGGGCTCAAGACCGTGTTCGACCCGGAAATTCCCGCCGACATCTATGAGCTCGGCCTGATCTACAAGGTCGAGATCAAGGACGACCGTTCCGTCGACGTGCAGATGACGCTGACGACGCCGAACTGCCCGGCTGCAGGCGAGCTGCCGACCATGGTTGAGAACGCGGTCGCCAGCGTGCCCGGCGTCGGCGTGGTCAACGTCAAGGTGGTCTGGGAGCCGGCCTGGACGCCGGAACGCATGAGCGACGAGGCCCGCCTCGTGCTCAACATGTGGTGACGGTCTCAACGCGCATTGAATTTCGTTCTGCAACGGACCACATAAACAACATGACCCAGGCAACTCCAGCTTCGACACCCAAGCCCCGGCGCCCGCGCCCGCAGGTGATGCGGCTGACGGACGCTGCTGCCCAGCGCATCACCGAGCTGACCCAGCGCGCCGATTCCGAGATCGTGGGTCTGCGCGTTGGCGTGAAGAACGGGGGCTGCGCCGGCCAGTCCTACACGGTCGAATACGCCCACGAGATCCGCCCGACCGACGAGGTCGTCGAGGACAAGGGCGTCAAGATCCTGGTCGATCCCAAGGCCGTGCTGTTCCTGCTCGGCACCGAGATGGACTACAAGGCCGACAAGATGCAGGCCCAGTTCGTCTTCAACAACCCCAACCAGATCTCCGCCTGCGGCTGCGGCGAGTCCGTCGAGCTGCGTCCGGCCAAGATCGACGGGTAACCCCGCTTTCGCCAAGCACTCCGCTGTCGTCCCGGCGAAGGCCGGGATCCATACCGCGTGATCTCTCGATCATGCGCGGTGCCAGTACAGTGGTGGCGCGACCGCCAGTCTTCGCTAAACTTCTCCCTGGAGCTATGGGTCCTGGCGTTCGCCAGGACGACGGCGGAGAGAGCCATGGACCGCGAATTTCTGATCGACCTGTTTGCCGATTTCGGCCCCGTCGCCATCCGAAAAATGTTCTCCGGCTACGGCATCTCCGCCGACGGCATCAATTTCGCGCTCGCCTTGCGAGCCGGCCTGTTCTTCCGCGCCGACGAGGTGACCATCCCGGATTTTGAAGCCGAGGGCTCGAAGCCGTTTCAGTATTCGACCCGCGCCAAGACCGTGCTGGTGACCTCCTACTGGGAGCTGCCGGCACGGCTGTTCGACGATTCCGAGGAGCTGGCGCAATGGGCGAGGGCCGCGCTCGCCGCCGCCCAGCGCGCCAAGGTCAAGAAGGGGAAGAAGGCGGCGAAGAAGGCCACGACGAAGAAGAGATCGGCCAACAAGGTCGCCAAGAAGGCGGTGCGTAGGGTGGGTTAGCGCAGCGTAACCCACCACTTCATCCATGTTGATAGACAAGAGGTGGGTTACGCCGAGCAGATGCGCTTCGCGCATCTGCGGAGCTAACCCACCCTACAGATCCGAGGGTGAACATCAGGCCACCCGGCTGTGCGACTCGGTCGCAAACTCCGGATCGACTTCGCAGATCACGCGATTGCGGCCGTTGCGTTTGGCCGCGTAGAGACAGGCGTCCGCGCGCTCGATCAGTGCGTCGGTGTCGTCGCCCTGCTTCAGCAGGGAGACGCCGACCGAAATGGTCACGCGACCGAGAATTTCGCCCGTGGACTTCTTCTTCAATTCCTTCGCCATCACGGCGCGGCGGATGTGATCGGCGACGGTGAGAGCCTGGCGCAGCGCCGTGTTGGGCAGCACCACCGCGAATTCCTCGCCGCCATAGCGCGCGGTGATGTCCTGGCCCTTGATGGTCTGCTTCAACGACAGGCCGACCAGCCGGAGCACCTGATCGCCGGTGAGATGGCCGTAGGAATCGTTGAACGACTTGAAATGATCGATGTCGAACAGCAGCAGCGACAGCGGCTCGCCGCTCGCAAGCGCGCTCTGCACCGCCATGCCGATCATGCGGTCGAAATATTTGCGGTTGCCGAGGCCCGTCAGCGGATCGGTGAGGCTTTCGGCGCGGATTGCCTCCAGGCTCTGCTGGAGATTGCTGATCTCATTCTTCGAGAGCGTCAACCGGTCTTCCAGCGCCTTGTTGGTCTCGCGCATCTCGGTGGTCGAGTGCAGCAGCTTTTCGACGATGGTCTTGATCTCCTCGCGGCTCTTGGCCGAGGATAGCTGCGCCGTGGCGTCCGACAGGCTGGCGTCATAAGAGCCGGTCATGCCGAGCGCATCGCCCAACACCTTCACCACGTCGTCGATCTCACCGATGACGCGCGCGCCAACCTTGTCGATACGATCGGTCGTTTTGATGTGGGAGAGGTAGGTGTCGTAGATCTGCTCGAGATCGGCTTCGGACAGCTTGCCGTTGCGGGCCAGCGTCTCGTTGATGATCTTGTTGAGCGGCGCGTTGTAGCCGGTCGCGTAGACGTACCAGATCTCGTAATTGCGGGGAATTGCGGTTTGCTTCAGCGATCGGATCTGGCCGAGCGCCACCTCGGCGAACGCCATCGTGCGTTCGTGTTCGTCGAGCATCTTGACCACGGAACATACCCCACAGCGGTCGGTGCGCCCATCGACCGCAGCAATCCTTAAATTATGTTCGTAGGCTAACGGACGATGATGAACGGTCGGTAAACGTTCGACCGATCAACTCACGCGTGTATCGCGGCGTCAGGCGCCGGCGGGGGAGCGGACCGGACGCAACAGAAACGCTGGGAGATGCGAGTGATCGCCTGGCTCGGTGTCGACTTCCCGCTGCCGCCGCGGCTCGGGGCGGCCGATCGACGGTACGTGGGAATTGTTGGCCTGTTGGCGCGAGCCATGGCGCCCCTCGGACGATGGCCTTGCTTCGCGCTGCGGCCGTGCCTCGCGTGCCGGCCGCTCGCCGGCGGGCCGTGCTTCTGCCTGATGTCTGGCCTCCCCGCGCGGCTCGTGGCTGCGCTCACGATCGCGACCGCCGCGCTGCGGCTTGCCGCGTCCGCCGCGGGAACGCTCGCGTCCACGCTCCTCGCGCGGGCGATCACTTTCGCCGCTGGTAGCGTGCACCTCGTAGTCGCCTTCGGCGCGCGGAATGCTCTGGCCGATCAGCTTCTCGATCGCGACCATCGACTTCTGGTCGAGCGGCGTGACGATCGAGATCGCGGTGCCGGTGCGGCCGGCGCGTCCGGTGCGGCCGATGCGGTGGACGTAGTCGTCGGCGTGGTGGGGAACGTCGAAATTGAAGACGTGGCTGACCTCGGGAATGTCGAGGCCACGGGCGGCGACGTCGGAGGCGACGAGGAGGGGAAGCTCGCCCTTGCGGAACTGGTCGAGCGCGGCCATGCGGGCCGGCTGGTCCATGTCGCCATGTAGGGCGCCGACGCTGAAGCCGTGCTTCTGAAGCGACTTGTGGACGATCGCGACCTCGCGCTTGCGATTGCAGAAGATGATCGCGTTCTTGAGATCCTTGGCCTCGCGCAAGAGGCGACGGAGCAGCTCGCGCTTCTCATGCGCCTCGCGCCCGGCCGGGACCTGGGATTGCGTGACGGTGACGGCGGTGGTCGCGGGCTTGGAGACTTCGACCTTCTGCGGATTGTGCAGGAAGGCCTCGGTGATGCGCCGGATTTCCGGCGGCATGGTCGCGGTGAAGAACAGGGTCTGCCGCGTGAAGGGGACCAGCTTGCAGATGCGCTCGATATCGGGAATGAAGCCCATGTCCAGCATGCGGTCGGCTTCGTCGATCACGAGCAGCTCGACGCCGGTGAGCAACAGGCCGCCGCGCTCGGTATGGTCGAGCAGCCGGCCCGGTGTGGCGATCAGAACGTCGACGCCGCGCGTCAGCTTGGCATCCTGGTCGCCGAACGAGACGCCGCCGATCAGCAGGGCGACGTTGAGTTTCTGGCCGGCACCGTAGCGGTCGAAGTTTTCCTTCACCTGCGCCGCGAGCTCGCGGGTCGGCTCCAGGATCAGCGTGCGCGGCATGCGGGCACGGGCTCTGCCCTTTTCGAGGATGGTGAGCATCGGCAGCACGAAAGCTGCGGTCTTGCCGGTGCCGGTCTGGGCGATGCCCAGCACGTCCTTGCGTGCGAGGACGTGGGGGATCGCCTGTTCCTGAATGGGGGTAGGGGTGGTGTAACCGGTGGCCGCCACTGCGGCGAGGACTTTTTCGGACAGTCCGAGATTGGAAAAGGACATTGAGCCTCTGGTCGAAACCGCCGTTCGGAATCGAGGGTAAAAAGGCTGTCGCGTTCCACCCCGAAACGGCGCGCTCTCAAAGAAGCTGGGGGTGCTGACTCACGCGAACAAAGCGCCAGGCTCAGGAATCGCTCTTCGATCTGAGCCGCGTCGCCTCGGAACATAGGGCGGAATCGACCAAAGTCAATGGAGCAGGCGCGGGAAGGTCCTAAAAACCCTAAGGTTTTTGCCCAAATAGCGGGCGCGGCTCGGCTTTTTCGCTGCGGCGGCCGACGGGGGTGGTTAACGGCCTCCTGCGGCGCGGGCGCGGAAATCACCGGGCGCCATGCCATAGGCGGCGTTGAAGACGCGGTAATAGGTTGCCAGGCTCTCGAAACCGCAGGCGGCGGCGATGTCGGCGATCAGCCGGTCCGGCGCTTCGCGCATCAGCTGGCGGCTTCTTTTCAGCCGTTCCTCCGTCACGGTCTGCCAGAAGCTGCGCTCGGCAACCTCGAACAGCATATGCAGATGGCGCACCGAGACGCCGAGCAGGTCGGCCACCCGTGAAGGCGCCAGATCCGGGTCCTGCAAATGGCGCGCGATCAGGCGCCGCGCCAGCGACAGGCGGGCGGTCCGGAGCGCCGCCTGTCCACGCCGGCTGCCCGGCCTGACGATGCCGCGCTCGATCAGCGCCAGATGTCCGAGCGCCTGCACCAGCGGGGCGGCGTCGGCCGAGCCCTCAATCGCGGCCGCCTCGCCGAGATCAGCGAAGCAAGCATCGAGCAGGGGCGCCAGCGTGGCATCGTTGAAGGTCTTGGGCGCAAGCTCGCGCATGCGCCTGTCCTGTGTCGCAAGGCCGCTGACGGGGATCTTCAGGATGCGCAGATGAAAGCCGGCTTCGCCCAGCGGCCGGGTGCGGTAGGGCAGGTCGGTATGGCTGGTGGCAAAGCTGCCATTGGCAATGGCGAAATCGCTCGAGCGCATGCCGCCGAACCAGCCGCCGCCGCCAAGCTGCTGGTAGACGCAGATGCTGTCGCCCGGCGCGTTGTTGATGTCGGACGGGCTGCGTTCGACCGCATAGGACGAGGCCTTCAGTTCGACGAGGCCGCCAGGGCCGACCTGACTCAGCGAGAATTCGCCATAAAACCCTGTACGCTGCTCGGGCTCGAGCTCAGCGGTGACTCCGAACAGACCTTTTGCGCGCACCTCGCGCCAATAGTCGAAGCGGTCCTGAGGTTCGACCTCGTCGGTACACCAGCGATACACGGCAGCCCTCACTCGCGCGCAATTGCCCAAGAAAAAGCAGATTCCAGCGGAATCTGCCATAGGCCAGATGACGGAACCGCGCCGATGGACCGGGTTGAACCGCGGCCGTGGCTGGACCGACTATCAGAGCAAAGGCGCAAGGGGCCCGCCCGGAGCCATGCTGCAAGGGGAATGTTACCATGACGCGTCGGCTTCTGAGAATTCTGGCGGCCCTTGGTGTGGCGGCGAGCCTCGCAGGGGTGGCAAGCGCCGCCCATGCCGAAAAGCGCGTCGCGCTCGTGATCGGCAACAACGACTACAAGAACGTGCCGAAGCTCGTGAAGGCCGTCAACGACGCCCGCACCATGGGCGACACGCTGAAGCAGCTCGGCTTCCAGGTGATGGTCGCCGAGAACCAGAACCGTCAGCAATTCACCGAGACGCTGCTTGCCTTCGACCGGGCGATCGAGCCGGGCGACACCGCGTTCTTCTTCTATGCCGGCCACGGATTCGAGATCGCGGGCCAGAACTATCTGCTGCCGACCGACGTGCCGGCGGCGACCGAAGGCCAGGAAGAGCTGGTGCGCGACGCCTCCATTCTCGCCGACCGCGTCGTCGAGCGTCTCCAGAACAAGAAGGCGCGCACCTCGATCCTGGTGTTCGACGCCTGCCGCAACAATCCGTTCGAGCGCGCAGGCACGCGCGCGGTCGCCGGTGGCGGCGGCCTCGCGCCGATGACGCAGCTGCCTGAAGGCGTGTTCTCGGTGTTCTCGGCCGGCCCGCGCCAGACCGCGCTCGATCGTCTCTCCAACGACGATGCCAATCCCAACTCGGTGTTCACGCGCACCTTCGCCAAGGAGCTGCTCCAGCCCGGCGAGAACCTCGTGCAGGTCGCGCAGCACACGCGCCGTCTGGTCAGCGAGATGGCCGACACCGTCAGGCACAAGCAGGTGCCCGTCTATTTCGACCAGATGGTCGACGACGTCTTCCTCAGCGGCGCGGCGAAGGATGCGGCGGCCGCGGCGCGGCCCGCCGATCCGCCGCCGCAAAAACTCGCCGCGCTGCCTCCGGTGTCGGTGCCGCGCGTGCCGAAGGAGGAGAGCACCAATGCGCCGATCGCGAGCTTCTCCCGGCACAATGGCGGCTGGAGCGTGACCTTCTCCTTCGCCGATCCCACCATCGGAATTTCATGGCGCATGGCCGGCAACGGCGATTTCCGCGAGACCGGTTTTATCGATACGCTCGACCCGCGGACCCGCAAGCGGATGCCGAACCCGTCGATCGAGCTGCCGCCGGATGCGCAGGCCGGCACCATCGAGGTCCGCTACGTCGATGCTTCCGGCGAGATGCAGGGGCCATTCCCGATCAAGTTCGATCCCGAGGCGGCGCTGATCCGCGACCAGCGCAAGATCCTCGACATGACCGCGACGAGCTGGCTGTCGTTCCGCCAGTTCAATGGGCTCCTGGTTTATTATTCCCACCTGGTGTCGTACCGCTGCGCGATCCGCGAGGCGCGCATCGGCGTCGACACGGCGGTGCCGGACAGGGTGCTGAATCTGCCGCCTTGCGATCTCCGCGATCCCTCGGCCATCAGCGCCGGCATGCTGCTCTATGAGAAACTGCCGCCCGCGACCCAGTTCATGTCGGTCGAATTGACCTACCGTGACGGCAGCGTGTCGGAGGTCAAGAGTTTCCGCACCGCGAACCGCAGCAACAATTAAGCGGTTCGGTTTGCCCGGTGAGGCGGCTTTGACTTCTGCCGATCCTCTGTCGCACGGTGCGTTGAAGTTTCGGGAGCGAGAGGAAATACGCGATGCGTATCCAACCGCTCGTAGGGCAGGAGCCGCAGGTCGGCGACGCCGTGGTCGGGCGTATCCACGATCAGGATTTCCTCCGCCAGATCCTCGTAGAAGGCGCGGAAATGGGTCTTGGAACGAAGCACGATGATGTCGAAGTCTTCAGGACGCAGTCCGAACACGCCGAATGCATCACCGTCGACCGCGAACGCAAAGGCGCTGACGACGCTCACCGATACGCCATCGACGTCGAGCAAGGCCGTCATTCCCAGGTCGACGGGCATGCCGTGCATGTAGGACCCCGACACGCGGTATGACTTGGGGCCTGCCCACAGCACGCGTGCGATCACGTCCAGGGTCGGTCCCGCCTTCTCCGAGCTGTGGCCGCCCAGCTGAAGATTCACCGTCGCGCCAACGCCCGCTTCGAACGCCTTCTGCGCCGCGGCCGCATCCCAGAGGAATGGCACGGCAGCCCTTGCGACGCGGCGCTTCAGCAGCTCCGCCAGCAAGTACGTGGAATCGTTCATTCGGTCCGCGTGCTCGACCAGGACGTATGGACGTCCCTTTGCCTCGCGCCGTGTGAGGCCTGCGCACGCCCGGGAGACCGCTGACTCCGCGGTGTAGACGTCGAAGGGCCTGTAAAGTGCGTGCCGTTCGCGCCAGACCCGGTCTGACAGATGGTCCGCGATCCGCTGAGCGCGCGCGGGGTCGCCGTCCGTGACGCACAGCGCCGAGAAGCCTGCATTGTGCGCGTCCGCATAGGAAAAGCCCGCCATCAGCGAAACGTCGGTGTAGTGCTGGCTGTCGCGTTCGATTTGCCGCCCTTCCTCGATAATATCCGCCAGGGGGCGCAGGGCGGTCGCACTGAAGATCGACGGAACGAGCACGCCCGGCTTAGCGATTGCCCATGCCGGCGAAATCTCTCCCCGCAGCGTGCGCAGCATGCAGAGGGCGGCCCGGCGTCCCGTGTCACCCGTGTCCGTGTGCGGCGATTTCCGATAGGCGAACGCCGCGGTCGCATTCTTCAACGTGTCCGCGTCGATGTTGCCATGGTAGTCGAGGGCGACGATCAAGGGCTTGTCTTTCCCCAATACGCCACGCACCGTGTCGATGATGAAGCGCTCAGGGTCGGGATAGGATGCCGTCCAGCACGCGCCGTGGAGGAAGAGCAGCACGCCATCCAGGTCCGGGAGCGCGCGGACACTGACTGCCATCTCGTCCGTATAGCGTCTGACCGCCTCGTCGGTGGCCGGCCCGACGGCGCCGAGAGCCGTGTGGACGAGGGGGACCAGCTCCACGCTGTCCTGTTCGCAGACGTCGATGAAGCCGCCCATCACCGTGTTCGTGCCTCGGAGCTCTTCGACGATGCGATCCCCGCGCAAGGCCACCTGCTCGAAATCGTCCCAGGTCGAGGCGACCGGCAGAAAACTCACGGACTCGATATGAAATCCGGCGACAGCGATCCGAAACCGCTTGCGCGGGCGAGGGTCGGGAAGACGGGGAATTGGAGCCTTGTAGAGCACTACGACACCTCCTAGGCCGAGACGACAGGCCGGGCCATCAGGCGCCGCGGAATCGCAAAGATCAGTCCGGCCGCGGCGAATAGCCCGATCGCCAGCAGCGACACGCCGGCCGTATTGCTGCCGGTCAGTTGACCGAGAAGGCCCAGGATCGTCGGACCGGCAAATCCGGCAATGGCCGCCCCGATATTCACCAGCCCGGCACCGCTGGCCGCAGCGGTCCCGGCAAGCACGCGCGATGGCAGGCTCCAGAACATGGCGAGCGTGCACTGGATGCCGGAGATGCCGACGGTCAGGCACAAGAGGGAGAGCGCCGGCACGTCTCGCATTGTCACGCTTGCGACCAGGGCGACTCCGCCGGCGATCAGCGGCAGCGCGGTATGCCAGAGCCTCTCGCCGGTTTTGACCGAGTGGAACGAATTGATCAGCATCGCGCAGGCGGCGACGAAATAGGGTAGGGCGGTTACGACGCCGATCTGGAAGTTCGTCAGCCCGCCGATGGACTTGATCATGCTCGGCATCCAGAACACGAGGCCGTAATTGCCGAGGTTGTAGAGAAACGTTGTCGCGAACAGAATCCAGAGCGTCGGCTCACACAATGCAGGTAACAAGCTCGTTTGTTTGTCCCGGGATTCCTGGGTGAGCTCCCGCAGCACCAAAGCCTTCTCGCCGGGTGTCAACCAATCGACACCGTCCGGTCGTTCGACAATCGCTTTGGTCGCGAACAGCCCGAGCAATATCGCCGGCAGCCCTTCGAGCAGGAACATCCATTGCCAACCCTTCAGGCCGTAGCCGCCGTGGGTCGCATCCATGATCCAACCCGACATCGGGCCGCCGACGATCACCCCGAGCGGCAGGGCGAGGAACAGCAGGGACATCACCTTGCTCAGCCTGTAGGAGGGAAACCAGAGGCTGAAGCAGGCGATCACGGCCGGGAAGAAGGCGGCCTCCGTGACACCGAGCAGGAATCGAAGCGCGTAGAAGCTGGCCTCGTCTCGGGTCAGCAGCGTCGCCACGGAGACGAGCCCCCATGCGATCATCGATCCCGCGATGCACTTCCTGGGGCCGCGGAGCTGAACCAGATAGCCCGCGGGCACCTGGAGCAGGAGATATCCGATGAAGAACAAGCCTGCACCGAGGCCATAGGCGGCCTCGCTCAGACTGAGGTCGTGGACCATGCCGAGCTTGGCAAATCCGACGTTCACCCGGTCCAGATAGCCAAAGAAATAACAGACCAGAATGAACGGAACGATGCGAAGCACGATTTTCCGATATGTGGCATCGGCCTCGGTCACATCGGATGATGCGGCCGCCACAATCGGCATTGACGAGGCAAGTTGCTGCTGGGTGGGCATCGGTGCTACCTGTTCCCTTTGGTTCGGCTATCCCGGGGATCGTAGGAACCGTCATCATTGAGGTCCAATGCGGGTTCGCTTGCGACTGATGAGAGCGCCGCATGAAAGTCGAGAACGCTGAACTCGAGGCCTTCGTGATCGCGGCAGAGCTGCTGAATTTCCAGCGCGCCGCCGAGAAGCTTCATCTCACCCAGCCCGGTCTGTCGCGCCGGATCCAGAAGCTGGAGCAGACGCTGGGCGTCGAACTGTTCAGCCGCACCACGAGGTCGGTGGTCCTCACCGGGGCCGGACGCCACTTCCTTCCAATGGCGCGCCAGCAGATCAACAACCTGAACGGAATGCTGGATTCGATCCGCGAGGTCGCTGAGAAGCGTTTTGGCAAGATACGGGTGGCCAGCATTCCCACTGTGGTCTGCCAAGCCTTTCCGTCCTTGCTGAAGACGTTCAGCGGGCGTCATCCAAACGTCGGTGTGCAGGTCTTCGACGGCAATCAGGACTTTGTCGTTCGCCACGTATTGTCGGGCTTGGCCGAATTCGGGATCGGCGTCGACCCGGGGGAAGATCCGGATCTCACGTTCACGCCGTTGCTGGCTGATCGCTTCGTTCTGGCCATGCACAAGGATGACGCGCTCGCCGCTCGCCAGGAGATCACGCTGCACGAGCTGCAGGCAACGGCAAAGGTTCGGCTCGTCATCGGTGGGCGCGACAGCGGCAACCGGCTCCTGCTGGAGGTGTTGCTCGGAAATGCCGCCCTGAAGCTGCGATGGTTTTACGAAGTCGAACACGTCTCCTGCATCCTCGGATTGCTGGAAGCAGGTGTCGGCTGCGCGATCCTGCCGGCGACGGCGCTGCCGACAAACTCCGGCTCCAACATCCGGGCCATTCCGATCTCTGCGCCCGAGATCAAGCGGACCGTGGGCGTCGTTCGGCACCGGTCCTTGAGCATTTCACCGATGGCCAGCGAGTTCCTCGATCTGGTGACCCGTCATCTTGGTTCCGGCACGGTGAGCCAATGAATGCGGATAGCGATGTAAATTGGTGCTGTTATCCTGTTTACGGATCCACCTGCCAGTGAGGTCAGGATCATGACGACAGGGACATCGGATCAACCCGCAACACGTTCCATAAAAGTCCGTTGCTGCATCGTCGGCGGCGGACCTGCGGGCATGATGCTCGGCTATCTGTTGGGACGCGCCGGCATCCGCGTCGTGGTGCTGGAGAAACACGCTGATTTCTTCCGCGACTTTCGCGGCGACACCGTGCATCCCTCGACACTTCAGGTGATGGACGAACTCGGCCTCATCGACGGCTTCCTCAAGCTGCCGCATCAGCGCCTGCAGAAGATGGACGGCCTGTTTGGTGGCACCAAGGTGCGGATCGCCGATCTCAGCCGGCTGAACACGAAATACCCTTTCATCGCCTTCATGCCGCAATGGGACTTTCTCAATTTCCTGCGCGAGGCCGGCAAGCGTTTCTCCTCGCTCGAAGTGCTGATGAGCACGGAGGCTGTCGGCCTGATCCGGCGGGGCGAGACCATCGCCGGCGTCCGCGCAACGACGCCCGACGGTGACGTCGAGATCGAGGCCGATCTCACCATCGCCTGCGACGGCCGGCACTCGACGGTGCGCGAGCGCGCAGGCCTTGCCGTCGAGGAGATCGGGGCACCGATGGACGTGCTCTGGTTCCGCGCGGGCCGCAGGCCCGACGAGACCGAGAACCTGTTTGCGCGCATCGAGCCCGGCAAGATGATGGTCACCTTCGACCGCGGCGATTATTGGCAATGCGCCTATGTCATCGCCAAGGGACAGTATGATGCGGTGAAGGCGAGGGGACTACGGGCGCTGCTCGACGATGTCGTGCGCATGGCGCCGGTCCTCAGGCACGGCATCGCCGACGTCAAGAGCTTCGATGACGTGAAGCTGCTGACGGTCGCGATCAACCGTCTGAGCCACTGGACGCGACCCGGGCTGCTTTGTATCGGTGACGCCGCGCATGCGATGTCGCCGGTCGGCGGCGTCGGCGTCAATCTGGCCGTGCAGGATGCGGTCGCGACCGCGAACCTGCTCGCAGAGAAGCTGATGCGGGGCTGTCCATCCGAGACTGAGCTCGACGCCGTCAGGCGCCGCCGCGAATTCCCGGTGAAGATGACCCAGGCCATGCAGGTGGTCGTGCAGAACAACATCGTCAGCAGCGCGCTGAAAGGCACAGGTCAACCGTTCAAGGTGCCGCTGATCCTGCGCCTGATCTCCGCTTGGCCGTGGCTCCAGGGCATTCCCGCGCGCTTCATCGCCATCGGCGTGCGGCCCGAGCATGTGCATTCGCCGGAATCCTGACGCAGCGATCTGGTAGGGATAACGCCGCGTTAAATTGCGGCGTCCGCGTTGCGCGCCCGCAACAGCGGTCCGGGATTCAAAGACCGCCAAATGCCAATCCGGCGCCTTAACTTTGTTGATTCAAATTTGAGTAAGAACTTGCGTGTGAGCGTGCGCCCATCAAAGGACACGGGGTGTACCATGCGTAACAAATTGATTGCCGCCTTCGCCTGCACGACCGCTCTGGTTTCGACCGGCGCTGCTTCCGCCGCCGATCTCGCCGCGCGTCCTTACACCAAGGCGCCTGCTTACATCGAGCCGTTGTTCAACTGGACCGGCTTCTATGTCGGTGGCCACATCGGTGGCGCCTGGACCAACGAGCAGTTCATCAACAACGGGACCGGCGCGCCGTTCGGTGATCTCGTTCCCGGGCAGGGCTATCGCCAGCGCGGCTCCGGCATCATGGGCGGCGCCCAGATCGGCTACAACTGGCAGGCCAATAACTACGTGTTCGGCATGGAGGGTACGATCTCCGGCCTCGACAACAAGGGCACCGTCGTGAACACCGCGTTCGGTGCGGGCGATGACGTCTTCACCTGGCGTACGAACGTTCTCGCGACCGTCGTCGGCCGCGCCGGCTTCGCCGTTCAGAACAACCTGTTCTACGTCAAGGGCGGCTATGCCGGCGTGAACAACCGTCTCAACGTCAGCGACACCGTCGGCCTGGCTCAGGGCTCGGGCGGCCAGACTCACTGGGCCAACGGCTGGACTGTCGGCGCCGGCTGGGAATACGGCATCACCCGCAACTGGATCGTCGGCCTCGAGTACAATTACGCGGCCTTCGGCAGCCAGACCTATCAGCTCGGCGGCCTGTCCGGAAACTACACCTTCGACGCCAAGCCCCGCGACATCCAGTGGGCGGTCGTCCGAGCCAGCTACAAGTTCGACGCGCCTGTGATCGCGCGCTACTGAGCAACAAACGACCAAGCAAAGAAAAGATCACGATCAAACTAGAAGCCCCGGCTTTGCCGGGGCTTCTTTTTGGGATGTGGCCGCAACCGCGCCTCAGGCCATGATCGAGAAACCGCCGTCGACGGGGATCGCGGTGCCGGTGACGAAGTTGGATGCGGCTGAGGCGAGGAACACGGCGATGCCCGCGAAGTCGTCGATGTCGCCCCAGCGTCCGGCGGGGGTGCGCGCGAGCACGCGCTCGTGCAGCCCTGAGACCTGCTGCCGCGCGCCGCGCGTGAGATCGGTGTCGATCCAGCCCGGCAGGATCGCGTTGACCTGGATGTTGTCGGGCGCCCAGGCGTTGGCGCACGCGCGCGTGTACTGCACGATGCCGCCCTTGCTTGCCGCATAGGCGGTCGCGAAGCTCGCGCCGAAGATCGACATCATCGAGCCGATATTGATGACCTTGCCGTTGCCCGATGCCTTCAGGGCCGGATAGGCCAGCTTCGAGCAGACGAAAGCGCTGGTGAGGTTGGTGTCGATCACCTTGTGCCACTCGTCGAGCTCGAGCTCGTGCGGCGGCTTGCGGATGCTCATGCCGGCATTGTTGATCAGGATGTCGATGCGGCCGAGATCTCTGACGACGCGGTCGATCATCGCCGCGACCGCGGCGTGGTCGGTCACGTCGGTGGTGACTGATATCGCCGTCACGCCGCGCGCCTTGAGATCGGCGACCGCCGCGGCCGATTTGGCTTCGTTGCGCCCGACCACGGCGATGTCGGCGCCGGCGTCGGCGAGCCCATGCGCAAGGCCGAGCCCGATGCCGCCATTACCTCCTGTGACGATCGCGACCTTGCCGCGGAGATCGAACCGGTTGGATGTCATGCTTTGCTTCCTGGTTTCTCTTATTGGTTGCTCTGCCAGATCAGGACCAGCCCGAGGCCGGCCATGGCCGCGCCGTAGCCAGCCCATTGCAGCTGGTTGATCATGAAGCTCGATCGCGGCCAGGCGAGGGTGCCCGTACCCTGTCCGATCCAGAGCAGCCCGACGGCGAGGGCAAACAGGCCTGCCACTAGCAGAATTCTGCGCATGGATTCCTCCCTGTCGGTCTGATTCTGTCGCGACCCGCGGCAGGAACGATCGCCGTCGGTCACGAAAACTTCCCGCCAGACTAGCCGTAGCTTCAGTTCGGATACAATGGCTGCAGACGCGAGACCGCGGGGAGGATGTCCGTGCGCAAGCTGATCTCGAGGCGCAGGGTGATTTTGGGCACGGCTGCTGCGGCCGTCCTTGTCGCGGCTTATGCCGGTATTCCGCGCCAGGCGGATCTGCGGGCATTCGATCCCGGCGAAATGGCCCGGCTCGAGACCGCGATGTGGCGCGACTATTACGACAAGCGCTATGCCGCGCTGTTCTACCATCTCTACGCCTCGACGCGGACGCAGTTCGGCTTTTCTCCGTTCAGGAGCCTGCATATCGCGTTCAGTGCCGCCGAGGCGGCCAAGACGTTCCAGCCGACGCAATCACGACAGGAAGCCAATGCGGCGCTACCGGCTCTCGTGACCTACTATCGCGATTACGTAGCGGCCGCGCCCGGGGCGTTCGACGTGGAGCAGGCTGCCCGTCTCGAGCTCGATTGGTGGCAGGCGCGGCGCGAGGCGGTCCGTCCGCAGGACTATGGCCTCACCATCGCACACGTGGCGGCGCTGACCTATGGCAAGAGCGTCGACGACGCGGGGATTAGGCACTTTGGGGTCACGCGGGCAGACGCCATGGCGTTCCGCGATGCAAAGGGCGAAGCTATCACCGAAGCCGATTGGGTCGCGATCGAAGCCAAGCTCGTGGACGCCTACCGATCGCTGAAGGCGAGCGTTGCGCACTAGCAACGTCTCATAACGAAAAAGCCCCGGCGAAGCCGGGGCTTTGGCGTTTGAATTTGAGATCAGCTCAGTACTTTCAAGCTCAGTACTTGGCGACGACCGGACCGGTCCAGTTGAAGCGGTAGACCAGCGAGGTCGAGATCGTCTGGTTCCAGCTGTTGGCGCGGATGCTGTTCACGCCGGTCGGCAGGTTGGTTGCGTCGACGATTTCATCCCGGGTCTTCGCGTCGTAGAAGGCCGAGCGGTATTCGGTCTTCATGAACCAGCCGGGCGAGGAGATGCCGAAGATGTTCAGGCTGTTCTCGACACCACCGCCGACGAACCAGCCGTTGCGGTTGTAGCCGTTGAGGTGGAGGCCGGTCGGACCGCCAGCCAGGTTGGTGAAGCTGGTGCTGCCGAAGTGGGCGCCCGAGTAACCGCCGTTGACGTAGGACAGAACGTTCGGAGCGACCAGCCAGCCGAGGCGAACGCCGGCGGCCCAGGAGTCTTCCAGCTTCTGGCGGCCGGTGAGGCCGAGGATCGGATCCTGCACGGTGCCGCGGATGCTGCCGAACTGACCGTCAGCGAACACGCCGGCGACCCAGGTGCTGTTGAACTGCCAGTCGTAGCCGAGACCGACGGTGCCGAACCAGCCCGAGCCACCCTGACGCTGGGTGATGGTTAGGGGCGTGCCGGTCGTCGTCGAGACGACGCTCTGGTCGGAGTTCGAGAGACCGCCGCCAGCGCCGCCGAAGACGTAGAAGCCGGTCCAGTTGGCAACCGGAGCAACGACCGGGGCCTTCACGTAGGGACGTGCAGCCAGGTCGGCAGCAGAAGCCGAACCGGTCATCGCCGCAACCGCCGTCAGAGCGAGTGCAATCTTCTTCATGATTAAATCCCCAACCTTGGCAGGCGCGAGCGCACTGGAGTCCGTGTGATCTGATGCCCGGACTATAGACGGTTCTCGCCGAAATGCTGTTGCAGGGCAGGCACAGTCGCCGGAAAACGCCCGTCGTCCCGGTTGCATGACGTCGTCGTCGATATCTAAAAAACATAAAAAAATTCAAATAGTTGTATGTGTTATGGGGTTCGTGGCCCGGGGTAAGTTTTAGTTAGGAGTTCGCCTTTGTCTGAGATGCAGGCAATCCTGCCTCAACCGTGGGGCTGCCTGGCCCCTATGAGTCGGCGGCTGAGTCGCACTCTTGGGAGACGGATCGCCAGGGTTGAACGACCGGGAAAGGCCGCTGCACCGCCCCCAAAATGAAAAAGCCCCGGCCTGAAGCCGGGGCTTTTGAAAGGGAATCGCAGGGTCAGACGTCGAGCAGCTCGTCGCTGGCGAACTCGGCCTTGTCGGAGATGAAGGCAAAGCGCGCTTCGGCCTTGGTGCCCATCAGGCGCTCGACCGAATCCGCCGTGGTGTCGCGGTCATCAGGCAGCAGGACCACTTTGAGGAGTGTCCGCTTGTTCGGATCCATGGTGGTCTCCTTCAGCTGAGCCGGCATCATCTCTCCGAGACCTTTGAAGCGGTTCACCTCGACCTTGGCGTTGGCGTTGAAGGCGGTCTTGATCAGCTCGTCCTTGTGCTTGTCGTCGCGCGCGTAAACCGACTTGTTGCCGTGGGTCAACTTGTAGAGCGGCGGCACCGCGAGGAAGAGGTGGCCTTCGTCGATCAGCTTCGGCATCTGCCGGTAGAAGAAAGTGATCAGGAGCGAGGCGATATGCGCGCCGTCGACGTCGGCGTCGGTCATGATGATGATGCGCTGATAGCGCAGATCCTCTTCCCGATAGTGCAGAAGCTGTCCGCAGCCGATCGCTTGCACGAGATCGGAGAGCTGGGCGTTCGCGGTGAGCTTGTCCTTGCCGGCGGATGCCACGTTGAGGATTTTTCCGCGCAAGGGCAGTACGGCTTGCGTCTTGCGGTCGCGCGCCTGCTTGGCGCTCCCACCGGCCGAGTCGCCCTCGACGATGAAGAGCTCGGAGCCTTCGGTGCCGGCATCGGTGCAGTCGGCGAGCTTGCCGGGCAGGCGCAGCTTCTTGCCCGCCGTCTTGCGCGCCGTCTCCTTTTCCTGACGGCGACGCAGCCGCTCCTCGGCGCGGTCGATGACGAAGTCGAGCAGGCGGTTGGCCATGTTCGGATTGGCCGACAGCCAATGGTCGAACGGATCCTTCATCGCCTGTTCGACGATCCGCTGCGCTTCGGCAGTGGCGAGGCGATCCTTGGTCTGGCCCTGGAATTCAGGCTCGCGCACGAACACCGAGAGCATCACAGCGGCGCCCACCATCACGTCTTCCGAGGTGATGGACGAGGCGCGCTTGCCCTGGCCGACGCGCTCGGCGTGATCCTTCAGGCCGCGCAGCAGCGCGCTGCGCAGACCCGATTCATGCGTGCCGCCATCGGGCGTCGGCACGGTGTTGGTGTAGGACGACAGGAAGCCGTCGGCATCAGCGGTCCAGGCCACGGCCCATTCGCAGGCGCCGTGCGCGCCGTTGCGGCCTGACTTGCCGGAGAAGATATCGGGATGCACCAGCGTGTCGGCGTGGATCGCCGCGGCCAGATAATCCTTGAGGCCGCCGGGGAAATGGAAGGTTGCTTCCGCCGGCACGTCCTCGACGCCCTTGAGCAGCTCGGGCGCGCAATTCCAGCGGATCTCGACGCCGCCGAACAGATAGGCCTTAGAGCGCGTCATCTTGAACAGGCGCTGCGGCTTGAACGTGGCCTTAGGCCCGAAGATGTCCGTATCCGGCTTGAAGCGAACGCGCGTGCCGCGGCGGTTGTTGATCTTGCCGAGATCCTCGAGCTTGCCCTTGGGATGGCCGCGCTCGAAGCTCATGCGGTAGAGCTTCTGGCTGCGCGCGACCTCCACCTCGAGACGCGAGGAGAGGGCGTTCACCACGGAGATGCCGACGCCGTGCAGGCCGCCGGAGGTCTCGTAGACCTTGCTGTCGAACTTGCCGCCCGAATGCAGCGTGCACATGATGACTTCCAGTGCCGACTTCTTCGGGAACTTCGGATGCGGATCGACAGGGATGCCGCGGCCGTTGTCGGTGACGGTGAGGAACCCGTCAGCGGAGAGTTCCACGCCAATGAAGGTTGCGTGCCCCGCCAGCGCCTCGTCCATCGAGTTGTCGATGACTTCGGCGAATAAATGATGCAGCGCCTTTTCGTCGGTGCCGCCGATATACATGCCAGGCCGGCGCCGCACCGGTTCCAGGCCCTCGAGCACCTCGATGTCGGCGGCCGTGTAATCGGCCTCGCCGCCACTGGCGCGCGGCGGGGCCTTCGCGGCGTTTGCGCGCCCCTTTGGCTCATTGCCCTCGAACAAATCGTCTTTGGCTTTCGTTTTCAACTGTTTGGACATATATCTTGATGTGTTTTGAGGGCCGCGGAGGCGGCGAATCGGTTGGCCTGACTATGCCACTTCTGGCTCCCAAAGGTCACCGTTGGGCAGGCCCGGCGCTGTGGGTGGGAGTTAATGCCGGCAATTTTACGCCGCAAGCTCGCCAAGTCCCGGCAATTTGAGGCCTCCGTCGGTTCCAGCCTGCCCTTTGTGACTTGATGTCACACAAGTCCTTGGCTTACCAGTCTTTTCCATCTGGCAGGACCTCGGGGCGGGAAGGCTATTTTTGGAATGGAGCAGTTTGCGCATGCACTGGCCGATTTCGTGCGCCTTCATCAGGCCTGGGCTGCCCCGATCGTGTTCCTGCTGGCGTTCGGGGAATCGCTCGCTTTCATCTCGCTGCTGATCCCGGCCTGGGGAGCGCTGGTCGCCATCGGCGCGTTGATCGGGGTGAGCGGCATCAGCTTCTATCCGATCTGGATTGCCGGTGCGATCGGCGCCGCGCTCGGCGACTGGGTCTCCTACTGGTTCGGCTACCGCTACAAGGAACACGTTGCGCAGATGTGGCCGCTCTCGCGCTATCCGGAAATCCTGCCGAGGGGCGAGGCGTTCGTGCGCAGCTGGGGCGTGCCCAGCATCTTCATCGGCCGCTTCTTCGGTCCCTTGCGCGCCTCCGTGCCGCTCGCGGCCGGAATTTTCGAGATGCCGTACTGGAGCTTCCAGGCTGCCAATTTCGTCTCGGCGCTGGTCTGGGCCGCGGCGCTGCTGCTGTTCGGCGATGTCATCGCCAGGATCATGGAATGGATCTGGCGGCTGATCTGACTCCAGTCATTCCGGGGCGCTCGCAAAGCGAGCCAACCCGGAATCCCGAAATTGTCTCGCGAGATTCCGGGTTCGATGCTTTCGCATCGCCCCGGAATGACAACCGTCACCTTGACGGGAACCGCATCTGGCCTTATAGCCGCGCGCCATGATCAACGCCGCGACCATCCTGTTCGCCCGTCGCCGCCGCCGCACTCTTGCGGTTTGGGCGGTCGATCGCGTTTGAGATCATCGTCTTTGCCGCTGGACCCGATCCGCGGCATTCTCTCTCCTGTCAGCGCGATCTGATCCGGCGGCCCCCGAGGAGGCCCAGCAGGAGACTACGATGTACACGCCACCCCATTTCAAGCCGGATCGCGCCGCGAGCCTGAAATTCGCCGACGAGCGCGGCTTCGGCATCATGTGTGCTTTCGACGGCGGGAAGCCGGTCGCCTCCCCGCTGCCGTTCTACCTGACCTATGCCGTCGACGGCACGCCGCAGGCGGCCTTTCACGTCGCCCGTCACAATCCGCTGCTCAAGCTGGCAGACGGCACTGCGTCCTGGCTGCTCGCGGTGACCGGCCCTGATGCCTATGTCTCGGCGGACTGGTACGTGTCCCAGGATCAGGTGCCGACCTGGCTCTATCAGTCCGTGCATCTGAGCGGGCCGGTACGGGTATTGTCCGACGACGAACTGTCGGTGCAGGTCGACACTCTCAGCGAAAAGTTCGAGAACCGGCTCTTGCCCAAGAAGCCGTGGACGTCGGGCAAGATGACGGCGGGCCGGCTTGCGGCACTGAAGAAAGGGATCGTGGGTCTGGTCATGACGGTTGAGGATGTCGAAGGCAGCTTCAAGCTCAACCAGCAGAAGTCGGACGCCGACTATGTGGCGATCGCCTATGCGCTTGGCGCGCAAGCCCACGCCGACGCAAGAGAGATCGCGCAACTGATGCAGGACGCAAGGCCCGAGGCTTTCGCGAACGAAACCAAAATGCTCGAAAGGACCGCACCATGAGCCTCACCGAGACCACGAAAGCCCCGACCTCGGGCGCAGCGAGGAAGCCCGCCACCGTCTTCGTCGATGGCGGCTCCGGCACCACCGGGCTCGGCATCAACGAGCGGCTGAAGCTCCAGAACGATGTCGCGGTGAAGACGCTTCCCGACGACAAGCGCAAGGATCCTGCGGCCAAGAAAGCGCTGATGGAGGAGGTGGATCTCGTCATCCTCTGCCTGCCTGACGATGCTGCCAGGGAGACGGTGGCGCTGATCGATAGCATGGGTCCCTCCGGGCCGAAGGTGCTGGACGCCTCGACCGCCTACCGGGTCGCGCCCGATTGGGCCTACGGTTTTCCGGAGCTCGCGCCGGACCAGGCCGGCAAGATCAAGGCGGCGAAGAAAGTCTCCAATCCCGGCTGCTATCCGACCGGCGGCATCGCGCTGCTGCGGCCGATCGTCGATGCCGGCCTGTTGCCGCCCGACTATCCCATCTGCGTCAACGCGGTGAGCGGCTATTCCGGCGGCGGCAAGTCGATGATCGCAAGTTTTGAAGACGGCAGCGCGCCGTCCTTCGAGCTCTACGGCCTCGGCTTCGAGCACAAGCATTTGCCGGAGCTGCAGCTCTATTCGAACCTGACGCGGCGGCCGATCTTCATTCCCTCGGTCGGCAATTACCGGCAGGGCATGCTGGTCTCGATCCCGCTGCAGCTCGACACGCTGCCGGGCAAGCCCAGCGGCGCGGACCTTCAGTCCGCGCTGGCGAAACGCTATGCCGGTTCAAAGTACGTCAAGGCGATGCCGCTCCAGAACGAGGCGAGCAAGGGCGGCCGGCTCGAGCCGGAGGCGCTCAACGAGACCAACCTGCTCGAGCTCTACGTCTTCGCCAGCGACAAGTACCACCAGGCGTTGCTAGTCGCGCGGCTGGACAATCTCGGCAAGGGCGCCTCGGGCGCAGCCGTGCAGAACATGCGGTTGATGCTGGGCTTGGAGGAGGAGTAGGGCAGTCTCGTGCCCCGGACGCAGCGCAAGCACTTCTTCAGTGATGCGCTGCAGAGCCGGGGCCCATGCTTTTTGCGTCGTTTGCGGCTTTCTTGGTCCCGGCTCGCGCGTCGCGCGTCCGGGACACGCGCTCAAAACACCTTGAAGATCGCCAGCGCCAGCACGGCCTGTGCCAGGAAGCCGACGGTGAAGGCGAGGGTGCGAAACACCGGAATGCCCAGCGCATAGACGATCAGATGCGCAACGCGCGCCCAGAAATAGACGACGCAGGCGAGCACCGTCCATTTCGTGGAATAGTCGATCGCATTGAGGATCAGCACCAGCGGTGCGAACAGCACGAGGTTCTCGACCGCATTGTCATGCGCGAACATCAAACGGTTCGCCCATTCGGCCTGCGGCTTGTCGCCGCGCGTGGGGTTGGCCATGGCGCCGCTGAGCCCGCGAACCTGGCAGCGGTTGATGGTGTAGGGAATCCAGAGGATCCCGGTCAGGATCACCGTACAGGTCAGCCAGAACAATTCACGCGTCATAACCCGGTCCCCTCTCAACTCGATGTCGTGAGCTTATACGAAAACGCGCAGCCCTGCGCTATGCGCGCACCCTGACATAGCTGCCGGGCGCGTCCTCGATGGGCGGGAACGCCTCGCTCCCGACGCTGCGCGCCGGCACTTCCTCCGGATCGAGCCCGCCCAGCCATTCGCGCCAGTCCGGCCACCACGAGCCCTTGTGCTCCACCGCGGCCTTCATCCACTCCGCGACGTTGGCGGCCTTGATGTTGTCGTTGGTCCAGTATTGGTACTTGCCCGAGGCCGGCGGATTGACGACGCCGGCGATGTGGCCGGAGCCTGACAGCACATACTTCACCGGCCCGCCGAAGAATTGCGAGCCGTACAGCACCGATTCCGCCGGCGCGATGTGGTCCTCGCGCGTGGCGAGGTTGTAGACCGGCACCTTGACCTTGGAGAGATCGAGCAGCGTGTTGTCGAGCACCATGGTGCCTGTCGACAAGCGGTTCTCCAGATAGCAGTTGCGCAGATAGTAGGAATGGTTGGCCTGGGTCATCCGCGTCGCGTCGGAATTCCAGTGCAGCAGGTCGAATGCGCTCGGCTGCTGGCCCTTGAGGTAATTGCTGACGACGTAGGACCAGATCAGGTCGTTGGAGCGCAGCATGTTGAAGGCCATCGCCATCTTCGAGCCTTCGAGCACGCCTGAGTGCTTCATGTCCTGCTCGAGCGCCGCGATCTGGTCTTCGTCCACGAAGACGAGGAGATCGCCGGCATGGGTGAAGTCGACCTGCGCGGCAAAGAACGTCGCCGAGGTCACGCGCTGACGCCGCTTCTCGGCGAGCCAGGCCAGCGTGGTCGCGAGCATGGTGCCGCCGACGCAATAGCCGGCCGTGTGCACCTTCATCTCGCCGGTGATCTTCTCGATTACGTCCATCGCCGTGAGCGGGCCTTGCTTCATGTAGTCTTCCCAGCTCTTGGAACCGAGCTTCTTGTCGGGATTGACCCATGAGATCACGAACACCGTAATGCCCTGGTCGACGCACCACTTGATGTAGGATTTCTCCGGCTTGAGATCGAGGATGTAGAATTTGTTGATCCAGGGCGGCACGATCAGCAGCGGGGTGCGCAGCACCTTCTCCGTAGTCGGAGAATACTGGATCAGCTGCATCATCTCGTTCTGGTAGATCACCTTGCCCGGCGTCGTCGCCATGTTGACGCCGACGACGAGGTTGTCCGGGTTGGACTGGCGGATCTTCAACATGCCCTTGCCGGCGGCGATGTCCTCCGCCAGCATGGTCAGGCCGCGCGCCAGGTTCTCGCCGCTGCTGGCAACGGTCTCGCGCAGCACCTCCGGATTGGTCAGCACGAAGTTCGACGGCGAGATCGCGTTGGTGACCTGCTGGACGTAGAACTCGGCCTTGCGGCGCGTCGCCGGATCAAGCTCGGCGTCGCGGACCAGCTCCTGCGCCCATTTGCTGGAGAGCAGATAGAGCTGCATCACGAAATCGAAAAACTGGTTCGACTTCCATTCCGGATCGGCAAAGCGCTTGTCGCGCGGCGAGGGCGCGATCGCGGGCTGCGCCTCCTGGCCGGCCATTCGCCGTGCCGCCGAGCCCCAGAGATCGAGATAATCCTTGGCGAGCTTGGTCTGCAGGTCGGACGAACGCGACTGGTCCGATAGCCAATATTCGGCGACCGACGTGAAGGTCTTGACGACCTCCGTGAGCTCGGCCGGCGGGCGGTCCTGCACCTCACCGCTTTCGCGCGGCTTCAGATAGGCGGCGAGCGCCTTGCCGCCGCTCTCCATCGCCCGCGCGACATTCATCGCGAAGGCTTCCGCATCGAACTTCGTTTCGGACTTTGACCCTGACGTCGAGCCAGGCTTGGGCGTGTCGGTCGTGACGGTACTCATGAGGACAACAGTAACGATTCATTCCGTATTCGTCACCGCGAAGCTCGCCGGTTTCGCGCGAAACCGGCGCGAAGATGTGCTGCACTGCGACAATGCTTCTTGCTTTTGTCACAATCGCGGTGCACGTCTTGTGCCGTGGGCCTTGGAAGATTTCTCGCTCGTTCCAATTGTGGGCAGCAATGGTTTGAGCTTGGGCGGGTTGTTGGTTAAGTTGCCGGCAGCCTTGCGTTGGGACGAGTAGGGGAATTCCCAAGTGTTGGCGTTGTGGGACCTGCAAAAGTCGCGGCTCGTGTGCTGTGGGCTGCTGATCGCAGCTTTCATGCTGGGCGGCTGTTCGAGCCAGCTCGCGGATATGTCTGCCGCCGACACGCCTGCTCACCCCAAGGAGCCTGCCGGCTATTTGCCGGTGCACGATTTGCCGCCTGACCGTGATCAGGCCGTCATCCCGCCGGACCAACGCGCCAAGATCGAGGCCGAGCTTGCGGCCGCGCGCGACCGTCAGGCCGTCGCGGCCAAGGATGCCAAATAAGGCCGCGTAATCGCTGGCGCGACCGCCACTCCGTGCTAAAAAGACTTCAATTCAGCCGAGAGTCAGGGCGAAGGAGTTCAGTCCTTGCCGCCGAAAATTACTCCAAGTATTTGATTTTGAGTGATTTTCGCGTGCCGGGCGATGTCTCCTGGAAGGAGTGTCATTGCTCCTCGATTCTATCCTGACCGGTTGCCCGGAGCCCAGAGACCCATGGAAGAATTTTACCGCATCCGCCGCCTTCCGCCTTACGTGTTCGAACAGGTCAACCGGGCCAAGGCGGCCGCGCGGAACGCCGGCGCCGATATCATCGATCTCGGCATGGGCAATCCGGACCTGCCGGCCCCGCCGCATGTGCTGGAGAAGCTCAAGGAGACGCTGGGCAAGCCGCGCACCGACCGCTACTCGGCCTCGCGCGGCATTCCCGGCCTGCGCCGGGCTCAGGCTGCCTATTACGACCGCCGCTTCGGCGTGAAGCTCAACCCCGACACCCAAGTGGTGGCGACGCTGGGCTCCAAGGAAGGCTTTGCCAACGTGGCGCAGGCCATCACCGCGCCGGGCGACGTGATCCTCTGTCCGAACCCGAGCTATCCGATTCATGCCTTCGGCTTTTTGATGGCGGGCGGCGTGATCCGTTCGGTGCCCTCGGAGCCGACGCCACAGTTTTTCGAGGCGGTGGAGCGGGCGATCGTGCATTCGATTCCGAAGCCGCTCGCGCTCGTGGTCTGCTATCCCTCGAACCCGACCGCCTATGTCGCGAGCCTCGATTTTTACAAGGACCTCGTCGCCTTCGCGAAGAAGCACGAGATCCTGATCCTGTCGGATCTTGCCTATGCCGAGGTCTATTTCGACGAGAGCAATCCGCCGCCCTCGGTGCTTCAGGTACCCGGCGCCATCGACGTCACCGTCGAGTTCACCTCGATGTCGAAGACCTATTCGATGGCCGGTTGGCGCATGGGCTTTGCGGTCGGCAATGACCGCGTCATCGCAGCGCTCGCCCGCGTCAAATCCTACCTCGATTACGGCGCCTTCACGCCGGTGCAGGTCGCCGCGACCGCGGCGCTGAACGGCCCTGACGACTGCATCAAGGAGATGCGCGACACCTATCGCAAGCGCCGTGACGCACTGGTGGAATCTTTCGGTCGCGCGGGGTGGGAGATTCCGCCGCCTGAGGCTTCGATGTTCGCCTGGGTGCCGCTGCCGGAGGCGTTCCGCAGTGTCGGCAGCATGCAGTTCGCGACGTTGATGGTGGAGAAATCAGGCGTTGCGGTCTCGCCCGGCGTCGGCTTCGGCGAACATGGTGAAGGATATGTCCGCATCGCCATGGTGGAAAATGAGCAACGGATCAGGCAGGCCGCACGCGGCGTGCGCCGCTTCCTTGAAAGCGGCATCGAAACGTTGCACAACGTCGTTCCACTCGCCAACCGGCGCTAATTCTTTTCTGCAGGTTCACTCAAGCATCATGGTTGCACCCCTGAAAGTGGGCATAGCGGGGCTCGGCACCGTGGGCGCCGAAGTTGTCCGTTTGATCGAAACTCAGGCGCGCGTGCTTGCGGGCCGCAGCGGCCGCGGCATTCGCGTCGTCGCCGTCACCGCACGTTCGAAGGCCAAGAAGCGCGGCATCGACCTGCGCGGCGTCGAATGGGCCAAGGATCCGCTTGCCCTCGCCACGCATCCCGAGGTCGACTGCTTCGTCGAGCTGATGGGCGGCGCCGGCGATCCCGCGCTCTCGGCGGTCGAAGCCGCGCTGAGCACTGGCAAGTCGGTTGTCACAGCCAACAAGGCACTGCTGGCCAAGCACGGAATCAAGCTGGCAAAAGCCGCCGAAAAGCACGGCGGTGCGCTGAATTTCGAGGCAGCGGTCGGCGCTGCGATCCCCGTCATCAAGACGCTACGTGAAGGTCTTGCCGGAACCGGCATCGATCGCGTCTACGGCATCCTCAACGGCACCTGCAATTACATCCTGACGCGGATGGAGCAGGAGGGCCTTTCGTTCGCCGAGTGCCTCAAGGATGCGCAGCGGCTCGGCTATGCCGAGGCCGATCCGTCCTTCGACGTCGACGGCCACGACACCGCGCAAAAGCTCGCGATCCTCGCCAGCCTTGCTTTCGGCACGAAAGTTGCTCAAAGCGCGGTGTATGTCGAAGGCATCTCCTCCATCGCGCCGGAAGATCTTCGCGCGGCCGCCGATCTCGGTTACCGCGTCAAACTGCTCGGCGTTGCCGTTCGCACCGCCAAGGGCATCGAGCAGCGCGTGCATCCGACCATGGTTCCCAAGACATCCTCGATCGCGCAGGTGATGGGTGTCACCAATGCGGTTACGATCGATGGCGAGGGCATTCCGCCGATCACGCTGGTCGGCCCGGGGGCGGGTGGAGCTGCGACCGCATCCGCCGTCGTTGCCGATATCGCCGACGTCGCGCGCGGCATTCGCGCCAATCCGTTCGGAAGGCCGATCGCGCAGCTGCACGACACCAAGAAGGCGCCGATGGAGCGCCACGAAGGCGGCTATTACATCCGCCTGCTGGCGCGCGATTTCCCGGGCACCGCGGCTGCAATCGCGACCCGGCTCGCCGAGCAGAAGATTTCGATCGAGTCGATCGTGCAGCGTCATCCCAATGGCGGCGCTGCACCGAGCGACGGCAAGGCGGTGCCCGTGCCCGTCATCCTGATCACCTATGCCACGCATGAGGACGCGGTGCGCCGCGCGCTCGCGGCCGTGCAAAAGGACAAGGTGATCAGCGGGCGGCCGCAGGTCATCAGGATTGAGAAGAACTAGAGCATGATCCGGAAAAGTGTGCAGCGGTTTTCCGGAAAGATCATGCTCAAACGATAAGACAGTTCGAACGAACTGTGGGTGTTACGAGTTGATGCGGACGGAGATTTCCGTCCCAAACGCTTCGAAGGAGTTAGCCGATGTCGACCCATATTTCAGTGCCGCCGCAAGCATTGCTCGAGCGCATTCTCACGCTGGAGATCGTGCGTGTGACGGAGCGGGCTGCGGTGTCGTCGGCGCGGCTGCGCGGGCACGGGCAGGAGAAGGCCGCCGACCAGGCCGCCGTCGACGCCATGCGCCGCGAGCTCAACAAGCTGCCGATCCAGGGCACCATCGTGATCGGCGAGGGTGAGCGCGACGAGGCGCCGATGCTCTTCATCGGCGAGAAGGTTGGCGTCAACGCCGGCCCGGAAGTCGATATCGCGGTCGACCCGCTCGAAGGCACCACGCTGTGCGCCAAGAACATGCCGGGCTCGATCGCCACCATGGCAATGGCCGATGGCGGCACGTTGCTGCACGCCCCCGACGTCTACATGCAGAAGCTTGCGATCGGCCCCGGCTACGACAAGGGCGTCGTCGAGCTCGATGCATCGCCGGCCGACAATGTCCGCCGCCTCGCCAAGGCCAAGGGCGTCAAGCCCGAGGGCATCACCGTTCTGGTGCTCGACCGTCCCCGCCATGCCAGCATCATCGAGAGCGTGCGCTCGACCGGCGCTGCCGTCCGCCTCATCACCGACGGCGACGTCGCCGGCGTGATCCACACCGCCGACCCCGACAACACCGGCGTCGACATGTATCTCGGCACCGGCGGCGCGCCGGAAGGCGTGCTCGCGGCCGTGGCGCTGCGCTGTATCGGCGGCCAGATGCAGTGCCGCCTGATCCTCGATTCCGGCGAGAAGATCGAGCGCGCGGCCAAGATGGGCGTCAACGATCCCAAGATGATCTACGGCATCGAGGACATGGCGCGCGGCGACTGCCTGTTCGCCGCGACCGGCGTTACCACCGGTTCACTGCTGTCGGGCGTCAAATTCCGCAAGGACGGCGTGATCGAGACCGAGACGGTGGTGATGCGCTCCGTCACCGGTACCGTGCGCTACATCAAGGCAGAGCATCGCGAGCTCGCGAAGTTCCATCTGGATTAAGTGCCTCCGTCATTCCGGGGCGACGCGACCGCGCAGAGCCCGGAATCCATCGGGCGGCAGAATTCGGTGTGAAATGGATTCCGGGCTCGCGCTTCGCGCGCCCCGGAATGACGACAAGAAACAACCGGGGAAGCGCCCATGTCCGATCTCTCCGCCGTCAAAGCCCTCATCTTCGACGTGTTCGGCACCGTCGTGGACTGGCGCACCAGCCTGATCACCGACTTCATGTGGTGGGGCAAGGGCCGCGGCATCAGCGCCGACTGGACCGCGCTCGTCGACGGCTGGCGCGGCACCTATGTCGCCTCCATGCAGGACGTGCGCGAGCATCCCGAACGCGGCTATGTGATGCTCGACGATCTGCATCGCCGTTCCCTGGAAAAGCTGGTCGAGAAATTCGCCATCAAGGGGCTCACGGACGCCGACCTCGATCATCTCACCAAGGGCTGGCACCGCCTCAACCCCTGGCCCGACAGCGTCGCCGGCCTAACCCGATTGAAGACGAAGTTCGTGATCTCGCCGCTGTCGAACGGCAACGTCGCGCTGCTCACCAACATGGCGAAGTTCGCAGGCCTGCCCTGGGACCTCATCATGTCGGCCGAGCTGTTCGAGCATTACAAGCCCGATCCGGAAACCTATCTCGGTGCCGCAAAGCTGCTGTGTCTCAAGCCGGAAGAGGTGATGATGGTCGCCGCCCACAATGGGGATCTCGCCGCCGCGCAGAAGAACGGCCTGAAGACCGCGTTCGTGGCCCGGCCGACCGAGTACGGGCCGCACCAGAAGGTCGATTTCGAGGCGACCGGCGTCTGGGACATCGTCGCCAAGGATTTCGGCGGCATCGCCGACAAGCTCGGCTGCTAGGCGAGCCGCCGCCTCACGCAATCTTCAGCGCGGGCTCGCTCGTCTCCGTCTCCGCAAATCCCGCCTGCAAGACCTCCTCGCGCTTGTGGCGCAGATGCGCGCGCAGGATGTGGGAGAGGCCGACGCCGTCGCGGCGCTGGAGCGCGTTCAGGATCGCCTCGTGCTCCGTCACCGCGAGCGCCCAGCGCTGCGGCGTCATCGGCGTGACATAGCGGGCACGGCGAATGCGCGCGGTCACGGATGCGTAGAGCCCGGTGAGGACTGGGTTGCCGGCGGCGTTGACGATCCCCTCATGGATGGCGCGGTTGCCGCGATAATACTGGATCAGATCGCCCTCGCGATAGTGCTGCACCATGGCTGCATGGGCCGCGGCGATCTCGGCGATCTCGTGATCGGTGATGCGCTCGCAAGCGAGCTCGCCCGCCAGCGCTTCGAGCCCCTGACAGACCTCGAACAGGTCGCGCATGTCCTTGTCGGTGAGCTTCGCTGCACGCGAGCCGCGATGCGGCAGCAGCTGCACGAGGCCCTCGGCGGCCAGCACCTTGAGCGCTTCGCGCAGCGGCGTTCGCGAAATTTCCAGCCGCTCGCACAGCTCGCGCTCGGGAATCCGCGCGCCCGGCGGGATCTCGCCGTCGAGCAGAATGTCGCGGATGCGGCCGACGACCTCCTCATGCAGCATGGGCACTCTCTATTTTGAATGCAAAAACGATCCAATAGACGAAAGTTAGGTAATTATATCTTGAAAAACCAAAATTTTGCATTCAAAAATGCAAAAACAGTTGGAGATCGAGGAAATGGACCAGGCCGTAGCGGCGGACGACCTCGTTTTTGAATGCAGGGACGGGATCGGGCGGATCACCTTCAACCGCCCGCAGGCGCGCAACGCCTTCACTTTCACCATGTACGAGCGGCTCGCCGCCATCTGCGAGCAGGCCAACGATGACAGGTCCATCAAGGTGCTGGTGTTGCGCGGCGCCGGCGACAAGGCCTTTGCCTCCGGCACGGACATCAACCAGTTCCGCGCATTCCGGACGCCGCAGGACTCCATCGACTACGAGAACCGGATCGACCGGGTGCTGACCACGCTGGAGCAATGCCGGGTACCGACCATCGCGGCGATCAACGGCTTCTGCACCGGCGGCGGGGCGGGCATTGCCGCGGCCTGTGACCTGCGCATCGGCACATCAAGCACAAAAATCGGATTTCCCATCGCCAGGACGCTCGGCAATTGCCTGTCGATGTCCAATGTCAGCCGTCTCACTGCGCTGATCGGGGCGGCACGGGTGAAGGATCTGATCTTCACCGCACGGCTTGTCGATGCCGCCGAGGCCGCAGGCATCGGTTTGCTCGGCGAGGTCGTCGACGATCTCACCGCGCTCGACAAGCGCACGGACGAAGTCGCGCGCCTCGTTGCCAGCCACGCGCCGCTGACGCTGAGTGCGACCAAGCAGGCGGTCGCCCGGCTGCAACGGCGGCTGATGCCGGAGGAGGGCGAAGACCTCATCCTGATGTGCTACACGAGCCAGGATTTTCGTGAAGGGCTCGATGCTTTCCTCAGCAAACGCGCCCCGCAGTGGCGCGGCGAATAGGACGCCCCGATGCATAGCGATCGATCGCAATCCATTTCACGCCGTTCGGGACCGCTCGCCGGCCTCAAGGTCATCGACCTCACCCATGTCATGGCCGGGCCGACCTGCACCCTGATGCTCGCCGACATGGGCGCCGACGTCATCAAGATCGAGAAATGGCCTGGTGGTGACGACACCCGCCATTCGGTGCCGCCGAAGATCGGCGACGAAGCCGCCTCGTTCCTGATGATGAACCGCAACAAGCGCGGCATCGTGCTGGACCTGAAGACCGACGGCGGCAAACAGGTGCTGCGCCGATTGATCGCGGACGCCGACGTGCTGGTCGAAAACTTTGCGCCGGGCGCGATGGAGCGCCTGGGGTTCGGTTACGAGGAGCTGCACAAGCAGTATCCGTCGCTGATCTATTGCTCGTTGTCGGGTTTTGGCCGCACCGGCCCCTACAAGCACCGCCGCGGTTTCGATCTGGTCGCGCAGGCCATGAGCGGCATCATGAGCTTCACCGGCGAGCGCCCGGATGGTCCGCCGGTGAAATGCGGCCCGCCGCTATCGGACATCACTGCCGGCCTGCTCGCGAGCATGGGCATCCTCGCCGCCTACACGCACCGCCTCAAGACCGGTGAGGGCCAGTGGGTCGAGACCTCGCTCTTTGAGGCGGCGCTGGTGCAGACCTATTGGCAGTCGACCATCGCGCTCGCGGCCGGTACGGCGCCGCGGGCCATGGGCTCGGCCCATCCGCTCAACGCGCCGTACCAGGCGTTCGAGGCCTCGGATGGCTGGCTCGTGGTCGGCGGCGCCAACAAGAAACACTGGCTCTTGATGCTGGAAGCGCTCGGCGCCGGCGAGCTCGCCGCCGATCCGCGCTTCGTCACCGGCGCCGACCGGATGGCCAATCTGAAGGAGCTGGAAGCCGTCCTGAGCGAGCGCTTCTGCACGAATACGCGCGCGCATTGGCTCGCCGCGCTGGACGAGAAGGGCGTGCCTTGCGGGCCCGTGCACGACATGCTGGAGGCGCTCAGCGATCCGCAGACGCTGGCGCGTCAGATGGTCGTCGAGGTCGAGCATTCCACGCTCGGCCCGGTCAAGACGATCGGGCTGCCGGTCAAATTCTCGGAGACGCCGGGCAAGGTCGCCTCAGGCGCGCCCATCTATGGCGAACATACCCGCGAGGTGCTGGCCCAGCACGGGTTCGACCAGAGGCAAATCGAAGCGCTGGAGCAAGAAGGCGCAATCGTCTCGGCATCCAGGGAGCGCGAAGAACGCGTCGCCTGAACGGACGTCGGGACGGCTGATCTAAAAAACAGAAAAATCAGTTGGAGGAAATCATGCGTGGGACGTCCCTCTTTTTGCTCTCCGTCAGTGCGGCCGCGCTCGCAGGCCCGATGCCGGCATTCGCGGCCTGGCAGCCGCAAAAGCCGATCGAGTTCGTGGCGACCGCAGGTCCCGGCGGCGGCACCGACAATCTCGCCCGCGCGGTGCAGAACATCATCACCAAGTACAAGCTGACGGAGCAGCCGATCGTCGTCGTCAACAAGGGTGGCGGCAGCGGCGCGGAGGGCTATGTCTACGGCAAGGCTTCTGCCGGCGATCCCTACAAGGTGATCTTCGGCACCTCGAACGCCTGGCAGCAGCCGCTCGTCTCCAAGGTCGCTTTCAATTACTCCGACCTCACGCCGATCGCGGCGATGGCGCAGGACGAGTTTCTGCTCTGGGTCAAGCAGGACGCGCCGTACAAAACCGCCGGTGACTATCTGAAGGCGGCCGCGTCAGGCGAATTCAAGATGGGCGGCGCGCAGTCCAAGGACACCGACGAGGTCCTGACCCGCATGATCGAGAAGACGGGACACGTCAAACTCACCTACATCCCCTTCAAGAGCGGCGCCGAGGCCGCCGTTCAGCTCGCCGGCGGGCACATCGATTCCCACGTCAACAATCCCAGCGAGAGTCTCGGCCAATGGCGCGGCGGCACGCAGCGCCCGCTCTGCGTCTTCAGCCCGAAGCGCCTGCCTGAAGCGCCGAAGATCACGGCCACTGAAGGCTGGAGCGACGTTCCGACCTGCACCGAGCAGGGCCTCGACATCAAGCAATATGAGCAGCCGCGCACGGTCTGGCTGCCCGGCAAGGTCACGCCGGAGCAGGCGGCCTACTATGTCGATCTCATGAAGAAGGTGCAGGCGACGCCCGAGTGGAAGGACTACATCGAGAAGACCTCCCAGGTGGACACGTTCCTGACCGGCGCCGAGTTCGACAAGTTCATCAAGGAGGACCTCGAGCACGTCAAGCAGGTCGCGAGCGAGCAGGGCTGGCTGGTCAAGTGAGGATCTGGAGTCTTCAATGATCTCACGCCGCGCCCTCGAACTTGCGACCGCCATCCTTACCGGCAGTTTTGGCGTTGCGGTGGTGGTCCAGAGCCTGGACAACGGCATCGGCTGGTCGAGCGAGGGTGTCGAATCCGGAACGTTTCCGTTCCTGACCGGCATCATCATCGTCGTCGGCAGTCTCTACAATCTGGCGCGCGGCGTGATGCCGACGGCTTCGCTGGCGAGCGTTCCCATCGCCATCACGTCGATTGAGCTGCGGCGGCTGGCGGGCCTGTTCGTGCCGGCCGCGATCTTCGTCGGCGCGATTCCGCTGCTCGGGATGTACATCGCATCGGCGGCTTACGTCTTCGCCGTGCTCGCGATCCCCCGGCATCAACAGGCGCTGTGGTCGGCGATCACGGCAGCGGCAACGGCGCTCGCGCTTTACGTCGTATTCGAACGCATGTTCCAGGTCAGCCTTCCGCACGGCGCGCTCGCCGCCGCGTTCGGGCTCTGAGGGAGCAGGCGATGGATAATCTCTCGGAGCTCCTGCACGGTTTCACCATCGCGGTCACCGTGCCGCACCTGGCCTTGATGGCGACAGGCGTGCTGCTCGGCATTCTCGTCGGCGTGCTGCCGGGGCTCGGCGCGCCGAACGGGGTGTCGCTGCTGCTGCCGCTGACCTTCGGCATGCAGCCGGTCTCGGCGATCATCCTGCTCTCCAGCATGTATTGGGGTGCGCTGTTCGGCGGCTCCGTCACCTCGATCCTGTTCAACATCCCCGGCGAGCCGTCCTCGGTCGCCACCACGTTCGACGGCTATCCGATGGCGCGCGACGGAAGGCCGACCACGGCGCTCGCCACCGCGTTCGGTTCGGCGGCGTTTGGCGCGCTTGTTGGCGTCATCCTGATCACCTTCCTGGCATCCTGGGTGGCGCAGGTCGCGCTCGCCTTTGGGCCTCCGGAATATTTTGCCGTCTATTTCCTCGCCTTCGCGAGCTTCGTCGGCATGGGGGGCGCGGCGCCGATCAAGACGGTCGTGGCGCTTGCGATCGGCTTTGCCATCGCCGCCATCGGCATCGACACCGTCTCCGGCAGCGTCCGCCTCACCATGGGGATCGACGAACTCGTCAAGGGCGTGAATTTCGTGGTCGCGGTGATGGGCCTGTTCGGCATTGGCGAGCTGCTGGTCGCGGTCGAAGAAGAATTTCATGCCCGTGCCGTCTCCTCGAAGATCGACTGGCGCGAGGTGTTTCGGGCGGTTGGGCGCCTGCCACGCCACAGTGTTGCGTTGCTGCGTAGCGCGGCGATCGGCTGCTGGATGGGGATCACGCCGGGCGGCCCGACCGCGGCATCATTCATGAGCTACGGCATCGCCCGCCGCTTCTCCCGCCGTGGCCGCTACTTCGGCACCGGCGAGGTCGAAGGCATCATCTCGCCGGAGACCGCCGATCATGCCGCCGGCACCAGCGCCCTGCTGCCAATGCTCTCGCTCGGTATACCCGGCTCGGCGACCGCCGCCGTCATGATGGGCGGGCTGATGATCTGGGGTCTCAATCCAGGTCCGATGCTGTTCGTGGACCAGAAAGACTTCGTCTGGGGCCTGATTGCCTCGATGTATGTCGGCAACATCGTCGCGGTCGCCCTGGTGCTGCTGACCGTGCCTGTGTTCGCCGCCTTGATGCGGATTCCCTTCGTGGTCATTGCGCCGCTGATCGTGATCATCTGCGTCGTCGGCGCCTATTCGGTCTCGAATTCCTATCTCGACGTGGTCATGATGCTGGGCTTCGGCGTCGTCGGCTATCTCTTCAAGAAGCTGTTCTATCCGCTGGCGCCGCTGGTGCTCGCCATCGTCATCGGCGACAAGGCCGAGGATGCGTTCCGGCAGTCGATGCTGATGTCGAAGGGATCCCTCGGCATCTTTTTCGCCAACAAGCTGGTGACGTGTCTCGTCATATCTGGCGTCGCACTGCTGCTGTTGCCGCTGGTATTGCTGCTGTTCGCACGCATCTTCCGCAAGCCCGCCAGTTTGGAAACGACGAACCAGGAAAAGGTGATCATATGACCGGAAAGCCGCTGATTGCGCTGGCAATGGGAGATCCTGCCGGCATCAGCCCGGAGCTGACGGCAAAACTCGTGGCGCAGGATGATATCCGCGCGCGGTGCCGGCTCGTGGTCATCGGCGACGTCAGGGTGTTCGACCAGGGGGCGAAGATCGCAGGCGTTGCGCCTGAAATGACCGCGGTGCATCAGGGCGCCGATTTCGATGAGTTGAAAGACGATGCGCTCTTCCTCGATCTCGGTCACCTCGATCCCATCAGGGTCGAGCGGGGCGTGGCGAGCCTTGAGGGCGGGCAATTTGCGCTCGCCAACTACAAGCAGGCGCTCGAATTTGGCAGGGACGGCCGTGTCGATGCCGTCTGCTTCACCCCCTTCAACAAGGCGGCGATGCGACTGGCGCACTCGGACTATGACGACGAGATTGCCTTCTCCGCGGAGGTGGTCGGCCTGCGGACGCCGGCCAGCGAATTCAACGTGCTGGGTGAGCTCTGGAATGCGCGCGTGACCTCGCACATTCCGCTGAGGGATGTTGCTGCAAAACTGTCGAGCGAGCGCATCCAGCGCGCCTTGAGGCTGACCGATACCTGCATGCGCGATGCCGGCTTCGCGCGGCCGCGCATTGCGGTCGCCGGCCTCAATCCGCACGCCGGCGACGGCGGCAATTTTGGTCGCGAGGAGATCGATGTCATTGCACCCGTGGTGGAAGCCGGCCAGCGCGCCGGCATCGCCGTGGAGGGCCCGTTTCCCGCCGACACCGTGTTCCTGCGTGCCAAGGCCGGCGCCTTCGATGCGGTGCTGACGATGTATCACGACCAGGGCCAGATCGCGATGAAGCTGATGGGCTTCGATCGCGGCGTCACCTTGCTCGGCGGCTTCCCGTTTCCGATCTGCACGCCCGCGCACGGCACTGCTTACGACATTGCTGGGCAGGGCGTTGCATCGATAGGCGCCAGCCGCGCCGCTGTGCTTCTTGCGGCGGAGATGACGGCGCGGCGAGTTGACAGGGGCAGCGCCTGAGCCGCCCCCGGTCACTGGACTGAGACGCTACTGGCAGACGTGCATTAGGCCGTCACTACCTTTGAAGGTCGTGCCGGGATCGCAGACGATGCCATAGCGCGCCTTGTAGTCGGCCCAGCCGTTGTAGCCATACCAGGGGCCGTTCCCGTAATAGGCGCGCTGGAGGTAGAAGGGGCTGGTCTCCACCGGCCCGGTATAATAGGCGTTGGCCGCCAGTGTACCGCCGCGCCCGTAATAGCCGTTGTTGTAAGGCCAGCCCGTCGCTGCGGCGGCGGCGGCTGCCGTTCCGACCACGGCTGCGCCTGCGAGCCCGGCCCCAACGGCACCGGCGCCATAGCCGTAGTTGCCTCGCCGATACTGACGGCGTGCGACGCCGGCGACACTCACCGGAGTCAGCGGACGGCCGACGCGCGCTTGAGCGCTATCGATCGACAGCGCCGGGCCGCCGGACCCGGACCAGCTAAACGAAAGGAATGCCGCGCACACAAAGGTCGAGGCCCCGATTGCAACGTTTCTGATGTGCAGCTTGCTCATGGATTGGCTCCACGGTTTCCTGCCCATGGAAGCGGTGCTCTCCGTATCAACGCAGACGTTGCGCTAGATCAAGGTTCTTGCCGGGATTGCGCCTGCCTCGCGGAAAAATGCGTCGGGACAACGCAATCCAAAATCGGTAAGGAACTATTCCCCTATGTTTGGGAGCATGCTGGCCAGCAACGGCCGGCGCGCGGCCCGATCGCGCACGGCACCGCCTGCGATGCGGGGCGGGGTGTCGGCCGACCGGCCTTCGCGGTTCAGGAAAAACTGGAAACTTCCACCGCCGAGCCGAGTTGGCAATCCGACGAACCCGTCCATGTCGGAGCTCGAACATGCCTGCAATGAAGATGGCGCTCGCCGCCGCATGCTTCGCCCTGGCGGTGACACCGGCGCTCGCCGCGGGGATGGATGCGGCCGCCATCGCTTCCGCCGAGCCTTCGAAGAAGACCCTGTCGAACGACAAGCCGACCCCGGCGGGCGTTCGTCTGCAGGTCTTGCTGGACAGAGCCCATTTCTCGCCCGGCGAGATCGACGGCAAGTTCGGCGAGAACGCCAGGAAGGCGCTTCGCGCCTATGCGGAAGCGCGGCAATTGCCTGCTTCGGATCAAGTGACGGAAGACCTCTGGAAGGCGCTCCAGGCGGACGCGCGATCGCCGATGACAACCTACACCATCACCGACAAGGACGTCGCAGGCCCGTTCCTGCCCAAGCTTCCATCCAGGATGGAAGACATGAAAGATATTCCGAAGCTCGGCTACACCAGCCCGCGCGAGGAGCTGGCCGAGAGGTTTCACATGAGCGAGCAGCTGCTTGCGGCGCTCAATCCAGGGCATCACTTCGACCGCGCCGGCGAGACCATCGCCGTGGTCGACACCAGCGAGGGCACTGCGCCTGCCAGGGCCGACAGGGTCGAGATCGACAAGGTCAGGCAAACCGTGAAACTGTTCGACAAGTCCAATGCGCTGATCGGCTTCTATCCCGCGAGCGTCGGCAGCGAGGAAAAGCCGTCGCCGTCAGGCACGCTGAAGGTCACCGAGATCGATCCAAATCCGACCTATCGCTACAATCCCGCCTATCACTTCAAGGGCGTTCATTCCCGCAAACCCTTCAAGATTATGCCCGGCCCGAACAATCCGGTCGGCACGATGTGGATCAATCTGTCCGCCGACGGCTACGGCATCCACGGCACGCCCTCGCCGCAAAATATCTCAAAGGGACAGTCGCATGGCTGCGTGCGTCTGACCAATTGGGATGCCGAGCGGGTCGCGGCCAGCGTCACCAAGGGAACGCCAGTTGCCTTCGTGGATGGCTCGGGTTGATGCGGCAACGCGCGATGACAATTCATCCTAATTCTCGTCGCGCTTTAGGAATGGGCCGCACCCAGCGCGATCCTGCGGTCATGGATGAGGTTTTCCAGCCGGTGTGCTGCCACGTTGAGTGTTGCCGCATCGAGCGTGTTTTGGTCCTCATCAGCCCCGGCGCGCTGCGCGCGTAGCAGGTCATCGATCTGATCTTCGATTTCCAAAAGCTCTGCCTCACTGCTCGCCTGCCTGATCCTGCGTCCCAGCGCGTAGAGCGCATCAAGGGCCGGCTCCCTCGGCTTGTGTTCGCCCGACCGGAGAAATTGCCACAGCGCGGCGCCGATCGACGCCAGCGCGCCAAGCGCCATCGGCGCCAGGAAGATGGCATTGCTCCATTTGTCCAGGAAGCTCAGTTGGGTGCCGTTGTAGTACTCCGTGGCGCCGGCATGGACCGGGAGATAGGCGCCCGCATCGGTATCGGGGGCCTTGAACTGCGCAACGATCGGCCAATCCGGCAAGATATCCCGGCGCGCGGCGATCAGCGCTTTCGTGAGGTTGGCGATCAAGTCGTTATCGAGGCCCTTCTTGCCGGCCACGTAATAGGCCACACGCAGAGTGGTCACGTCGTCGTCGGGCACGGGAGGAGCCCCGCGCAACGTTCCCTTGGGGATGTCAAAACTCTCATAGGCGCGCTCTTTCTCGGCAATCGCTCCCGCATTCTCGATCGGGATCAGTACAGGGGCAGTCTTGGCATTCTGTGGGAACAGCCCGCGCACCAGTGCAAGATATTTCTCGCTGAGTGGCATGACGAAGAGCACTGCACGCACCTGCTTGCTCTCGAATGCGGCGCGGACCTCGTTCAAGGCCAGGCTCTTGAACACCACGTTGGCGCGGTCGAGGTTGTATGATCTGGTCAGGACGCTGACGATCTTCTGGTTGGTGTCGCCGGCAACGACGCCAACGGTCGCACGTTTCAGATCCGCGATCTCGGCAACGTTGGAGGAGGGGGGTGCCACGAGCATCGCCACCGCCTCGGCAAGCACCACAATGGCTTGAGCCTGCGAGAGGTCGCCGACGTCGCCACGCACCACGGCAAGATCGGTCTTGTCCGTCGCAAGCGCGGTTGCGGAATCGAGCGGCCCGCCGGTCTCGACGACCCTCAGCCGCACCGGCGCGTCGTTCACAGCAAGCCGGCTTGCGAGAGCCGACACGATTTTTGGCGCATCGCCATCGAGAGATCCGACCGCGATCGACAGCGTCACCGGCCGTACGTACCAGCGATAGGCGAGCAGGCCCACAGCGCCGGCGAGCACAATGAGCGCCATGACCAGAACGACACGAAGCCAGGCTGGCAGCCGGCTGGCATCAACGCCGAATTTCGAGAGATCGTCCATGACGATGCTGGTTCCGAAAGACAGATTGGACGCAGCATCGTCGTCCGGATGACCTATCGGTATTGATTTGTATCAAAACCAAGAGGCAGCCGTTTGCCTTCACAGTGGCAATGCGAGGTGATTTCCAGCGTCGCCTCAATGTGTGTTCTGCACCCAGGGGCGCCGCAGTTGCTTGCCTCCCTGTGTTGCACCAGATCCTTCCCGTTCGTGGTGAACGACCAGGGGCATCCGCACCACGCAGCGGAAGCCGATATGGCTGGTCGAGGTGTCGACCGGCTCGGCGTGGCGGGCAGCGGGACGGTAGCGGCGGCAATAATTGGGTGCACAGAGATGCGAGCCGCCCTTCAGGACCTTGCGCGGAATCCTGATGTCGGGGAGGTGAGGGTCGTAGCTTGAATCCTCGCGGCCGCCGCTGGGGTTTTGAGGAATGCAGCAGGGCTTTGCCGGGTCGGCCGCGTGCGCCGCCGACCACCAGTCCGACGTCCATTCCCAGACGTTGCCGATCATGTCGTGAAGACCGTAGCCGTTCGGCGGGAAGGCCAGCACCGGCGAGGTACGCTCGAACCCATCCTCGCCGAGATTCTGGACAGGGAAGTTGCCCTGCCAGATGTTGGCCATGTGCTTGCCGCCGGGCATCAGCGCATCGCCCCAGGCAAACTCTTCCCCCTCGAGGCCGCCGCGCGCAGCAAATTCCCACTCGGCTTCGGTCGGCAGGTCCTTGCCGGCCCACCGGGCAAAGGCCGATGCATCGCTATAGGAGACGTGTACGACCGGATGATCGTCGAGGTCTTTGATGTTGCTGCCGGGGCCATAGGGGTGGCGCCAATTAGCGCCGCGTACGAACGACCACCACTGGCTGCAGTCGGTGAGATCGGTGACGTGCGGCAGCGGCGAGAACACCAGCGATCCCGCGTAGAGCGTCTTTCTCAGTGCGACGGGATAGTCCTTCGCATCGGGCACGATCTCCGCTTCGGTGACATGGCCTGTTGCATCGACGAATTGCTTGAACTGCCTGACGGTAACAGGCGTGCGGTCGATCCAGAAGCCGTCAACGCAGACGCGGTGGCTCGGCGCCTCCTCGGGATAATGATGATCGGATCCCATGCGAAAGGTTGCGCCGGGAATGAAGACCATCTCGCCGGTATTTGCATCATCCGGCAACCATTCGCAGTGATCTGGATCCGCCCGCAGCATGGTGGAAATTCCGATACGCTTAGTCCATCTGACGCTACGGCGCAGACGCTGGCAGGCTTCGACGACGGCAAGTTGGACGCATTGTCTGGTCCCCTCCTATTTTTGGCGTTCGGGAGAGCACGACGCCTCATTGCGTCAAGATCTCTTTCCCATCGCGCGGACGCTCGCGAGCGGGCGGAAAATACTCTCGGCCTGCGCTAAGCCATCCGCAAAGCGCTTTTGATCGATATCGCTAAGGTTGAAAAAGGTATCCGAAGATCGCCCGGCTGTGATGTGCAGTTTGTGCCACGACGCGACACGCACACCGGGTAAGACGTAACGCCCCTCTCGTGAATCCGCGAAAGTGCAGCCAAGTGAGGCGGATTTGACGAGACGAATGTCGAAAGCGTTGGCCTCAACACGAAGTCAGATTGTCGCACCTACTTCGCGTTGTGGTAGTATTCCCTGGTCGCCTGCCGCAGAATAGTCGCGCTTCAGTAACAGGGTACGGCATGGAGCCATTCCTTCTGGTTGATTCGAAGCGGCTGGACGGTTTCGAAGGTCTTCACCAGGCCGTCCATGGCTCGCATGTCGACGTGATGCAACTCGGTCGCGGGCGATTGCGCGGAAGCTTGTCCCATGTCGGCATCGGCGATTTCTCGCTGAGCATCGGCGCGTTCAACGTCGGCATGCGGACCCAGCGTGTCGCGAGTGATGACAAGTTGATCATCGGAATGCTGCTGTCGGCCGAGGAACGCGTCGCGCACTGGTCGTTCGACATGCAGCTCAACGACGTGCTTGTGATCCCGCCATTAGTGGAGCATGACGGGGTTTTTCACGGCGCATCCGCTTATGCCGCCATGCGGTTCGATCTCAATGAGGTCTCCCGGCTGTTCGGCGGGGAAGCGCGGTTGAGCGATCCCGACACCTGGCGCAGCCGCGGCCATTTCCGTGCGGATACCGAGATCGGCGCGATCGCATCGCGCCGCCTGGTTCGCATCATGTCGCATTTGCGAACGCATAGCGGGGCGCTGACGCCAGCCACCGCCAATTTCTGGAAACGATCGATCGTCGATTGCATGGCGGCGAATGTCATGTCGTCGCTGCCGCCCGACGATGAGGGTTGGCTGCGGTCGGCAAGGCGGCTGATCCGTCGGGTCGAGGAGCATCTCGACACCGCCGGCAATCGCCCGGTGCATGTGTCGGAAATCTGCGCAGCGCTCGGCGTCTCGCGGCGTACTCTGCACCGCGCCTTTCAGGAGGTGTTCGGCCTCGGCCCGGTCAGCTTCCTCCGCCACAAGCGGCTCTGCGCGGTCCATTCGATCTTGCGCGATAGCGCGCCCGGCTCGGTCACCGTATCAGCCGTCGCGATGGAGCAGGGCTTTTATGAGCTCGGCCGGTTCGCGCAATATTACCAGGCGATGTTCGGGGAGCGCCCGTCGCAGACGCTCGGCGGGGTGACCTTGCTGGCTGACGGGGACGACGTCGCCACAGCCCAGCTGGACGGGTAGCTCCGCCGGCAGAATTACGCAGCCTGGCTGCTCAAGCCGACCGAAGCAAAGCAGCGCCCACGGACGTCGATCGGCGGCTTGCAAGCGTCCCCGATCCTGGGATTGACGACAGTCGGCGCCTGCGCGGGCACGCTGTCGTGCGCGTGAGATCTGCTCGGCTTGACGGGCATTCTGTCGCTCTTGGTTGCGCGAAGAACAATCTGGCGCGTGTCCGCCTGGTCTGATTCCGGGTTCCAAAGGGCATTCTGATAGACCGCAACCGAGCTGCTAATCCCCACCAGGTAGGTAAGGGAGTGCAATGTGAGCGTCTTGATGAGCATGACCATTCCTCCCATTGGCCTTGCAGAGATCTCAGCGGCTCTCGCCTCGGTCGAGCCGAGGCGACGTCCGCTGCAACATCAGGCGTCAAGCCTCGAAAGCCGGTTTCGATCAAGCACCTCGACGCGTCGTTGGGTTGTTCCGTCAAATCGCAAGATCCCGTCGTCTCGCAAGATCGACAGGGCGCGCGAGACGGTTTCGAGCGTCAGTCCGAGGTAGTCTGCAATGTCGCGACGCGTCATCGGCAGGTCCATGACTCTCGGATGTGCCAGCCGGTCGTCCATTTCGAGCAGGAATGCAGCGATCCTCTCCAGGGATGTCTTCCGCCCCAGGAGCAGCATGTGGTTCTCGGCGTGCTGAAGATTTTGTGTGACGAATCCGATCAGGTGCTTTGGTCCGGTGGCTCGATCGGGCATCGCGCCCAGGAGATTGCCTTGCGTCATGATGCGCACGTCAGTCTCGACGATGGCTTCAGCGGTAAAGCGATGGGTTTCGTTGTTCTCGAAACCGAACATGTCGCCGGGCAAATGAAACGCATTGATTTGGCGCCGACCGTCCGGAAGCAGCTTGTAGGTGCGCACCGCTCCGGAGTTGATCTGATAGACGTATTCCGCTTCCTCGCCCTCGCCGAAAATCTCGCTGCCTCTGCGATAGCTGAACTCGCTGCAGAACGCGCGATCGCCGGCAACGGCAGCCAAATGCCCATCGATCGGACGGCGCTGCGCGGTATTGATTCTGACCAGCATGAGCCAACCTCCCGTTATTTTCGGGAATAATTGGCAGAGACGGCCGTGCCGGACTTGATAGAGCGCAAACTGGAGGCGACCTAGGTATTTATCCGTAGGCAGAGGAGGTCTCAGACCTCGCGTTGATCGCCGGGCGGCAGTGTTTTGCCCGACGTGTCAAATGGCAAACGCAAGCCTTCGTGGAACCGGCACGCTCTACTGTGCATGGGGTTGTTTTCACGATTTGGATGGAGCAGCCGGGACACCTGGCCCAGCCCCTCACGCCCCGCAAACGATGACGCCGTACCAACCGAGCCCCCGATAGGTCTCGTAGCCCGGCGTCGCGTGGAAGGCGATCATCGCGCCTGTCCGGTCATTGTAGAAGCCGGAGCGCTGGCCGTCGAGCGAGAGCGGGATACGCTCGCTCAGGATGCCCTGACCGTCGGAGGCGGCGATGACGCGGAAATGCGAGTCGACCAGCAGCACGCGGGCCTTGTCGCTGTCGCCGACGCGCACGCCTTGCACGATCGCGCGCGCCTGCGGCTCCCAGTCGAAATGGATGGCGAGGACGCCAAGCGGCGCGCCGTGGGCCTCTCCGCCGGCGCGGACGCTGGCGCAGTAAGTTGCGACCTGGGCGTTGCCGAGCAGCGGCTGGTTCTCGATGTCGCCGGCGACATAATCGTCACCGGAGCGCAAGGCTTTCGCCTCGCGAAACCATTTGGTGTGGGCGACGTTCTGGCCGACGACGCGAAAGCGATCCGCGCGGCCATTGGCGATGACATTGCCGTCGAGGTCGCAGAGCCAGAGGTCGAGGTAAACGGTGTAGGCGCCGAGGATGACGCCGAGGCGCTGGGAGGCATGGGTGACCGCGGCAGGGGCGGGCGAGGCGGCACAATCGACCACGGCGGAATCGGTCGCCCACCAGCGCACGTCGCAGGTGCGCTCATAGAGGTTGCGATCGATCAGCTCGATCGCGTTCAGCGACAGATCCATCATGCGCTCGCCGCGCGAGCGCTGGCTCATGCGCTCGATCGAGGCGACGAGATCGCCGGTGCGCTTGGTCAGCTGGGTCTCGAGCTCGCGCGCGATGGTCTCGACCTGCTGGCCGACGCCGCGCACCTCCTGCGCCACCACCGCAAAGCCCGCGCCTTGGGCGCCGGCCCGCGAGCTTTCGATCAGCGCGTTCAGCGCCAGCATCTTCATCTGGTTGGTGATCTGCTGGATCGACTTGGTCTTGTCGACCGCGATCTGGTTGACCTCCGCGGTCAGGCGGTTGATCAACGCAGAGATATCGGAATCGTCGTCGGCGGGTTCGGTGGTAACCGGTTTGGTTTTCAGACCCAGCGCAGCAGACATCGGGGACTTCCCTTGGCAATGAGGTCTTGATCTGCAATGAACCCGGAACAATCAACTACAGATCGAATACAATTCTTTTTCGAGGATTCCGCCTAACGCCTGCTTAATTTGCTGTTCGGTGGAATGCCTAAATGGTAGTCACTCCGGCCGGTTGGGCAGCCATCCACCGCTTTGTGCGGCCGGGCCGTTGCAAATCCCCAGGGATTGCTGGCCAATCCCTCGAGACGTGACCGGACCTTCGCGATCAGCCGGGGTCCCGAGTTCCCAACAGCCAGCACTCGCCATGACGCCGCCCACCACCGCCTTGCCCGTCGAGATGCCTCAGGGCTTCCTGGGCGTGGCGCGTTCGCTCACCGACAAGCTCTGGCGCGACCGGCTGGACGCAAGAGGGGCGGCCAAGGCGCTTGCCATCGTGCAGCAGCATCAGCTGCCGGAACTGCTGGCGCGGGTGCTGGCCGGCCGCGGTGTCGACATCGATGCCGTTCCTGATTTCCTCGATCCGACCATCCGAAAGCTGCTGCCGGACCCGTTCACGGTGACGGAGATGGAGGCGGCCGCAAAGCGCATCGCCGATGCCGCCGCGAAGGGCGAGACCGTCGCGATCTTCGGCGATTACGACGTCGACGGCGCGACCTCTGCTGCGCTGCTGGCCTGGCACCTGCGCCATTGCGGGCTCGACCCGCTGATCCACATTCCCGACCGCATCTTTGAGGGCTATGGCCCTAACGTGGAAGCAGTTCGCGGGCTCGCGGCCAAGGGCGCCACGCTGCTCGTCACGGTCGATTGCGGCACCACCAGCATCGAGCCGCTCGCTGAAGCAAAACGGCTGGGCATGTCCGTGGTGGTGATCGATCATCATCAGGCCGGCACGGAGCTGCCGGAGGTCGATGCGCTGGTCAATCCGAACCGGCTCGACGATCTCTCCGGGCTTGGGCATCTTGCTGCGGTCGGCCTCGTGCTGGTCACGCTGGTCGCGGTCAACAGGGAGCTGCGCCAGCGCGGCTTCTGGAACGCGGGGATGCCCGAGCCCGATTTGCTCGGCATGCTGCACCACGTCGCGCTCGGCACCGTCGCGGATGTGGCTCCGTTGATCGGGCTGAACCGCGCTTTCGTCGCCAAGGGGCTGATCGCGATGCGGCGGCGGGACCATGTCGGCCACACGGCGCTGATGGATGTGGCGCGGCTCAACGGCCCGCCCGAAGCCTGGCATCTCGGCTTCATGCTGGGACCGCGCGTCAATGCCGGCGGCCGTATCGGCCGCGCCGATCTCGGCGTGCGGCTACTGCTCGAGGGCGATAGCGTTGAGGCCGCGCGGATCGCCGCCGAGCTCGACCGCCTCAACAGCGAACGCCGGCTGATCGAACAGGCCGCTGAAGCGCAGGCCGAAGCCGAGGCGCTCGCCTCGATCGGGCTGGAGGACAAGCTCGCCGTCATCGTCACTGCGTCCGAGGGTTGGCATCCCGGCGTGGTCGGCCTCGTTGCCTCGCGGCTCAAGGAGAAGTTCTCGCGGCCCGCCTTTGCGATCGCGCTCGAGCCCGGCGGCATCGGCACCGGCTCGGGACGCTCGATTGCCGGCGTCGATCTTGGCAAGGTGGTGCGGCAGGCCGTAGCTGACGGCCTTCTGCTGAAGGGCGGCGGCCACGCGATGGCCGCTGGCGTGACCCTTCGAAAGGAGAAGCTCGCCGAATTCCGTGCCTATCTCGAAAACGCACTGGCGCAGGACGTCGCCGAAGCACGCCACGTCAACGAGCTCGATATCGATGGCGCGGTCTCGGCGCGCGCGGTGACGACGGAGCTTGCGAGCACGCTTAATCGTGCCGGACCGTTTGGGAGCGGCAATCCCGAGCCGGTGCTGGCGCTGCCGGCGCATCAGCTCGTCTTTGCCGAGGAGGTCGGGCAGGCGCACTTAAGGCTGCGCTTCAAGTCCGGCGACGGCGCGATCGTCAATGGCATCGCGTTCCGTTCGGTCGGGCAGAAGCTGGGCCATGCGCTTCTCGCCAATCGCGGCCAGCAATTGCATGTCGCGGGATCATTGTCAGTCGATCGCTACCAGGGCGCCGAGCGCGTGCAATTCCGCGTCATCGACGTCGCGCTTCCGGACCAGGGGCCATCCGTGATTAGGTAGCGCATGGTCCGGAAAGTGCGAAGCCGTTTTCCGGCAAGATCGTGCGCAGAAATAAATCGCCTCAAACAATAAACCTCGTAACAACAAAAAAGGGAGTGAACATGGCAGGGCAGGTTGAGGGCAAGATAGCGCTGGTGACGGGCGGCGCCTCAGGCATTGGCGAGGCAATCGTCGAGCTGTTTGCGCGCGAAGGCGCGACCGTCGTCATCACCGACATCGACGAATTGCGCGGCCCCGAACTCGCCACGCGTGTGACAAAGGCCGGCGGCCAAGCGATCTTCCTGGAGCAGGATGTCAGCAGCGAAGAGCGCTGGATCGAAATCGCAGCCGAGATCGCCAGGCGCTACGGCCGGCTCGATGTGCTCGTTCCCAATGCCGGCATCGGCATCCACGTATCCTCGATCGTCGACATGACCCTCTCTGACTGGCGCAAGCAGAACGCGATCAATCTTGACGGCGTGTTTCTCTCGGTGAAGCATTGCCTGCCGCTGATGCGCAAGCATGGCGGCGGTTCGATCGTCATGATGTCCTCGCTGGCGGGGCTGCGCGGTGCGCCTGGATTGTCGGCCTATTCGGCGACCAAGGGCGGCGTCCGGCTGTTCGCCAAATCGATCGCGATGGAGTGCGCGGCCGCCGGCGACGGAATCCGCGTCAATTCGGTTCATCCCGGGATCATTGACACGCCGATCTGGGGCAAGATCCCGACCGGAGCGACCGGCGCCGGCCAGAATGCGCCTATCGATCCGGAGGAGCGCGCCAAGGTGGCGACACCGCTCGGCCGCGCCGGCCAGGCCGCGGAGATCGCCTCCGGTGTGCTGTATCTGGCGTCAGATGCCTCGCGCTACGTCACCGGCAGCGAGCTCGTGATCGATGGCGGCATGAATGCCGGCGGAGTGCCGCGGCGGGCGTGAAAGGCGCAGGGCAGGGCGGCGGCCGCAGGGGCTGACGCGCAGGCGTCGGCGCTGTAAAACGCTGCCGTCTCACGCTCGAAAGAGGTCTCCTTCGCCATGGCGCACAGCCTTCACGCCTCCTCACCTGCAGCCGTTCGCTCGAACCGGCCAGACCTTGCGACCGACGCGATCCGCACCGCGCGCGAGGATCTCGCCGCTTGCTTCCGCATGGCTGCGCGTAACGGCTTTGAGGAAGGCATCTGCAATCACTTCTCGGCCGTGGTGCCGGGGCACGATGATCTCTTCCTCGTCAATCCTTACGGCTACGCCTTTCGGGAGCTGACGGCGTCAAAGCTTCTGATCTGCGATTTCCACGGCCACGTGCTCGACGGCGAAGGTGAGCCCGAGGCAACCGCGTTCTACATTCATGCCGAGATGCACAAGCGCCTGCCGCGCGCCAAGGTCGCGTTCCACACCCACATGCCTTATGCGACCGCGCTGTCGATGACCGAGGGCGATCCCTTGATCTGGGCGGGTCAGACCGCGCTGAAATTCTACGGGCGCACCGCCGTCGACCGCGACTACAACGGCCTTGCGCTTGATAACCGCGAGGGCGCGCGCATCGCGTCGGCCGTGGGCGATGCCGACATCGTCTTTATGAAGCATCACGGCGTGATGGTGCTGGCGCCGACCATCGCGGAAGCGTGGGACGATCTCTACTACCTCGAGCGCGCCGCCGAAGTGCAGGTGCTGGCGATGTCGACGGGACGCAAGGTGTTGCCCGTCGATCCCGCGATTGCGGCCGCGACCTACCAACAAATGCGAGAGGGCGATTCCGAATCCGCCCGGTCGCATCTCGCCGCGATCCGCCGTCAGCTCGACGCGGAAGAGCCGCAGTACAGGCACTAGCGATAGTCGCGTAGCCCGGATCGAGCGCCACTACGATCCCTGCCGCAGCTTCGCCAGCACCTTCAGCCCGCCGTAGCCGTCGGCGGGCGTGATCCCGGCGTGCAGCTGGAAATCCTTGATCGCCTTCATCGTGTCGTTGCCGACGCGACCATCGGTGCCGCCGGTGTCGAAACCGGCCTTGGTCAGCCGCGTCTGCATCTCCTGCACCTCGGCAAGCGTCAGCACGCGCTCGGAGCCGGGGAAAGGCTGGATGAAGGGTGGCGCGCCGAGGCAGCGGTCGCCGAGATGGCAGATCGCGAGCGCATAATTCATCGAGGGATTGTAGCTCTTCACCGCATAGAAGTTCGGCCCCAGCAGGAAGGTCGGCCCGCCCGCGACCGGCGTCCATATCTGGGCGGTTGCATTTGGCTGCGGGAACGGCTGGCCATCGGCGCGGGTGACGCCAGCCGCCTGCCACGCCGCATAGGTGCGGCTGCCGCTCATCTCGCCGGACGGACGGACCTCATAACCCCAATGCTCGCCACGGCGCCATTTGCCGCGATTGACGAGATATTTTGCCGTCGATCCCAGCGCGTCGTCGGGCTTGCCGAACGGCGAGACCTTGCCGTCGCCGTCATAATCGATGCCGACATTGAGCCAGACCTCCGGCATCCATTGCGAATTCCCCATCGCGCCGGCCCAGGAGCCGCGCATCTCTTCGGGCGTGCTCCAGCCCTTGTCGACGATGCGCAGCGCATTGATGAGCTCGGCCTCCCAATAGGCCTTGCGCCGCGGCTCATTCCAGGCAAGCGCAGCAAGCGAGGGAAACACCGGCGTCATGTGGTTCTGCTGCACCAGCGGATCGCCGTAAGCGGACTCGACGCCCCACAGCGCCAGCAGCGTGCCGCGCTCGACGCCGAAATCACGTTCGATGCGCGCGAACAGCGCCTCGTTGTTCTTCAGCGCGATCTTGCCGTTGATGATGCGCCAGTCGGAGACGCGACGATTGATATATTGCCAGACCTGCTCGTGAAACTCCGGCTGGTTGCGCATTTGCCTGAACACGCTCATGTCGGGTTCGATCCGCGCCATCGCGCGTTGCCACGTCGCGGCCGAGATGCCTTTTGCCATGGCGCGTACGCGAAAACCTTCGCGCCATTCATCGAAGCCGGGCGGCGACGCTAGCAGCTGGGTCGGCACGAAGAGCAGCGTCGATGCGCTAAGCGTGGATTGGAGCAGGGCGCGGCGGGTGACGCGATTGTCTGAGGAATCAGCTTGTTTCATAGGTGCATTGTAGCCGGAATCACGCTGCTGTGGGCGGTTCCAGGAACATGAACGGCTCCTCCTCAGCGCCCATGTTCCGTCCGGAACAAACTGTCGCAGGCTCGCATTCTCTTCGCACAACACCGAGGAGAACGAGATGAGGAAATATCTGTTTGCAGCTGCCATGGTCACGGCTATTGCGGCCCCGGCTTTCGCGGATGAGGTCGGCGTTCACGTTGGCCCCGTCGGTGCCGGCGTGACGGTCGGCGAGTCCCACGAGTATCGCGACCGCGACCGCGATCGCGATCGGACCACCATCGTCAAGGAGCGTGAGCCCGCGGACCGCACCACCGTCATCAAGAAGGAAGATGAATTCGGCAACCGCAGCAAGACCGTGATTCATCACGACAACGATTGACACAGCAGGGCCCCGGCCGACCGCCGGGGCCCGCCTTTCTCAACGAGATTTTGGGGTGGAATGAAGATACGCGCGCATGCGGAAAGCCATGTCGTCGAGCTCGACGATGGATCCTGCTGGCAGATTTTTCCTGGTGATCTCGCGACAACGCTGAGCTGGAAACCGGAAACCGAGCTGCACCTGGCGCCCAGCGGGGACCGGGTGAGCTCGCATGTGCTGGTCAATGGCACGGATCAAAGCCGAGTCCGCGTGATCGCCGCCGGCGAAGACTGGCCCGACGGTGAAGTTAAGAAAGTGTTGAAGGGCGGATAGGCCACAGCTGCGCGTGGCCGGATATCCCAGCCTACCTTAGTCCTCCTGCAACTCCGTCGCGACGTTGGCGAGCCAGCGGCGAATGCTTGCCTCCGCCTTGGCATCGAGGCTACTGGCCAGACGCTTCTCCAACCCAATCACGCGCTCTCTGCAAGCCTTCAGGAGTGTCGATCCGCGCGATGTCAGCGTCCATTGCTGGATACGGCCATGGACGGGATGCGGTGTCATCACAATCGCGCCGTCGCGCTCGAGGTTTCGGATGATCACGCCGACGGTCTGCGGTGTCAGGAAGGTGAGGCGGGCGACATCCGCGCCAGACAGGCCCGGATAGGCGTTCAGCATGGTCAGCACGGCGAATTGTGGCGAGGTCACACCGAGATCAGCCAGTGTCCGCTCCATCTTCAGCCGGACGGCAGCGTGGGCCTGGCGCAGCAGGTAGCCAAGATAGCCCTGCTCGCCGCGCTTGCCCTCGCCGGGCGCGGGAACGCGCACCGCGACCTCCTCGCCGGATGCCCGCCGCTCCGGTTTCGATTTCGTGATGCTGGCCGGCTTGCGCATAATATACGAGCTCTTATAAGATATAAGTAGTCTTACAATATCACGAGGCGAACTGCAATGTCACACGCGCGCAGCGAATACGAGGATTTCAAGCGGGTCGCGCCCGATGCGTATGATCTGGTGCTGGCACTCGGTCAGGTCGCGGCGAAGGCCGGGCTCGACAAGCAACTGCTCGAGCTGGTCAAGTTGCGCGCCTCGCAAATCAATGGTTGCGCTTTTTGTGTGCAGCATCACGTTCTTCTCTCGGAGCGGCTCGGGATACCTGCGGACAAGCTCCACCTGGTCGCCGTCTGGCGCGAGGCACCGATCTATTCCGCGCGCGAGCGTGCCGCGCTGGCTTGGGCCGAGGCTCTGACCCTGCTGCCCGATCGCTTCGACGACCAGGTCTACGACGAGGTGCAGCGCGAATTCTCCGAGGCCGAACTGATGTACCTGACGTCGGCCATTGCCTCGATCAATGTCTGGAACCGTTTTGGCGCGGCCTTTCGCTGGACGCCGCCGAAGCGGCAGGTTGCGGCCAATGCCGCAGCATCCTGAGTCAAGCGAGGAAAATGACCATGACGGCTTTGAGTTTGGCGGCCGCGCCGCGTCAATCGCGCTCGATGGTTTTGGCCATCGTCGGCGGGCTTGCTTGTGCATTCGCGATTGGAAAGGCGGTGCCGGTGACGATGGATACGGTCTCAGGCGCGCTTTCGCCGCTCTGTGCGACCGCCGCAGAAAGCTCGCCGCTCGACAAGGTCGAGCCGATCGGCTCTTACGCGCTGCCCAATGTGCCGGGCAAACGCGTCACCATCGTGCGCGTGTTCTACGGTCCCGGCGGGTTTTCGCGGCCGCACCGGCATGCGGGTTCAGTGACCGCTTACATCACCAAGGGCGCGATCCGCTCCCAGCTCGGTGGCGGTCCGGTCGAGACGTTCGGCGTCGGGCAGTCCTTCTTCGAGCCGCCGGGCGCGACGCATCTGGTCTCCGCAAATGCCAGCATCACGGAGCCTGCCGAACTGATCGCCGTGTTCGTGGCGGATGAGGGCGCCGAGCTGACCACGTATCTGGAGTGACCACCGTGGTCCGGATGTCGTTACGCGCCATCCGGGCCGCGTAAATTATCCTCAGCCTCCGTAAGACGCGGGATCCGGATTGTCGGACGGATTTTCGAATGACTTCTTCAGCGAAGCCGGCATCGGGACGTGGAAGTTCAGGCCGCGAGGCGGCACGGGCTCCATGAACCATCTGTTGTAGATCTTTTCTATCTCTGGGCTCTTGTAGAGTTTTGCGGTCGCCCGATCGACCACGGCCTTGAAGGCCACGTCGTCCTTGCGCAGCATGATGCCATAGGGCTCCGGATCGGAGAATGCGCCGTTGCTGATGGCGTAGAGCGATGGGTCCTTCGAAGAGGCGATCATGGCCGCAAGCTGGATATCGTCCATGACGAAAGCCGCGGCGCGGTCGGTCTCGACCATCAGGAACGCCTCGGGGACATCCTTGGCGCTCATGACGGTGATGCCGAGCGAGCGGGCCACGTTGGCCTTGGTGAGCTGGTTGATGTTGGTCGTGCCGGCGACCGAGACGACGGCCTTGCCCTTGAGATCGTCGACCTGATCGAGCTTCAGCGCCTTCTTGGACACGAAGCGGCTTGCCGTGAGGAAATGCGTGTTGGTGAACCATACCTGCTTCTGGCGGTCGGCGTTGTTGGTCGTCGAGCCGCATTCGAGATCGACCGTGCCGTTTGCCATCAGCGGGATACGAGTGGATGAGGTGACGATGCTCTCGTTGACCTCGAGCTTGTCCAGCTTGAGCTCGGTCTTGATCTCGTCGACGATCTTCATGCAGATGTCGACGGCGTAGCCGACGATCTTCTGCTTGTCGTCGATGTAGCTGAAGGGCACGGCGCTGTCGCGTATCCCGAGCGTGATTGCGCCGGTATCCTTGATCTTCTTCAGCGTGCCGGTCAGTTCCTGCGCGTGTGTCGGCGCAGCGAGAGCAGCGGCCAGAACGGCCACCGTGGTGAGATAACGCATGTGCTTCCCTTCGTCCTGTTTGTCCGGGAGGGAGCAAAGCAATTCTGGGGCCAGTGGAAGGTCTGGTGGTGCGTCCGAAATCCGATCCGGCCCGGCCTGGGGCGCTGGCATTGACGGGTCATCAAAACGCGGCGGCGGGAGCCGGCCATTCAGTTCTCTTCGCTGCTCGATCCCTCGCGCAGGTCGGGCTTGACGACGTCCTCGGGCAGCGCGTGCGCGACCGGTTGCGGGGTGCCGGCGATCTCCGTGCCGATCTCGCGCCCGCGGGCGCGGATCAGGCGCTCATAGGCCGAGACCAGCGTAACGTAGGGGCTGACCCAGATCCAGCCGTCACGAGTGAACACCTGGACGTCGAAATGCAGGTGCATTGACGTGCCTGCGGGATGATCGAGATAGTTCGAGATCACGCCGATCTTCTCGCCTTCGGCGACGATGCGGCCGTTGAGCACCCTGTCGGCGTTCAACGCCTGCGGATTCATGTGCATGTAGCGAAAGCGGATGTGCTCGGTGCGGCTGTTCACTTCAAGCGTCGCAGCCTGATCCCTGGAGGTCCGGATCACCATGGCGTCGCGGACGGCAACGACGCCGCGTTGCTTGGGATCGCAGGGCTCGCGGGCATCGCCGGGCGAGGGGCAGTCGGCGGCGCGGATGTCCTCGCCCTGGTGACCGAAGCCGCCGCCGCATTGCCAGACCTCGAAGCTGCGGGACTCGCAGAAATTGTCACGCCAGGGATAGGCGGTCGGGCGGTCATCCTTGTCGCGTTTGGCGTAGGATTGCGAATGCACGAAGGCCGGCGCCTTCTCGAGCGGGAAGCGGATCTGCGCATAGGCCATCACATCAGGGTGGCCGCCCTGTTTGCGATAGCCGGTGTTCGGGATGATGTCGCCGCTGGGCCGGTAGCCGAAATCCGCCGAGCGCGCGGCGGGGCGATCGATCACGTATGAGGCAACGTCCATCAGCGGCCGCATGCGCTGGCCGCCTGCGACGTGCAGCGCCTTCAGGAAGCGCTCGGCAACCGGATAGGCCTCCTTGCATGCCAGCCGCCGTGGTTTTGCGACGCTGTCGAGGCACTGAATGGACACCACATAGGCCACGCCAAACCGCGTGAAGGCGTAGCGCACATAGCCCTCGCGGATGAACTTCCGCAGATCCGGATAGATGGATGCCAGCGGTTTGACCGGCTCGCCCTTGCCGCCGGCGGGATCGGCGATGTCGTAGACGAGGGCAGATCCCGTGATTTGAATCTCGACCGGCTTTGCGAACACGCGGGCCGGCATGCCGTCGCCGGCACCGGGCTCGAGTGAGAACGTTGCGCTGTAACCGGCAGGGCCGGCGTCGAACATATCGACGGGATTGAAATCGGCCTGGTAGCGCGAAAGCGCTGATGTGGCCGGGGCACCGTTGCGTTGCGCCTCGAGATAGGCGGCAGCATCGAACGGCAGCAGCACGGGAACCGAGCTGCGGGCGATGCCGGTGTAGAATTGCGAGGAGATCGCATTGAGCTGCACCAGGGCCGGCATTCCCCGCGGATCAAAACGCGGCACCGACCGACGCGGCACGAAGATGAAATCGCCCGCGATCTGCGGGCGGCTGTTGATCTCGGTGCGGAGCTGGTCCAGCGCTGCGCGCCAATCGACGCGCAGGGCGGTGAGGGACGGGCTGCGGATCTCGTCCGCAGCGACGGGCGTGGCGGTGAGGAGTGCGAGCGACGCCAGAAACAGCGAGACGAAGCGGAAACTCTTCCCAACCACTGTCTCGCCCCCCGGCGGCACTTGCCCTGATCCCCGATCCCTTGGCCCAGCCCCTGGCTTAGTCCTTTGCGCGCTCGGAGTAGGAGCCGTCTTCGGTCATCACCACGATACGGGTGCCGACCGTGATGTGCGGCGGTACGGTGGTGCGGACTCCGTTGGACAGCACCGCCGGCTTGTACGACGAGGAGGCGGTCTGGCCTTTGGTCACGGGCTCCGTGTCCACCACCTCCAGCGTCACGCGCTGCGGCAGCGCGATCGACACCGGGTTGGTGTCGTGCATGGACAGCTTGACGGTCATATCTGGTTGGAGATAGGCGGCGGCATCGCCGACGACGTCCTTGGAAACCTGGACCTGATCGAAGGTCTCGGGGTTCATGAAGTGGAAGCCGTCTCCATCTTCATACAGGAAGGTGTAGTTGCGCTCTTCAATCGTCGCCTTTTCGACCTGATCGGTGGTCTTGTAGCGCTCGGAGATCTTTACCCCGTCCGAGATTCGGCGCATTTCGATCTGGCTGACCGGCGTGCCCTTGCCGGGATGGATGTTCTCGGCGCTCACGACGACATAGAGCTTGCCGTCTTGCTCGATCACGTTGCCCTTGCGAATAGAACTGGCGATGACTCTCAAAGCTGTATTTCCTGCTTGCTTGGCCCGGCTCAGGCCAGGACGTGGTCAAATCGATGGGGGACTTGGGGCCTCAAATCAGACCTCGGCGCCCGTTTCGGGCCGCAACATACTGATTTTGCCGTTGGATGCCAGCACTTTGCTGGTCCAGGGGACGTTCGGTTGATGGCTGGGGACAAGCCGATATCGCCGTTCTGGACCCCCTCGCGGCATCTCGACCGGCGGCCGTTCCTCCAGGCCAGGGCGGCCGTTACCAGGTCAGTCAGGGACTTTTTCGCCGAGCAGGGCTTTATCGAGGTCGAAACCTCGGTTCTCCAGGTCTCCCCAGGTAATGAGACCCATCTGCACGCCCCCCGGACCGAGATCATCCGGGCCGACGGCAGCCGAGCCAGCCGATACTTGCGGACTTCGCCCGAATTCGCCTGCAAGAAGCTGCTGGCCGCTGGCGAGCAACGGATTTTCGAGTTCGCCCGGGTGTTCCGGGACCGCGAGCGCGGCGACCTGCATCTGCCCGAATTCACCATGCTGGAATGGTATCGGGCAGGGGCCCCCTACGATGCTATCATGGCGGACACAGTGGTCGTGATCGCCACTGCGGCCCAGGCGACCGGAATCGGGACTTTCGCCTTCCGGGGCCACACCTCCGACCCATTCGCCGAGCCGGAGCTGTTGACAGTTGGCGGCGCGTTCGAGCGCTTCGCTGGAATCGACCTGCTATCGACAATCTCGGGTAACAGCGGTAATCGGTCCGCGCTCGCTCAAGCGGCCGACGGCAAGGTCCGGGTCGCCGAGGACGACACCTGGTCGGACATCTTCAGCAAGGTCCTGGTTGAACATGTCGAGCCGCATCTGGGGCAGGGGCGTTTGACCATTCTGTTCGAATACCCGTCTCCAGAGGCGGCGCTGGCGCGGGTGAAGACGGACGACCCACGGGTCGCAGAACGGTTCGAGGTCTATGCCTGCGGCGTCGAGCTCGCCAACGGCTTTGGCGAATTGACCGACGCTGAAGAGCAGCGCAAGCGCTTCACGGAGTCGATGGCAGAGAAGCAGCGACGCTACGGCGAGGCCTATCCGCTGGACGAGGACTTTTTGGCCGCTGTCGCCCAAATGCCTGACGCCAGCGGCGTCGCGCTCGGCTTCGACCGGCTGGTGATGCTGGCAAGCGGCGCAACACGCATTGATCAGGTGGTCTGGACACCACCTGCGGATGAGAGATGACCAAGACCAATCTTGCGAAGACATTGCGCGAGCCGGCCGAGCTCGTGGCTGCGGACCTCGCGCCTGTCACGGCTCTGCCCGCGCTGGAACGCGTGGCCGCGCGTTATGCAGTTGCGATCACGCCGGCGCTGGTCGAGCTGATCGACCCCGCCGATCCCGATGACCCGATCGCGCGCCAGTTCGTTCCCGCCGCTGCGGAGCTCCAGATGCAGCCGGGCGAGAATGCCGATCCGATCGGCGATCACCCGCATTCGCCCGTATCGGGCATCGTGCACCGTTATCCCGATCGCGTGCTGTTCAAGCTCGTCCATGTCTGCGCGGTCTACTGCCGCTTCTGCTTCCGCCGCGAGATGGTCGGTCCCGGCAAGGAGAACGCACTCTCGGACAGCGCCTATCGCGCGGCGATCGACTACATTCGTGCGCACAGCGAGGTCTGGGAGGTGATCCTGACCGGCGGCGACCCCCTGATGCTGTCGCCGCGTCGCATGAGCGAGATCATGGCCGATCTCGCTGCAATCGATCACGTCAAGATCATCCGCCTTCACACCCGCGTGCCCGTGGCCGACCCTGCGCGTATCAGCGAGGACATGGTCGCAGCACTCAAGGTGGAGGGCGCGACCACCTGGGTCGCGCTGCATGCCAACCATGCACGCGAGCTGACGGATACGGCCCGCGCCGCCTGCGCGCGGCTGGTCGATGGCGGGATTCCCTTGGTGAGCCAGTCCGTGCTTTTGCGCGGCGTCAATGACAACGTCGCCGCTTTGTCGGATTTGATGCGGGCCTTCGTCGAATGCCGGATCAAGCCCTATTATCTGCATCACGGCGATCTCGCGCCGGGCACGGCGCATCTTCGGACAACGCTGGCGCAAGGGCAGGACTTGATGCGGCAGCTGCGCGGACGGGTGTCAGGACTATGTCAGCCCGAATACGTGATCGACATTCCCGGCGGCGTCGGCAAATCACCGATCGGGCCGAATTATGTGTTGGCGGCACAAAATACCGCAGTCGATGCTGGTGATGCGATGACGGAAACGCGCTATCGTATCGTCGACTATTGCGGCGATGTTCATCTCTATCCGCCCGAAGCGTGAGCGGGTCAGGGGGACGGCGGTTTGAGGAATGGAGGTACGGATATGAAGAAGATCATGGTGGCGGCATCGCTCGTGGTCTTGCTTGGCGGTGCGGCGATTGCCCAACCCGCCGCCAAGGGATCGACGTCAGGTGGCGCAAGCTCGGGATCGGTGCCGCAGGCGCCCGTCGGCCATCGACAGCCCCGTGCCGGCGACGTTCCGAACGAAAAGAATATCAGCAACGATCCCAACGATCCCCTGAGCAAGGAAAACCTGGCGCTCGACAAGAAGATCAAGAGCATCTGCCGCGGCTGCTAGCAACAAGAGCGGGCAGGGCGCGAACAGCATCGCCCCGCCCGTGTTTGTCCCTGATTACGCGGAGCGCTCGTGCAGTCCGGCGCGCGCAATGTTGCGGCGGATTTCGACCGCATCAGCGAGCTGCTCGAGCACGGTGGCCGTTGTCGCCCAATCAATGCATCCGTCGGTAATGCTCTGGCCGTACACGAGCGGCTTGCCCGGTACCACATCCTGACGGCCCGCGACGAGATTGCTCTCGATCATCACGCCCATGATGCGATTCTCCCCGCCCGAGATTTGGCCCGCGATGTCGGCCATGACCAGCGGCTGGTTTTCCGGCTTCTTGTTCGAATTGGCGTGGCTGGCATCCACCATCACCAGCGGCGCGACGCCTGATTTTGAAAGTTCGTTGCACGCTGCCGCGACGCCTGCCGCGTCGTAGTTCGGCTTGGCGCCGCCGCGCAGGATGATGTGGCAGTCCTCGTTGCCCGCGGTCGAGGCGATCGCCGAACGGCCAAGCTTCGTCACCGCCATGAAGTGATGCGGATGCGAGGCCGACTTCACCGCGTCCGCCGCGATGCGCACGTTGCCATCGGTACCGTTCTTGAACCCGACCGGGCAGGACAGACCCGAGGCCAGCTCGCGATGGATCTGGCTTTCGGTCGTGCGCGCGCCGATCGCAGCCCAGGAGACGAGGTCGGCGATGTATTGCGGCGTCGTCATGTCCAAAAATTCCGTGCCGGCGGGGAGGCCGAGATTGTTGACGGCCGAGAGCACGTTGCGCGCGAGGCGCAGGCCCTTGTTGATGTCGAAGCTGCCGTCGAGATCGGGGTCGTTGATCAGACCCTTCCAGCCGACAGTCGTCCGCGGCTTCTCGAAATAGACCCGCATCACGATCTCGAGCTGGTCGGCGAGGTCTTCGCGGAGTTTAGCGAGGCGCTCGGCGTAGTCGAGCGCGGCCTTGGGATCGTGCACCGAGCAGGGACCGGCGACGACCAGCAGCCGGTCGTCCTGGCCGCCCAGGATGGCGTGGATGGCGTTGCGCGCCGCCATGACCACACGCGTGGCTGTGAGGGTGCGCGGGACCTCCCGCATCACGTCCTCAGGCGTGCTCAGCTCTTTCAGTTCGCGGATACGAAGATCGTCGGTCGTGCTCAGCACGGCGGGCTCCTGTCTGTTTCGAGAACCTGCCGGCCAATAAAAAAGCCGCCAGGTCTGGCGGCTGTTCGGACTTTTGCTTCAATACCTTAGATTGAGCGCGATCCTCCTGCCGCCAGCAAGCTGTCGTAGCTAAAGTACCAAAAGAAGCTGGTGGCGACGGTGACCATGGCCGGTCATATAGCGCGCCGCCAGCGGGTTGTCACCCCCCCCATCGGCGCGCGCACGAACAGGTGCCTCAAGTGTTGCTTTTGCGCGCCGCCAGCGCCATGCCGATCAGGGTGGCGCCGCCGAACAAAAGATTGATACCGACGAGCACGCCGATGGCCCATTCCGCCGAGCTAGGCAGTCCCGTGATCACCATGAACGCGATCGCGATGTCGACCAGGCCCGAGATCAGCAGCCACGACCAGCGCCCGCTCAGCTCGCGGCGGTGCTCCAGGGCGTACATGATGGTGGTGACGCCCTCGGCAAGGAAATAGGCGCCGAGCACGATGGTCAGCGTCAGCACGGCCTGCATCGGGCGCGCCAGCAGTAACATGCCGGCAAGTACGGCGAGCGCCGCAGAGATCAGCGACCACCAGAAGCCCGGCGTGGTGCGCGCCCAATAGGTCGCGATCAATCCGCCGATGCCGCTGATCAGGAACATCCAGCCGAGGAAGATCGTGACGGCGAGGCTCGCGAGCGGTGGCAGGATCAGCGCGGCAATGCCGAGGACGGCGAGCAAAATGCCTTCGAACAGAAAGGCCTTCCAATGCGCCTTTACCGCCTTGCTCATCGCAGATTGCAGCCGTGAAAATTCCTCAGGCGATGTCATCGGCAAGCTCCAGATCGAAAGATGTACGTTCAATCTAGTACGGACACCCGACGCTTGGCATGCGTTGGATCAACCGCCGCCGTGCGCTGACGAAAAACCTTCGCCAGTTGTGCGGATGCGGTTGCGGCCGAGCACGTAGATCGCGGTCGTAACGACCAACAGCGCAAGGCCGAGCAGAATCGAGACGAAGCCGATCGGGATCAGTGCCAGCGTCAAATTGCGCTCGGGGTTGATGAGCCAGTGGTGGATCGAGGTCAGCACGAAGGCGAGGCCGAGGAAGCCGACGCCGCCGCCGGCCAGCCACAGCGCCCACATGCGGCGCAGCTGGCTGAGACGTTCCCGCGCGATATCGGTGCGGGGCGCGTGATGGCGTGCGACGCGACGCACCAGACGCATGGCGAAGGCAATCGAGCTGAAACCGATCAGCAGGCTCGCGCCGCCGAGCCACATTCGCAAGGTAGGATCGAGGTCCGGCATGCGTTGGAGCGTGAGCAGCGGGAAGTCGAAGGCCGAATGCAGTGCCAGCGGGCCGGCGAAGATCAGCAGGCGGCTGGAGAGGCGGGCCCAGTCGCGGTGATGGCGGTTCGCGCCCAGTGCCGTGCCGGCACGCGCGATCGTCAGATAAGCGCCAGCGATGATGCCGAGTGCGCCGTGGAACGGCACGGTGAGCACGCTGCGCAGCGCCGCCAGCGATCGCCACATCTCGGCGTGCTGGACCAGATAAGCGAGGTTTTCGTACGCCGCAAAACCGAGGCCGACAGCTGCGCCGTAGACCACGGTATCCATGGGATTGGCGAAGGTCCGCCGCTTGGTCGAGGAGACCAGCACGATCGCGATCACCTTCACCGCCTCCTCGGGCAGCGCGACGCCGAAGACCGAATGCATGGCAAGTTCCGCCCAGGGATTATCGGGCGCGGCGACCATCTTGGCGAACGGGGCCCGGGCGAGGCCGAGAAGCGAAATGCTGGCTGCGCCAAGCAGGAAGGCCGTCCAGACCTGGGCTGGCGGTCCGGGACGTTCCTCGGCCGCAATGACAAGCCACAACATCAGCAGTGCCGGGGCGACGGCGGCCGTTCCGATGACGGTGGGTAACGCTTCAATCAGGTACATCGGCGTCGAAAATAGGTTCCCTTGGCGGCTTATCCACTCGCAGCCGTGCGACCATCTGTCATGCACCGGCTGTCGCGTCGCTTAACAAGCGCGACAGCGGGCATTCATCAGGACCCCTAGATGTTAGAATACCAGCGCGATCAACTGCATGACACGACCGCCCTGTCGTCCTTGGTGACCGCTCCCGGTTGTTGTTGGACCGGAATTGCCAAGTTGGATCAAGGTGGTGCGCCAGTTTCTTCACGATGCACGTCTGCGGGCTTCGAGTCCAGAGGCGGGCGCGTGAGGCCTCGTCCGGACAACGCGATTCCCTAGTCGCGCTTGGTTACACGTTGGCGCGGCGGTGACGCAATTCGGCGGGTTCGGATCTGCTCCAACTCCCAGAGGGCGCGTACGAGGCACGTACCAAGACAGGAGACGAGAAGGAACAGCAGGAAGGCTTGGTCGACGGCTGGGATCTGCATCATGGCAAATATTAAGCAATGCGCATGCCATGCGTTCCCGTTCTCGCCTGCGCTGGGCGCACAGGCGACCAGGCCGACGCTTTCGGCGCTCAATGCGTGGTGAACGGCGATGGGGCGTCGGGCGCGACGTCGAAGGCGCCGAGATGGAATTCCCCGGCGATGGTCTGGTCCAACTCGGAAGCGTTTGCGAGCAGCGTGAATGCGGCTTGCGGGTATTGCTTCCAGATATCGAGATCGCCGGCCGTGATCGTCAGCCAGCCGAATGTGTACATGTAGCGTCCAGGCTCGGTCACCCGGCCGACCCGGTCCCAAGTGATCTTGTCAACTGTGATCCTGTCGACTGCCATCCGGTCCCCCGATCGCAAGTCTGCAAATGACGGTCCGGCGCGCCGGACCGTCGAAGGCTGATCCTGCATTGGGGCCGAGATAGGGCAGCGATGCTTAGGCACGTCGCTTGGACAAGTCGCTTGGACAAGTCGCTTGGGCAAGTCGGTTGAGCAAGTCGGTTGACCGCAGGAGGCTGAGCTTCGGCGTCAAGCCGGCTGCGGCGCGGCCTGCCGCACAAGCAAGCGGAGCAGGTTGTCGCGCTGCTGCTTCTCGGCGAATTTCACCGCAAAGCCATTGTCGAACTTGCGGATGACGCGCCCGACGCAGGCGCCGACTGCAAGCGGGGTACCTATCGTCGGGTCATATTCGCAGGAGATCGCGACGCCGGCGGTGGAGACGTCGATGATGAAGCAGGAATGACCGCTGCCGTCGGCCAGCGTCAGAGTGGTGTGGGAGGCCTGCGGAACGAAGCGGGCCTCGCGCCGCAGCTCCTGGATGCTCTCATCCCTCTGCTTTTTCTCGAGCCAGGTCAGCTTTTCCGACATCCAGGCGCGACGCGCCCGCGTCATCTCGAGCTCCATCAGGAAGCCCGACTTGAGCGTGGCGCTGATGGTGCCCTGGAATTCGCCGAAATCCTGGAAGTAGGAGGTCACGCGCTCGCCGATTTTGCCGACGACCGGCACGTCCACGATCATGCGGAACGGCGAGACACGCTTGGTGCGGCAGGCGAAGTTTCGCAGCTTGCCCTCGCAATCGTACCAGCGAGGCAGCGAATAGCTGCCGTCCACCGCCACTTCCACTGCACGCTGCCTGAGGAACTCTGCGACGGACATGTTCGCCAAAATTGTGTTTCGGATTGTTTCCGTACTTCCACGGTAGCAATCGAATTCTAAGCAAATGATACCGGAGCTCAGGAGCAGGGGTAAATTTCTGGTAAACGGGCGGCCTCGCCCGGACCGGACCAGGTCTTCAAACAGTGCCGAGCAGCACCACCAGCAGCAGCGCACCGATGGCGATCACGAATTTGATGGTCGTAACAGTCAGGCTGTCGAGCCCGACCTCCCATCCGAACCGCAGCCGAGCACGTCGCATCGCAAGCGATCCGAGGGCTTCGACCACGGAGAGCGCAAGGGCGATGCCGGCGATGTTGGCCCACGACTGCGACGGCGGCAGGAGCGGCGCAAGCCAGACAGGGGCGGAAGTTCGCAAGCACGCGAGCAGGGCGATCCATCCGAACCACGACGCGAACGCTTTGATGAGGTCGGGCCCAACCGTATCGGGCTCGAACCGCACGCCGACCGCCGCGAAGGCGCCTTCGATGCGCTCATCGTCGGCCAAGAACAGAAACGCGCCGAGATAGAGGGGAATGCGCGACATGCACAGGATGGCGATTGCGCCGAACAGGACGATATAGCCGAACAGATCACCGAGGATGTCCAGGCCGCTCTTTCGTGCCGGCACCGGTGCGACGGCGGGCTGATGCTGGGGCACCGATCTGGCGCGCGCCATGTGCTCCAGCATCCTGGCGCGCCGGTCGGGCGAATAGGACGCCGCACGATGCATCCAAGTGGGAGGCGCGCTCGTCGCCGACGGGACGCCCAACTGGTCGTTCTTGGTGGATTTGCGCTGCTCCATGGGCCGAACCAGATCTTGCCGTCCGTGACGCCATCGCGGCGGGCGGGGCGGTTTCCTTCCGACGTTGGTCGGTGGTGAGGGGCGGGGAGGTTCAAGCCTGGATGGCGGATTTTCACGGGCCCGAGGCCCGATCTCGCGTCATCGCTCGTCGACCATCTTCCTGTTGATCTCGTCTCCCTGTTGCGCTTGTGTACCGCGAGGTCTGGGGGGACCATGTTGATGGCTATTTTGATAGCTGCGTCGTCTTGCGCAGCCGCGTTTGGTTTCGCGATTGGTTTCAGTTCGAGCGGGCTCAACCAGGCCTGTGTCTTGCATTGGACATGACCGTGACGTCCGGCTGCCTGTCGCCGCGGAAAGCGGGCATTCTCGATCACGCGGAGCGCATTGCTACGGATCGCGTGGCATGGCGGGAAAAGAATAGCTTTTTCCACCACGAGGATGAGCGCTATCTCCAGTTTCTGATCCCGGCCGGGACTCGCGTGCTCGACATCGGCTGCGGCGTCGGTGATACGCTTGCGAGCCTCGCGCCGTCATATGGTGTTGGAATCGATTTCTGTCGCAAGCAAATTGCGATCGCGCGGCAGCGCCATCCTGATCTCATTTTCGTCGAGGGCGATGCCGAGGACCCGGTGACGCTCGAGGCGCTGCAGGGCCCGTTCGACTACATCCTCGTCCTCGATACGATCGGCTCGCTCGAGGATTGCCAGAAATTCATCGCCCAGCTCCATCCGCTCTGCACCCCGGATACGCGGCTGGTGATCGGCTACTTCTCCCATCTCTGGTACCCGGTGCTCAAATTCGCCGAATTCGTCGGCCTGCGGATGCCGCATCCCGAGCAGAACGTGCTGTCGCCGCCTGATTTGCGCAGCCTTGCCAGGCTTGCGGATTTCGATCCGGTGAAGTCGGAGCAGCGGGTGCTGTTACCGGTCCGGATGTTCGGGCTCGGACGCTTTCTCAATCGTTTCGTCAGCGTACTGCCGGGGATCCGCCAGTTGGCGTTGCGGCACTATCTGGTGGCGCGCTCCAGCCTCAAGGCGAGGCAAGAATTCGCCTCGGCCACCGTCGTCGTCCCGGCGCGCAACGAGCGCGGCAATATCGAGCCTGCGGTCCAACGCATTCCCGACTTTTGCAACGATATCGAGATCATCTTCGTCGAAGGCCACAGCCAGGACGGTACCTTCGAGGAGATGGAGCGGGTCAAACAGGCCTACCCGTCCAAGGACATCAAGGTGATGCGTCAGCCCGGCAAAGGCAAGGCCGACGCCGTCTTCACCGCCTTCGATGCTGCGCGCGGCGACGTGCTGGTGATCCTCGATGCCGACCTGACCATGCCGCCGGAGCAGATTCCGAAATTCGCCGAGGCGTTGCTGTCGGGCAAGGGCGAATTCATCAACGGATCGCGCCTGGTCTATCCCATGGATGACGGCGCGATGCGCTTCCTCAACCTGATCGCCAACAAGATCTTTTCCTATCTGTTCTCCTGGCTGCTCAATCAGCGCTACACGGACACGCTGTGCGGCACCAAGGTTCTGCGCCGCAGCGACTATCAGCGCCTGAAGGCCGGCAAGGCCTATTTCGGCGATTTCGATCCGTTCGGCGATTTCGACCTGATCTTCGGCGCCTCGAAGCTCAATCTGAAATCGGTGGATCTGCCGATCCGCTACGCCGCGCGCACCTATGGCGAGACCCAGATCTCGAGGTTTCGGCATGGCTGGATGTTGCTGAAGATGGTGGCTTTCGCCTTCCTCAAGATCAAGGCGATCTAGGTCGGGCCGGCTGCGTGGCGCTCCCTAGCGGAAGGAAAGCCGCCAAGGAAATCAACCGTTTGCCATTTCGGTTAGCCAGCTTGTGCCGCGTATGTTCTCGCGCGCATGGCTAACCGGGCTTGCGGCGCCAGTTCATCAGCTTTTGCATGCCGGCGGCGGCCATCTTCTTTTGCTCGGCCTCGCGGCTGTAGAGCTCGGCATGCTCCATATTGTCGTGGCCGAGCACGTCCATCAGTTGGCGTGTGGTGGCTTCGTGCTCGGCGAGGGCCTTGCCGAGCGTCTTGCGCAGGCCGTGGAGCGTGTAGCCAGGCGGTAGGCCTGCCGCCTTGGTCCAGTCGCGCATCCGCACCGTGAGGCCCTTGGCGCTGAATGGCTTGCCCCATGCGGTCATCGCCACGAATTCCCGTTGCGGCAGATCGTCGATCGCCGCAAGCACGTCTGCCAGATTGGGGTGGATCGGCAGCGTTAGCGCCTTGCCGGTCTTTTGCTGCACCACGTTGTGCGAGGTTTCGGCGAGGTCTGCTGGCTTAACCCGGCTAACGTCGGACCTGCGATGCCCGAAATACAGCGCCAGCGAGTAGACCAGCCGCGGCGTCGTGCCGATCGGCCAGTGCGCCTCGAACCGGTCGAGCATCTCGTCGGGCCAGGCCTTCCAGCCGCCATAGGCCGGCCGGTATTTTAGCCGGTAGGTCGGGTCTATCTCGATCCATTCCTGGTCGAGCGCGATTCCCACCAGCTTGCGGATTACGCGCAACAGGTGCGCGGCCGCATGCGGCGTCTCCGACCGCGCGGCTAGCAGCGCCTTGACGTGCTTGCGCCTGAGGTGCTCGACCGCGACCTCGCCGAAGGTCAGCGCCTCGCCCTCGACCACTGGAGTCGTCAGGAAGCGCTCGGCGATCCGGGTCTGGGCCGTCTTGATGTCCGGCCCCAGCGCCTGCCATTCCGGGTCGTGCTGGCGCAGGATGAGCCAGGCCGCCTTGAGCGAGCGCGGCACCGTCTGGCCCGGCAATCGCACCACGGGCGCCGGCTGGCGTTTCTCGCGGCCTTCCAGTGCGTCACGGTAGGCTGCATCGAAGGCGGGTTCGCCGGGGGCGCCAGGCAGGCTGACGGTTCGGCCCGAACGGCGAAACCGCCAGCGGGGCTTGCCGTGGCGGTCCTGATAGCTGTCGGCGTGGGGGTAATCCGGGTGGCGCAACGTTTAGCCCTAAAGACCGGGCGGGAATCTATCCGGCCTGCAGCATGCGGTCCAGCGGGTTGGCGGCGCGCTCCTCCGGCAGGTCAGAAAAGGCCGCCTCGAGCCGCAGCCGGTCCCAGATCACCCGGCCGTCGACCCGCTTGGGCCGCGGCATCCGGCCGTCCGCGACCATCTCGTCGAACTTGGTTGCGCCGACGCCGATATAGCGGGCCGCTTCATCGCGCGAGAGCCCGCGCGGGGGGTAGGCAATGGCGTCGGGGCGGTTCATTGCTCATCCTCCGGCCGGTGAGACGTGTTTAGCTGCTCAAATGATGGGCCGATGAACGCATCGGTCAGCGCGCGTGTCGCTAGGATGCGGGCGTCCAAGCGCGCTTTCGTCAGCGGATCGGGCGATAGGAAGCCCTGCATCAACCGATGGAGCGCGCACATCATCGCCAGCTGATTACCCAGGACGATGCGCAGCATGTTGTTGGTGCTGTCCGCATGGCCAGCGTCGGCGAGGCCGCGATCGTAACCCTTCTGCTCCTCCTTGATCAGCGCCGCGCGATGATCGGCGCCAAGAGCATAGAATTCGCGAAAGCTGGCGTTGTCCTCGGTCTGGAAGCCGTGCAGTGTCTCGGCAAGATCGGCGATGACCTTGGCGATCCCGCCATCGACCTGGGCAAGCTTACAGAGAGGCTCGTTGCCGGGGTGATCACAGCCGAAATGGTTGGCTGCCGCCTTCGGATCGGTGAACACTTCATCGCAAAAGAAGCAGCGCCAAGACCGCGCTTCATGCGACACGGTTTGCGTCGGTGAATGACGGGTTTCGTAGGTCATGATTGGTCAGTCCATCGGAACGGTTACGTCGCCGTGAGCGAGGCAGTACCAGGTCGGCAAAGGGTGGGGTTCGGCGCATGTGCATTTGGCGCCAAAGCCCGTTCCAGCATCGACGTGGCTGCATCGACGGCACTGCATGCGGTTTTCCCGGAAGTAATAGATTTCGGTGGTACTACCGCAAATCGGGCACTTCATCGCTCGCCCTCCGGCCGGTGACAGGTGGTTAGCTGCTTGAAGAGATCGGCCTCGGCCTGCAACTCAACCGGATGCCGCGCATCCGGCTTGGGCTGCATCCATTTCAGCGGCTGTTCGATCTCGCCGCCCGGCGACCAGACGAAAAAGCCGAGCTGGCCGCCGGCCGCGATCGGCTCGCATGGCTCTGGATCGCGCAGCACCAGGCCGCGCGGTCCAAAGAACCAAGGGCTTGCGCTCTTGGTCACGATGTCGGTGACTTCGACGCTGCCGATGACCGCGCCGCGGATCAGCGCGCCTGCAGGAGGACAGAGGATGCCGAGCGACCGCATGAAATTGTAGCCTTCGATGTAGTCGCATTTCGTCATGCCCTTGGACGCGTGGATGGCGATGCGGCCGCCCGGCTTCATCGCGCCTTTCCAGATCGCGACGTGCCCGCGGTTCTCGATGTCCTTGCCGGCGTGAATGATCGCCCATGCCCAAGGCTGGCGAACAGACAGCGCGCGCAGCTTCAGCGGCGATCTCATTTCCCCTCCGGCTGGTGACAGGTAAATAGCTGCTTGCGGCACGCTTCGCCCTCGATCGCGCCGCAGGCCATGCAGGTGAGATCGAGATCAACCTCGCCGGTGTCGCATCGGCGCGGCGGTTCGTCCTCGGCGCGATCGGCGGGGTTGCCCACCGGCAGGCCTCGCTCGCGCATCGCCTTGCAAGTGGCGGCGAGCGTAGCGTCATGTTGCGCATTGCCGGACGTCATGCGACGCGCCAGATCGCCGCTGCGATCGAGCATGTGGGCGATGATGGCCTCGGCATCGCCGAGGCTAATGTCCGCAAGCTTGCGGGCGCGCAGATCCTCGGCGAGCGCGGTCGCCATCAGCAAGTAGCTCATGCTGGCTCTCCGGTTTCCTGCGGCACGCGCTGCAGATATTGGCCGCCGATGATCTCCGCGTGGCCGCCGGCGATCAGGCGTGCGACGACCCCGTCACTGATGCGTCGCAAGCCGAACCGCCAGCCGCCACGCGCGCGCCGCTCAAGGGGTTGGACGTCGAGCAGGCGCAAGGTGAAGCGCAGATGTTGCGGCAACGACGCCGCGCGGGCGACCGGCCGCTTCAAATTGGGGTGCGAGGGTCGCGCCAGGGCGGCGCAGCGACGCGAGCAGAAGCGCTGGCTGGCCCGGTGCGGCAGGAAGGCGGCGCCGCAGCGGCAGCCGCGCAGGCGATTGAGGTTGCCGCTCATGGCAGGCCTTCGGCGAACAGGATGGGTTTGCGCGACAGCGACGCCTCCAGCGCGACCGCAAGGGTGCGCTGCGCCGCGAGTAGCCCATGCCAGCGCGCCGCGCGGGCAGCCGAGAAGGGGTTGGCGGGCGCCGGCAGCGGTAGCTCGCGGTCGATGCAGACCCGGCAATCCGGGCAGCCGCAGATCGGCAGCCGGTCGGGGAAATGGATGCACATCAGGCCGCCACCCCGTTCTGCCGCTCGGCGGCCAGCGCACGGGCGGCGTCGGCGTGCTCGAAGATTTGCGACTTGCGCCAGCCCATCCGCACCAGGTCGGGGATCGAGGCGCCCTCGGCCCGGGTGGTGATCGTGATGAAATCGTCGGCGAGCTGTGCGATCGCGGCGGAGCCTTCAAGGCCAGCGCGGGCCGCGGGCAGGGCCTGCGGCGCGATTCTGGCGGCGACGCGCTCGCGCTCGATCTGGAGGCCCTCTGCCGCGGCCGCCGCGTCCTGCCGCGCCTTGCGGTCCCGCAGTAGGGCGTCGAGCGTGGCCTGGCGGTCGATCCGCTTGCCGCGCAGGATCGGGTCGGTTCGCGGACAGCCCTTGGCCCTGACGTCGGCGAAGCGGCCTTCGGCGCGCAGGTGCAGGAAGCCGTGCAGCTTCAGCTGCAGGGCGAAGTCGGTGGCGGAGAGATCCGGGGATGATGGGGCTCGCTTAGCCATCACGACCTCCCGCGCAGGTTAGGATCAACAAAGCGGCCCGCCGACGATTCGCAGTCGGCGGCGGGCCTGGCATCCCCACTGGCAAGCTCAGAGGAGACACGTTCATGGGAAAGGTCGCTGCGGTCGGCATCAGCTGGTTCAACCGCGAGGACTATCCGCGCATTCTCGAGATCATGGTGGATGCGTATGTCCTGCCGCCGACCTATGAGCGATGGCGCGAGATGGCCGAGAGCCAGGAGCGCCGCGCCAAGGCTTCCGGCCTCGCCGTGGTGCGGGCCGTAATCAAGCCGGAGGAGTTCGTGGCTTGGTGCGCCAAGGAAGGCCTGGACGTCGATGCCAAGGCACGCACGGCTTTCGCCGCCGAGTTCGCCAAACGCATGTTCCTGAACTAGGACGCGGATCGACGCTTCATGAGCGGTGGCGGAAAGGTTCGGCTGGCGCGGCAAGGCTGAGTCCCCCGTGGTGTTTCACGGGAAACAGTCTTAATGCAGTCCGCATCAGGCAGTCAATGCGAGACGCATTAACGGTCGAGCAGCGCGATCTTGGCCGAATTGACCTCGCAGAATGCTCGCGCCGATTGCTGGTCGATGAACCCAAGATTTAGATCTTTAAAGGTCCTTTTCGACTTGCCTTTGACTGTGTCGAAAATGACGTATGTTTTGCTGGAGAGGCGCGTGCCACTTTTGCCGCTGAACGTGCACTCAATCTCTATGTCTTTGACCTCGAAAGCATTGTCGTTTCGTAGTGTCGGGCTGACGAGGCCAACGGAGCCAAAGCCACCCACCTTCCATTCAAGAGTTGCGACAGACATTTTGCTGGCGGGGTTGATCGAGAGCTTGGCCTTCAGGTTGGCGGCATCTTCTCGCAGCTTTGCCCTCTCAGCGTTTTCGGCCGTAACTTTCGCGTGCCATGTGGCTGCATCCGAAACGCCCCGCGCCTTTGCCTTTTGCGCATCTGCGTCATCGATAAACCCTGCCGCTTGGGCTTCGGAATCGCGCTGCGTTGCCTGAAGGTAATTGTAGGCTCCCCAACCCGCCAGACCGGCGAGGCTAATGGCGACGGCGATCATCATCTGCCCGGTATTGGATAGGCTCACCTCGGCACCATGTTTTTGACCCTCGCAGCCCATTCAAGCCGGACGTCCAGGATTGGGGGCTCCGTCTGTGAGAGGAGATGAAAAAACCCCTTGGCCTTGCTGCGTTGGACTTTTTTGATCAGGATGCGGCCGTCATCGAGCCCGACGACGCAAAGCTTATTGAGAAGGCTGATGTCGACGGGCCGCCGAACATCGTCGTAAAAGACGAGCCAGCGATCGAAGAATGAGCCGAGGCTGTCGCCGCGGATCTCGACGGCCACGGTGGCATCCGTCGCCCCAAGAGGTGCAGGCACTTCGTCCAGGGGCGCGTCGTTGGCGAAAAAGAAGGTCTGAGCGCCGGCGCCTACATACCCGACAAGCGGCACAAACCGCTGTTCAGACGGGCTAACGCGCAGAGGGCGCCGTTCCTTTGGGCCTTTGCCGGTCAATAGCCATTCTAGCGATACGTGGAAGCGCCGGGCGTATGTTTCCGCCACCTCCCGTTTCAGGTCGCGGTGCCCGTTTTCGTGCCCGATATAGGTCGGCTCTTTGACGTCCAGCGCCCGCGCTGCTGCGCTTGCAGAGGCATAACCGGCCTCTTTCCGGGCCTGCGCGAGCCGTTCGTGTACTTCGGTCATGAATGCAATTTGCATTGGGACTTAGCGCGTAGGGCGTTGACGGAATTAATGCGTTCCGCATTAAGTGACGCATGGACGGGAAATTGATTCGCTTGGCTAGAGAACGGGTTGGCGAGAGCCAGGCCGCATTCGGGGAGCGTTTCGGGGTCGATCAGAGCACGGTCCATCGATGGGAGACCAACGGCCCCCCCACGCGTGGGCCGGCGCGCAAGGCGATTGAGCGGGAGATCTCAGCAATCGAGGCGGCGGGGGCTGTTCCATGACAGGGAACATGGGCCGCCGGTGCCGCTCAGATCGACGCCTCGCCGTCGCCGCGCAGAGCGATTTTTCCGGCCTGTGGATAACCGCATCGTGCGCGGTCGGCCCGCGAGTGGCGGCGTCGCTCGGCGCGCCTTGTGGACGCGTGTGGAAAACGCGCGCCGGGCCTGCATTTCAAGGGGTTTTTGCCGAGGGGGCAATAAGGGGAGGGGCCAATGTCAGACATCACCGCGCGCATCGCGGACCCTGAGGATCTGCGTTTCCTGGTCATGTGCGCGGCCGTGCTGATCGCGGGCGCGATGCTGGCCGTTGCGGCCGCCAGCGCGCCGTTCCTGCACCGTCGCGACCTCGGCGCCGGCTTTCGCTGGGTGAAGCGGCAATGAGAGCCGCCCGCGCCATCCTGTTCGGGCTCGACCGCCGCGTCATCGTCGGCGCCGTCCGCGTCGTCATCGCCGACGAGGCGCCGGCCGTCATCCTGCTCGGCGCCGATGCGTTCGTGCCCATGCCGGCGCCGCCCGGCTGGGACGCCAAGGCCGTGCTCGCTTACGGCCAGGTGTTGCCGTTTCGCGCCGATGAAAACCGCCTCGAGGTGGTGTCATGATGGACCGCCAGCGCGGCAAGATCCTGTTCGAGTGCGACAGCTGCGACGAGGTGCTGCACACCGACGCGCGCGAGTTCGACGAGGCACGCGAGCAGCTTCGCAGCGAGGGCTGGTATGTCCGCAAGATCTGCGGCGAGTGGATGCACGGCTGCCCGAATTGCGGGGCGCCATCATGAACGGCCGCAGCATTCCGACCGTCGAGATGGTCGCCGCGGCCGCAGCGCGCGCGCTTGCCAACGGCCACGACCTCAAGACCTGGACCGCGCATCGCATCGCCCACGACCTGATGCGCTATGACGCCGATTTCGCGGGCTGCGATTACACGCGCCTGGTCTCGGTCGCGCAGCTCTGGAAGCGGGGATTTGCGTCGTGACCGCGCTCAAATCCGAAACCGTCGACCGCTTGAAAACCTTCCTCGAGGCGATCGACAGCCTCGAGGGCGAGCGCGCCGAAATCGGCGACGAGATCCGCGCGCAATACGCCGAGGCGAAGGCGCAGGGTTTTGACCCGAAGGCCATCCGCAGCATGGTCAAGCGCCGGCGCGCCAAGAATCCGGACCAGATCGCCGAGGACGAGCAGATCCTCGAGACCTACATGCACGCGGTCGGCATGCTGCCGGAAAATCCGCTTGCGGCTGCGATCGCCGCGCTCGCCTCCGACGAGCTCGGCCGCGATCAGGTCATCGACGGGCTCAAGCAGATGGTGCCGGCGGGCCGCGAGATCATCGCCAAGGTCGGCGGCGATCCCGTTCGCATCTGGCGCGATGCGGAAGGCGTCGCGTTCGTCGAGCCCTGGACCGAGCCGAAGGCGCCGAAGGTCAAGACCGGCCGCAAGGCCTCGGCGACCGTGCTCTCGATCGTTCCGAAGTCTGATCCGGTCAAGGACGCGGCCGATCGCGCCGAGCGTCGCTCGCGCGGCGAGCCTGATCCAGACGACGAGGGCGATGACGAATGATGCAGGCTCCAGTCATCACCACGGATGCGCGCGCGGTCGCTTTCGACGTCTCCGGCCTGCCGGATCTCACCGGCACGCCGTGGGCGCGGATCTGGCTGTCGTCGCGCGACCAGGTCTGGACGCTGGTCGATGCCGAGGACGTGCCCTGGCTCATGCAGTGGCAGTGGAACGTCTGGCACGCCGGCAAGAATCGCGGCGACAGCTGGATGCTCTACGCCAAGCGCAATGTAGGGCCGTCGCGCGCGACGCTGCGCATGCATCGCGAGCTGTCGATCAAGGATGAGCCGCACCTCGACGAGGCATTTTTGCGCACGCATGTCGTCGACCACATCAACGGCCAGACGCTGGATAACCGCAAGGCGAACCGGCGCTGGCTGACCAAGCCCGCAAATGCCGTCATCCGCCGCCCGCGCGGCACCGCGCCGACGCTCGAGGCGATCGTCGCGGGCCTTTTGGCTGGGCTCAAGATGCGGCCGCAGCTGGAGGACATCCCCTTTGACTGAGCTGGTTCGATACGAGGCGGCGCGCCGCGCCCTGGCCGAAGCGGTCGCGGTCGACGAGGTCGCGGAGATCCGCAGCAAGGCCGATGCGATGCGCCATTATGCGCGCCAGGCCGGCGACAAGGCGCTCGAGATACAGGCCGCGCAGATCCGTTTCCGGGCCGAGCGGCGCCTCGGCGAGTTGCTGGTCGCCGCGAAAAAGGCCGGGCAAATCCGGGCCGGCAATCCCAACCGTTCCCAATCGGAACAGTTGGATGGCGGCGCTCTTGAGCGGGCCGAGGCCGACCTCGAGGCTTTTAAAGACCAGCCGCTGCGCGTGACGCTCCAGGAAGCCGGTATCGACCGCAAGCTTTCAATGCGGGCGCAGCAGATTGCAGCAATGGATGCGGCCGAATTCGAGCAGGCGCTCGAAAAGCACGCCGACGAAATGCGCGCCGGGACCGGTCGCGTCGCGATGGATCTGCATCGCGTCGTCTCCGAGCTGAAAGGCCGGATTCACCGCAATAGCCTGGCCCGCGAGCTGTCCGATCGCTCGGCTCTGCTCTCGCCATCGGGCCGGAAATATCCGGTCATCTATGCCGACCCGGCCTGGCGCCGGCACCAGGGCGTGACTGATCGCTCTTACGAAAACCACTACCCGACCATGACCTGGGACGAGATCTGCGCGCTGCCGGTCGCGGAGATGGTGCTGCCCGATGCCTGGCTGTTCCTGTGGATTCCGCGCGCGCACGCCTTTGCGCTGCATGAAATCGAGACCGAGGTGACTTCGCTGCCCGATGGCGAGGTCATCCGCGCGCGCGTCGAGATGCCGCTCGGCTATGCCGTGGCGAAATCCTGGGGCTTTGACGCCTATTCGACCTGTGCGGTCTGGACCAAGACCGACGCCGAGCATCCTGACGTCGCCGGCACCGGAAAGATCTTCCGCGATCAGGACGAGCTGCTGCTGCTGTTCAAACGCGGCCAGGGCCTGCCGATGCCGGAGAAGAAATTCGGCTCCAACCATCGCGAGCGGCCGCGCGAGCATTCGCGCAAGCCGGATTTCTATCGCGACATGATCGCCTCGATGGCCGGCGGGTTGCCGGTGCTCGAGCTGTTCGCCCGCGTCGACGCCGAGCATCCATTGCCGGAAGGTTGGGGCGCGTGGGGCAACCAGGCCGGCGCCGAGCCGGAGGTCGCGCCGGAAGGCGAGGCCGAGGCGGCCGCAGCGGAAGCAACTGAAAACGGGGCCAGCGCCGCTGCGGCCGTCGAGCCCGACCGCGCGCCCTATGACGCCGGCGACGTCGTCACCATCGACCAGCTCGCCGGCGCCGACTGGCTCGAGCCCGGGCTCGCTTGCGATGCGCCAGCGCTCGAGGCCGCGCCGTTCGATCCTGCCTCGATCGGCGAGCGCGAGGCACTCAAGATCCTGTCCGACTTCTGTCACCTCAGGCGCGACATCGCGCCTGCGCTCGGCGAGTTCTACCTGGCGCGCGGCTTCACCTATCGCGGCGCCGTCGAATGGTCGCTGACCGGCAGGGGCTGGGACCGCCTGCGCGAGCTGGAAGCGGCCGAGCTGCCGGCAAAGCCGCGCGTCGAGTTGACCGCTCCGCGTGCGCAGGCCGATACGCTGTTCGATTTCGCCCGCCAGATCGACCAGGCGCCTGCGCCAGAGGTGGTCGACGGCGCGCTGCAGACGCGACTGCCCGTCGATGACGACGAGCTGGCCGAGCAGCTCGCGCTGCTGGCGATCGACGCTGGCGAAGCGATCGAGCCGCAGATGCTGCGCCATCTCGTCGGCAAGGGCTTTGCGCATTGCGGCATCACCAAAACCACCGTCACCGACGACGGCCGCGCCCTCCTTGGCGCAGCTGGTTCGGCCGGCATCCGTTCAACAGCAGGGGGCTGAAACGTGAAGCAAAGCAAAATCATGTCGCTCGCGGAGAGCGTCATCAACATCGTTGTCGGGTTCGGCATCAGCCTTGCCGCGCAGGTCTATTTCCTGCCGCTGCTCGGCGTCGCCGTGTCGTTTCGGCAAAACCTGCTGTTCGCGCTGATCATGACCGTGATATCGATCGCGCGGTCCTACCTGCTTCGCCGCGTCTTTGAGGCCTTGCATATCCGCCGGCCGCTGTCGCCGTTCATGCAAGCCGTCATCGCCGAGCGCTTCCGCCAGATCGAGCAGGAGGGATGGTCGACAGCACACGATGACGCGCATCCGATCGGCGAGCTGGCCGCTGCTGGTTCGGCCTACGCAATCATGCCGACCTGGCGCCGTCGAGCAGATGACGATTTCGGGCCTGAGCCTCCGATGACATGGCCGTGGTCTCTTGACTGGTGGAAGCCGCAGAGTAATCGCCGCGATCTTGTCCGTGCTGGCGCGCTGGTGATCGCGGAGGGCGAAAAGCTCGACCGCAACCGGGGGCGCAAATGATCCGCGACCAGGTCCTCATCGCCGCGGGCTTCATGCTCGGCTACACCATCGCCTGGTGGCAGCGCGGCCGCGTCGCCGAGCGCGCGATCGCCGACGTCTCCGGCCCTGAAACAACGCTTGTCGTCGGCGACCTCGAGACCCGTTTTCGGAGGTCGCAGCGGTGAAGCATCGCTGGAGCGAAAAGGTCCGCAGCGACGACGGCCATTCGTCGCGCAAAGTCTGCGAGCGCGATGGCTGCGACATCATCTGTGTATCGCGCCATGAGACTGACGCGCGGGGGTGGCCGCAGCACTGGAAAGAATGGTTCCGCGGCACCGAGCTGATCCAACGCGGCGGCAACACGCCGGCGTGCGAGGCTGTCGAGGTGCCGGCATGAAAAAGCGCTATTGGTCGAGCTATGAGCAGGCCAAGCTGTTGCGGCTTCGCGACGCGCAGAAGCTCGCTTGGCCCGCGATCGTCGAGGCGATGCCGGGTCGCACCGAAGGCGCCTGCAAGGTGCAGTATTACGCGATTTTGCGCGATCAGGCGCAGGCGCGGCGCTATCGGCCGACCCGGCTGGCTGTGTCGCGTCCGCGTCCCGCGCCAGTCATTGTGACCGCGCCGCCGGTCGCGCCAGCGACGACCATCGCGCCGGCGCCGCGTGGCGCTTCCCTGTCGGCATTGCGCGAGGCCGCCGAGCTGCGCCTGCGCATCGCCGAGCGCGGCCTCACGGGCGGCTGGTTCAACGACCCGCCTCCTGGCCGCTCCGCGCTCGACGCGCGCCGCAGGGCCGCTGCCGAGGCCACGCAGGGCCGTTCCGCGGGCGAGGTGTCCGATGCCGGCTGACCGCATCATCGCGACGCTCGCCGGCGGTGGCGAGCAGGCGACCAAGCTGGCGAACGTGATCCAGCTGCTGGTGATCGAGGCCGGCAAGCTCGGCGAGCTGGATATCGCCATCCACGTCGTCACGACCGGGCAGGTTATGACCGAGGAGGAGGCGGCGACCATGCCGCCGGAGCAGTTCGACGCGGTGAAAGATCACCTCGTCCGCGTCAAACGCTTCCCGCGCCGCTGGCTCGAGCGGCTCAGCGACGGCATCGAGCAGGGCGTGTTCCTCGACTATCCCGACGAGAAGATCGTGCAGGCCATGCTGATGGGGCCGCGATAGCAAACCCAATTCAGTTCCAGTTGCTTACCGCGTCCAGTTGAATCCGAAACTTAAGAGCATCACCATGACATCAGCGAAACGGCGAGCCCGCCGCATCGCCGCCGACGAGGCGCATTCCTGGGCGCGAAACCTGCGCCTGCGCAATCTGCCGGCGTCCATCATCCTGCGCACGCTGTCGCTGTTCGTCGACGGCGAGGGGTATGCCTTCGT
>NZ_JACOFQ010000036.1:0-79441 GCF_019455395.1 Bradyrhizobium sp. BR 10261
GCGACAGGCCGGCGATGAAGCCGGTGAGGCCGGCACGCGCGCCGTTGGAGAGGCCGAGAATGTCGATCGGCGCCTTCACTGCGGCCGAGGTGATGTTGACGATGCGGCCGAACTTGCGCGCCATCATGCCGTCGACGGTCGCCTTGATCAGCTCGATCGGCGTCAGCATGTTGGCGTCGATTGCCTTGATCCAGTCGTCGCGGGTCCAATTGCGGAAATCGCCGGGCGGCGGGCCGCCGGCATTGTTGATCAGGATATCAGGCTCGGGGCAGGCCTTGAGCACGGCTTCGCGCCCCGCAGGCGTCGTGATGTCGCCGACGATCTCGGTCACCTTCACATCTGGATAGGCCTTCCGGATCTCGTCGGCCGTCTTCTTCAGCGCCTCCGCGCCGCGCGCGGTCAGCGTGACGTCGACGCCGGCTTCGGCCAGCGAGAAGGCGCAAGCGCGCCCCAGGCCCTTGCTGGATGCGCAGACGATGGCGCGGCGACCTTTGATCCCAAGATCCACTGTTTCACTCCCGAAATAGCAAGCAGGTTTTGGATGGCCGGCACTCTAGCCAACATCAGTGCCGCTGATAAGGGAAATGCCGGCGTCAAAATGCATGGCGCCGGCTGCGGCGATGCACTAGATGCGCCGCTCCTGCTTGAGGCGGTCGATCGTCTCGGCGGCCTCCGGCGGCAGCGACTTGAACCCCATCTGCCCGACCGCCGAGAACAGCGGCCGCAGATGCGAGCCGGCGAGGAAGGGCGGCTGGTGGTTGGCTGGCACGACCTGGTCGAACACCAGCACCAGCGTGGTGGCGACCAGCCCGACCCTGACGGCGCCGAGCGCGGCCCCGCCAACGCGGTCGCCGATCCCGGCCTCGCGGATGGTGTCGCTCAGCGCGAGGCGGCCGATATAGCCGAACAGCATGCCGACGACGATGAAGATGCCGAAGAAGCAGATCCAGTTTTGAACGAGCGGCGCGTTCGGATTGCCGGCGACCTGCGGCACGATCAGCGGCATCAGTGCGACAGCGATGGGGGCGGCGAGCAGATAAGCGAGGATGGTCATGGCGCTGCCGATCAGGCCGGTCCTGAAGCCGAAGCCGATGGCAATTGCGAGCGCCGCATAGACGGCGAGATCGAAACTGTTCATGAGCGAAGCCCTGCCAATGGAGCGTATGAACGCCAAACCGATCGTTCCGGTTTCAGATCGCTAAAATCGTCCGTATTTTTTGTGGCTCCGGCGGCTGAGGGGTGTTGTTCGTTTCAGGTTTATTTGAGGTCAGTAAAGAAAATGTCTTAGGCGTCGTCCCGGCCTGGCGCGCAATTGCGCACGGGGGCCGGGACGCCGGCGGAGATCGCGGGCTTCGCTCTACCGCATCTCTCCCTTGATCATATCCGCCGCTTTCTCCCCGATCATAATGGTTGGCGCATTGGTGTTGCCGCCGATCAGCGTCGGCATGATCGAGGCATCGACGATGCGCAAACCGTCCACGCCATGCACCTTCAGCTTCGGATCGACCACGGCCATCGCATCCGTGCCCATCTTGCAGCTGCCGACCGGGTGATAGACGGTGTCGACGCGATTGCGCAAAACGTTGCGGATGTCGTCGTCGGTGCGGACATCCGACGTGAACATGTCCTTCTTCTGCAGTGCGCGCAGCGCGGGCGTCTCCATCAGGCGCCGCGTGGTCTTGAAGCCCGCGACCATCGCCTCGAGATCCTCCGCTTCGCCCAGAAAATTCGGATCGATCATCGGTGCAGCGAGCGGATCGGCGCTTTTCAGCCACACGCTGCCGCGGCTCTTCGGCCTGAGCAGGCAGACGTGGCATGAGAAACCTGGCTCCTTGTGCTTCTTGCGGCCGTGATCGTCGAGCATCGCGATGACGAGGTGGAGCTGAATGTCAGGCACCTCGAGGTGGGCCTGCGTCTTCAGGAAGCCGCCGCATTCGGCGAAATTGGTGGTCATCAGGCCACGTCTCTCCTTGCGGTACTGCTGGATGCCGCGGAGCAGGGATGGCAACCGACCGAGCGAGGCGTGAACGAAATGCGGGTAGTCGGAGGCGTAGACGAACACGAAATCCGGATGGTCCTGCAGATTGCGCCCGACGCCCGGCAGATGACTGATGACGCCGATGCCGTGCTTGCCCAGCGCATCGCCATCGCCAATACCCGACAGCATCAAGAGTTGCGGCGATTGGAACGCGCCGGAGGCGAGGATGACCTCGCGGCGCGCGCGCAGCTGCTTCTTTTGCTTGCCCTGCACATATTCGACGCCGACCGCGCGCCCACCTTCGAACAGAATGCGCGTTGCGTGCGCCCCGGTCTCGACGCGCAGATTGCTGCGCTTGCCCAGATGGGGATTCACATAGGCCCGCGCCGCGCTCCAGCGCTCGCCCCTGTGCTGCGTCACCTGATAGCTGCCGAGGCCTTCCTGATCCTCTGCGTTGAAGTCCTCGCGGATGCGGAACTGCGCTTCGCGCGCGGCCTGATGAAAGATCTCATGGATCGGATTGTCCGAGCGAAGCCTGTTGACATGCAGCGGGCCGCCCCTGCCGTGATATTCGCCGTCGAAGTCGGAATTGTTCTCCGAGCGCTTGAAATAGGGCAGCACGTCCGCATACGACCAGCCTTGATTGCCGAGCGAGGCCCAGTGGTCGTAGTCCGATTTGTGGCCGCGGATATAGACCATGGCATTGATCGCCGAGGAGCCGCCGAGGCCCTTGCCCCGCGGCTGATAGCCGATGCGGCCGTTCAAGCCCTTCTGGGGCACCGTATCGAAGGCCCAATTGGCCGTCTTGTACGGCAGGGCGAGCCCGAATGGCGTGGTGATCCGCCAGCTGTCGTTGCGCCCGCCGGCATCGAGCAGCGCCACTGACGTCGCCGCATCCTCCGACAGCCGCCCCGCCACCGCACAGCCGCCGGAGCCCGCGCCCACCACGATGAAATCGAATGCGTCAGTCATTGATTCCCCCCTTTTGTCATTCCGGGGCGATGCGTAGCATCGAACCCGGAATCTCCTCCTCCGGCGTTTCGCCGCCGTTTTGTTGCGGCAAGCTGGCGGTTTGTGGAACTTCTGGCAAGTGTGCGGCAAATCGGCCGGAATCCGCGCCCGTTAGCTGTCATAAAGTCGAAAAAAACGTCCCCACAGCCCTTTCCAAAGCTGGTCCGGGTTGGTACATACCGCCCGCACCCGACGGGCTTGGCCCCGGGGTTGCCTTCCAGGGAAGCCTTCGGGACGGGAGAAGCAAGCCACGCGCACCGCGTTGGCCCTCAATCCACCGTCCCCGGCAGACTTGCGAAGGCGCGCAACGGTTTAACGCGGGGTGGAGCAGCCCGGTAGCTCGTCAGGCTCATAACCTGAAGGTCATAGGTTCAAATCCTATCCCCGCAACCAAATTCGGACTTCACCGGTTCCGATACGAAAATGGCCCGCTTGATGCGGGCCATTTTTGTTTTTGCGGCGGAAGCTGCGACGGCTTGTTTCTCGAACAGATTTCACGGGTCCATCGTCATCGTTACGACGGCTGTCGCCGCGAGCAACCGCTAGCTGAGATCGTGCAGGTCCTTGCCGAGCGGCGGCTTCAGCGAAAATCCGCTGAATCTGACCGGCAATCCCTCGCGTTCCGGTGTGCAAGCCATGGGCCCGACGAGGTAGGATCGCGCCGCGGCGAACGGAGCCAGTCGGACGAGCGGCCAGGTCTTGCCGTCAGCGGACGCCTGCAATCGCAGAACGCCGCCGGCGACGGTGACGCGCATCCAGAAATCGCCGGCCTCGTGCTCATAGGGCGCTGTTGCCCAATCCGACTGCCCAATGGTCAAGACGCTCGAGAGCATCGCGCGCCCGTCCGAAAATTCGATTCCGGCTTTGATCCAATGCTCCGCATCCGCGCGCACCATGATGCCGGCTTGATCGTAGAGTTCCCGAAAATCGCTCTGGATGCGCAGCTCGGCCGTAAATGCCTCCACGGTCGGAAAGCCCAGAAAGTGGCCGCTGTCGCGGCGGAAGCCGTAATGCGTTTTCTGCCAGAAATCGGTGGCCTTGTCGGTGACGAGCTCGAGGCTGTCGCCCTGCGCGGTCCAGCGTTTCGGCTCGTTCAGCCAGATACCATCGTGTCTTTCGAAGATGGCAGCGCTCATGTCGAACCTCGGCTCGTAGCTCTTGCGAAACCGATAGCCTGACGGGGGAGCCGGTACCAGCACTCGTTGGCGGGATCCGTTCGAAACAGCGAAGCCATCGCCTCGCTCCCGCGTGAGCAGGGTCACGGTCTGCCGTTTGGACTTCCCTTAGCGTGCTTCCCGGATGACCGGCACGGTGCGCGGTCATATCTTTTGGAGGACGCAACATGAAAGTCTCTCGCATCACCCTGCTTGCTTTGGCCGCCACCGCCAGCCTCGCCTTGGCGGCTCCCGCGTCCGCAACCGACTGGAGCTGGTTGTCAAACAAGGACTACATCGCGTGCCTGCAACTCTACGCTTACGGCAATTTTCAGATGCCTCCGAACCTCTCGCCAGCTCAGCAAGCCGCCTACCATGAGAAGGGGCGCCAGTTAGCAGCGCGCAAAGTGGGAGCGGCTCTATGAGGCCACGCAGACCAAAGGCACCGGAGAGTCCCATCCGTATTTGTCGCCCAACGACGAGTTCGCCGCCTTCGAGATCTGGGACAAGGGTAACCTCGACGGCAGCGTCGCCAAGAAGAAGGAGATGCTCGAGTTCGAGTATGTGCGTTCAGCCTACAAGAACGGCCTTAAGCTCGAGCAGCGGCTCGGCGTCAACCCTTACAAGTTCGGCCTCGTCAGCGGCAGCGATGCCCACACCTCCCTCACCGCGATGGAGGAGAACAACTTCTTCGGCAAGACCGTTCCGCAGGAGCCGAGCCCGCATCGGATCGGCGGTGTCTTCGTGGACAACAATGCAACCGGCGTGAAGATCATGGATTGGGAGGTCGGCGCCGCCGGCTATGCCGCCGTGTGGGCGAAGGAGAACACCCGCACCTCCATTTGGGATGCCATGCAACGCAAGGAGACGTACTCTACAACGGGCACCCGCATGATCGTGCGCTTGTTCGGCGGCTGGGATTTCGTGCCTCAGGACGCGGACAATCGTTTGCCTGCCCAGGTCGGCTATACCAAGGGCGTGCCGATGGGCGGTGACTTGCGCGGAGCCCCGGCAGGAAAGGCGCCGACGTTCCTGGTCGCCGCGCTCAAGGACCCGATCGGCGCCAACCTTGACCGTTATCAGATTATCAAGGGCTGGCTCGACAAGGACGGCAGCGTGCGTGAGAAGGTCTACGACGTCGCTTGGTCCGGAGATCGCAAGCCCGGCAGCGACGGCAAGCTGCCGCCGGTGGGCGATACGGTGGACGTGGCGAACGCAACGTGGACGAACACGATTGGTGCGCCCGAGCTGATCACGGTGTGGAAGGACCCCGAGTTCGATCCCACCCAGCCGGCCTTCTACTATGGCCGGGTGATCGAGATCCCGACCCCGCGCTGGACCGCCTACGACGCGAAGCGCTATGGCGTCACGCCGCTGCCCGGGACCGCCATGAAGGTCACGGAGCGCGCCTTTACGTCACCGATCTGGTACAGCCCGGCAAAGTAGCGCGAGGTGCGAGATGATGAGTGTCATGCAGAAGCACCGGCTCGGCGTCTTCGTTCTGCTGCTGGGCTGCGCTGCCTGGGCGCCATCCCAAACTGCGGCCTGCGGTTACCACGACGATGTTTCGCTCGCGCGCGGCGCTCTGAACTGGATCTACCCAGATGCACTGCACGTGATCGGGGCGATCTCGACGGCAGTCGCCGACAGGCGGCTACCCGCGGGAGCTTCCGTTCGCCGCGGACCGGACCTGTTCGGCTATCACGCCACCGTCCGCAGCATCGAGCGACTTGGACGTCAATTGCACGAGATTGCGGGCGAGATGCCGGGGCCGGAATTCTCCCTCCTCCTGATCGAGCCGATGTTGTGGACGCGGTTCGTGCCCGATCAAGGCGACTTGCAAGCGCGGGTCCACGTGTCGGCTCCACAGGCTGGCGAGCTGGTGATCATATCCGGCGAGGAGGTGATCCGAGCGATCGCCAACAACGCGTTGACGATTGGCGAGGCTTACCGCTCTGGTCTCATGCGCCTCTACGGTGCGGACCAGCAAGTGAAGTCCTTTCTCGCGCGCTACGATGAAGTTGGAGCACGAGTCCCGCGCAATGATCCGGGTTGATTGTGTGTGACGAGAGTCAGGCGGTCAACTTACCGACAAGGGGTGGTCGAAAATGTTGCCGATAGTGACGCCTTCGGTAAACCAGCTCAACGGCATCATAGCCGCTGTTGCCGCGCCGGCTTTTCTGTTGGGTGCGGTCGCGGCCTTCATTTCGGTGCTTGTTTCCGGGATCAATCGCGTCGTCGACCGGGCGCAGTTTCTGCACGTTGTCAGTGACGGGGACGACTCCAAATCTTACCTCAAAGCAGACCTCTCGCGTCTGCAACGCAGGGCGGTTCTGCTAAACCGCGCACTATTCTGCGGGATCCCCTCTGCAATTTTCACGGCGCTCATCATCGTTGCATTCATCAGCGCGACGTTCAGGGTGGCGCACTCCACATGCGACGGCGCAGGACGGTCTCGCGAGAGTTCAGCCCATCCTGCGCGCGACCACGCCTCCGCCTTCTGTGCGAATGCTCTCAGTCCGGAAAGCTCAGGATCATCTTGAGCAGCTTCGGAAATCGCGCGTTGATGTCTTCCTCGCGCAGGACGTTGCGGTGCTGGACGCCTTGCTTTGACGTCCGGACCAGGCCGGCCTCCCGCAGAATGCGAAAATGGTTCGACAGGGTCGACTTCGCCATATCGGGGCAAGGGGCCGCCTCGGTGCACGACATGCAATCCTTCTGCGCGGCCAGACTCTTGACGATACGCAGCCGCATGGGATCCGCGAGCGCGCCGAGCACCCCCGCCAGTGTGATCTCCTCCCGCGCCGGATGAACGAACTGTGCCATGCCGAAAAATATAGCAGGCCCCTTGAACGAGTTCAATAGTTCACTAGTATTGAACGATGGAATATCGGCATCCCGCCGAACAATGGAACACATGCGATGACCAAGAGACTCGAAGGTAAAGTTGCGCTGGTGACCGGCGCATCCAAAGGCATAGGTGCCGAAATCTCCGCCCGGCTTGCGGCCGAGGGCGCGGCGGTTGCCGTCAATTACAGCTCCAGCAAGCAGGCCGCCGACCGCGTGGTCGCCGGCATCATCGCCAAGGGTGGCAAAGCCGTCGCGGTCCAGGGCAATCTGGCCGACGCCAAGGACGTGAAGAACGTTGTCGCGGAGACCGTGAAGGCGTTCGGGGCGATCGACATCCTCGTCAACAACGCGGGGATCTACGAGTTCGCCCCGCTCGAGGCCATCACGCCCGAGCATTTCCACAAGCATTTCGACCTCAACGTGCTTGGCCTGCTGCTGGTCTCGGGTGAAGCGGCGAAGCACTTCAACGCCAATGGCGGAAGCATCATCAACATCTCCTCCGGCGTATCGACCATCGCACCGCCAAACACCGCCGTTTACACCGCGACCAAAGCCTCGGTGGATGCGATCACCGCCGTGCTGTCGAAGGAGCTCGCGCCGCGCAAGATTCGCGTCAACGCCGTCAATCCCGGCATGATCGCAACCGAAGGCGTCGTGTCGGCGGGCCTGCACGAGGGCGACATGCGCAACTGGATCGAATCCGCCACCCCGCTTGGCCGCATCGGCAAGGTCGGGGAGATCGCCGCCGCGGTGGCCTTCTTCGCATCGGACGATGCGTCCTACGTCACCGGCGAGACACTTCACGTCACCGGCGGCCTTCGCTAGCGAGCTGGCTGGAGGGGGTGAGCTCTTGCGAAACCCATCGCCTGACGGACGGAAAAGCGGGCCGGCAAAATGCCGGCCCGTGCCTTGATGTCATCGAGGACTCGCGCCAAACCCCGATCGAAATCGCGAAGCCGCTGCGGGAGAAGGCTGAGGCGATGCTGCATCGCATGCTCGCTGGGGGTGATCGGCTCGCCTGGAGGCGGACAAACGCGCTTGCCGCCGGTTTGCCCGACGGGTCGAGCGATTTTTGTAAGGTATGCAATGGTTTAGCTACTGTGCATGGGGTTGTTTCGAGCTTTGCCCGCGCTGCCGACGCACTGTGACGACAAAGTCCCTTGCGCGGACGCCAAGGTCGGTTACCGTTGGCGCTCTAACCGCAGGGTTAGGTGACCTTTTGATTGATCTTTTTTAGCATCCGATTTTGCCGGCGCCGCGATGGCGCTACGCCTACCCGACGAGGCGGGGGCCATGAGCATACGGGATCAGGCAGCACTGTTGGCTCCGATCGAGCGCGACTTGCGGCTCGACGTGTTCCGCGGAATCGGCCTGTGGATGATCTTCCTCGATCACATCCCGCACGACGTCGTGGCCTGGCTGACGCTGCGCAATTACGGCTTCAGCGACGCCGCGGAGTTCTTCGTCTTCATATCAGGCTATCTGGTCGGCTGGATCTACGGGCCGATCATCGCCGGCGGCTGGTTCCTTGCCGCACTGAAGCGGCTGTGGCGGCGGACGGCGGAAATGTATGTCGCCCACATCATGCTGTTCCTCTTGTTCACGGCGCAGATCGCCCGCACCGCCCGCCGCTTCGACAATCCGATGTACGAGCACGAGTTCAACGTCTTCAATTTCCTGGCGCATCCGGACGAGTTGATCGGGCAGGCGATCCTGCTCAAATACAAGCCGGTCAATCTCGACGTGCTGCCGCTCTACATCACGCTGATATTTGCCTCGCCCTTCATCGTCTGGTGCCTGGTGCGCCTGCCGAACCTGACGCTTGCGGGGTCCGTGGTGCTCTACGTGCTGTCGCGCTGGTTCGACTGGAACGTTGCTTCCTACCCGCCGGGCACGACCTGGTATTTCAATCCGTTCTGCTGGCAGCTGATGTTCGTGTTCGCCGCCTGGTGCGGCATCGGCCAGATCGAGAAGATCAGCCGGTTTGTATGGTCGAGGGCCGCAATGACGCTGGCCGCGGCTTGGCTCGTCTTCGCCTTTATCATCGTGATGACCTGGCACATCCCCGCGCTCGAGGCCATGATCCCGAAATGGATGATCAAGGCGATCTACCCGATCGACAAGACCGACCTCGACATGCTGCGCTTCACGCATTTCCTGGCGCTGGCGATCTGGGTGACACATTTCCTGCCGCGCCATTGGAAAGCGCTGCATACCTCCTGGCTGCGTCCGATCATCCTCTGCGGCCAGCACTCACTGCCGATCTTCTGTCTCGGCGTGTTCCTGTCGTTCTCCGCGCACTGGATCCTGACGCAATACACCAAGGGCGTCTGGGAGCAGCTCGCGGTCTCCTTCCTCGGCATCATCATCATGATCGTCGTCGCCTGGCTGCTCGATCGGGCCGAGCGTGTGCCGAACCTCTTCGTGAAAGTGTCGGAAGTCGAAGAGCCCCAAACCGCCGCCGTCGAGATCGTGCCTGCCGCAACCGCCGCCGCGCCGGCGCGCCGCTGAGGGGAGAGGTATCCATGTCCAGACGTTTGTTGACGGTCATCGGTGTCCTCCTGCTCCTCGTTGGCCGCGCTTCCGCGCAAGCGCCGTCGCCCGAGGCGATGAATGCGGCGCGCAAGCTCGTGGTCACGCTGAAGATCGCCGATCAATACCGCGCGCAGCTGCCGCAGCTGCTGCTCAAGCTGCGGCCGGTGGTGACGCAGGAAAGGCCGGAGATCGAGCGCGACTATGACGCGATGACGGCGCCGGGGGCCGAGATCTTCCCCCCGCTCTTCAACGCGATGATCGACCAGATCGCCGCCATCTATGCCGCAAGCTTCACCCTGGACGAGTTGCGCCAGATCGAGGCATTCTACGCCCAGCCGGCCGGACAAAAATTCCTGGCGCAGTCCGATGCGCTGGCGCAGGCGAGCACGCAGATCGCCCAGGATGTCAGCCAGAAGGCCGGCGACCAATTGAAGCAGCGCCTGATCGAGGCGCTGCGCCAGAAGGGACACAAGCTGTAAGCGCCCTCAGTGGATCGCCGCGTACATGATCTTCTCCTCCGTCGCTTCCAGCGCGGAGAACTCTTCCACCACCTTGCCCTGGCGCGACACCAGGATGCGGTCGGACAGCGCCATGATCTCGGGCAGATAGGACGAGATCACGACCACTGCCTTGCCCTCGTCAGCGAGCCGGTTGATCAACTCGTGGATCTCGACGATGGCGCCGACATCGACGCCGCGGGTCGGCTCGTCGAAGACGATCAAGTCGGGCTCCTGCACCAGCGACTTCGCGATCACCACCTTCTGCTGATTGCCGCCCGACAGTTCGACCACCTTGACCTGATCGCCGATGGCGCGAACCTTGAGCTTCTCGATCCAGGTCTTGCCGACCGCATCCGTCTCCCGCCGCGACAGCATCATCCGGCCCCGCGGAAACTTCGACAACAGGCCGAGATAGATGTTGCGCGCGATCGAAGACGTCTCGAAGAAGCCCTCGACCTTGCGGTCCTCCGTGACATAGGCGATGCCGGCCTTCACCGCCGGCGCCGGCACGCGGTAGCGCACCGGCTGATCGTGCAGCAGGATCTCGCCGCCATGGAAGAAGTCGCGCTTGAGGACGCCGGCGACGATCTTGAAGGTTTCGGTGCGGCCCGCACCGACGAGGCCGAACACGCCGGTAATTTGCCCAGCGAACACCGATAGCGAATTGTTCTTCACCATCGGTGCCATCTTTAAATTCTGCACCGTGAGCACCCGCACGCCGGCCGGACGCACGCTGTTCTTGCGCGCGCCGTAGAGGGTGTTGGAGAGGTCGCGCCCGACCATGGCTTGCACGATGGCCGCGCGATCGAACTTGGCGACATCGTCGGTGACCACATGCTTGCCGTCGCGCAGCACCGTGATGCGGTCGGCGAGCAGCAGCGCTTCTTCAAGCGCATGCGAAATGAAGACGATCGAGACGCCGCGCTTCTTGAGATCGCGGACGAGGTCGAAGAAATATTTCTTTTCTTCCGGGGTCAGCGATGCGGTCGGCTCATCGAAGATGATGACCTTGGCACGGTGCAGCACCGCGCGCGCAATCTCGACCATCTGCTTCTTCGCCGCGCCAAGGCCGCTGACGGTGGCGGTCGGCGTCACGTCGAAATTGAGCGATTGCAGGAACTGCTGCGCGGCGATGTAGATCCCCCGCAGGCGGTTGTAAAACTTCTCCTGCCCGAGAAACAGGTTTTGCGCCACCGTCATGGTTGGTACCAGGCTGTTCTCCTGGAACACCATGGCGATGCCGAGATTGCGCGCCTCAAGCGGTGTCTTCGGCGCGACCTCGGCGCCATCGACTGTCATGGTCCCCGAGGTCAGCGTCACCACGCCCGCCATCACCTTGGTGAGGGTCGACTTGCCGGCACCGTTCTCGCCGACAAGCGCATGGATCTCACCGCGGCGCAGATCGAAGTCGACTCCGTCGATGGCGGGCACGCCGGCATAGAGCTTTGTTGCCTTGCGCAGCGAGAGTGCGATGTCGCTCATGTCCGAAACTCCTCGGCAAGGCCGGCAAGCGGCAGCCTCAAAATGCGGCCCGGTCCCTTGGCGATCAGCACGAGATCGCTGCCCATCTCGACGGCCGCGACGACGCCGTGATTGATGCCGTCGACCCGGCTGTGCAGCGAATAGAGCGGCTGGCCGTCGGCATCGAGACGGATGACGAGGCCATATGAACGCGGCGGCGCCCACGGCTTGATGACGCCCATGGTCTTGATGTGCGCGCCCTGCATCGGCTCCTTGAACGAGCGCCCGGAACGCAGCCGCGGTGCAACCCAATGCTCGGGCGCGATCTCGGCCATCATGCGGCGCCGATAGCCGGGTTCGCGCAGCACGAACTCGACAAGCTGGGTCCGCGCGGTGAAGGCGGTGAGCCAGTAGCCTCCGCCCGAGGCTTTCGACAGCCGTGATGGATAGACGGGCAGGTGAGCGAGCACGATCTTCGGCGATGCACCTTGCGAGACAAGAACGAGGCGGTGGCGCCAGCTCTCGCTGACCAGCATGGCGTTACCATGCGCGCAGGCACCGAAGGCATAGCCGAGGCCTTGGGCCAAGCGCGTCACGGTCCTGCTGCCGGGATCGAGCCGGTACACACGGCCGCTCCGGTTGAGCTCAAGCAGGTCGCGTGCCCAATCGTCGACACTGCATGTTGCAGAGCCGTCCGTCGCAATCAGCGCATTGTCCTCCGCCAGCCCCAGTGCATTGATCGCATTGAACGCCGCGTCGGCAAAGGTTACGCTCGGCTGCTCGGCCGAGGGGCTTTCGTAGACACGCACCTCGCGCCCACTGAGCGCGGCGGCGAGGCCGCCGCCGGGGAGGGCACAGAGTGCGGAGATTGGCTGCTCGAAGCGGCGCAATTCCGAGGCCGAGCCGCCGTCCAGCGACAACAGCCTTCGCCCGTCTGCAATAAAGAGCTTGTTGCCGTCAGTGGCAAGATCCGCAGGTAGCTCGCAGGTCAGCAAAGTTTCGGCCGATTCCAGCTTCTGGTTCGGCTTCAACGCGCCGTCGAAGGACGGCACGGTGATGGTGGCGTCGCCGCGTCCGAGAAAACGGTTGGCGAAGTCTCTGACGGCCGCGATCACGACTGCTTCCCCCACCTCTTGTCATACTGAACGAAGTTCGGATCGGCGTTGTCGAGCTTGTAACGGCCGATCCGATTATTGAGGATCCCGCCGAGATAGAGGTAGCCGCGATGCTCGCGCATCGAGGTGATCATCGGATGGTTCTCGCCGTGCAGATCCCAGAACGATTCGAGGATCTTGCCCTGCTCATTGAATTTAACCACGCAGCCGGTGTTGATGTTGGGAAATAGCCACTCATCGACTGGTACGCGCTTGGCCATGCGGCGGCGGAAGCCCGGCATCTTCCAGGCGAGGTCGAGCGAGGGGCTGCGCATGCCGACCAGCGCCAGCCAGTAATTGCCGTCCGAGGCGAGGTTGATGTTGTCGGGGTATCCAGGCAGGTTGTCCATGACGACCTCGACCGCGCCTTTCTTCGGCCCGGCGAACCAGTAACGCTTGATCGAGCAGCCGAAGGTCTCGGCGAACAGGATCGACTGGCCGTCGCTGGCGACGCAGATGCCGTTGGGGAATTTGAGTCCGCGCAGCTCGGTACGCGTTGTGCCGGTCTTGGTATCGTAGCAGATGATGCGGCCATTGCCGCGCGCCTCTAAGCCATCGATGGGCCATTCGTCCATCTCGTAACGGACCGTCGCTTCGGAGAAGAAGATCAGGCCATCGTCGGTGATGTCGAGGTCGTCGGCAAGGCGCAGGCGGCTGTCGTCGTTGACCGAGCGTAGGCTGCGGTTGGTCTCGTCGGTCGCCTTTTCCACGGTGCCGTCAGGCTTGATGCGATAGAGCCCCATGCCGCCGATGCAGACATAGAGATTGTCCTCGCGGTCGAAGGCCATGCCGAGCGGCTGGCCGCCGATATGAGCGAACACTTCCATCTTTTGGTAGTCGGGCGCGAGGAAGCGCATGATGTCGCCGTGGCGGGAGCCGGCATAGAGATTGTCATGGCGATCGAGGATGACGTCTTCCGGCGCCTCGATGCGGCCAAGGCCGATCGCCTCGACATCACGGAGCTTGTCGTTCTGCTCAAATGGGCCGCCTTGCCCGATCTCGGTCGGTGGTGGAGGCGGCAATTCGTGATAGGTCGGGGCGACATAGACCTTGCTGATGATGCGGGTCCGGTTCTTCTGCCAGCGGATGTCCACCATGGCGGCGACCAGCAGGATGCCCGCGAGCGCCATGCGGTTGACGCCGCCGCGTGCGTTCATCGTCGTCAGACCATTTGTGATCAGCAGCACGATCAGCACGCCGACTGCCGATTTGGCGACCGAGCCCTTGCCGCCGCCGAGCGTGATGCCGCCGAGCACGGTCGCGGTCAGAACGATCACCTCCAGGCCGACGCCGATGTCGCCGCCGACGGTGCCGAGCCGGGAGGCGAAGAAAAGCGCGCCGACGCTGGTCAGCGCGCCGCTTGCGACGTAGCAGAGCGCGATGGTGCGGCGAACGGGAATGCCCGAATTGTAGGCCGAACGGCGCGAGCCGCCGATCGCGGTGATATGCCAGCCCGGGCGCAGCCGGGTCATGAAGATGTGGCCGAAGATCGCGATGGCGATATAGGCGAGCGCCACGGTGGGAATGCCCAAGACAGAGCCGGAGCCGATGAAGTCCCAGGACGGGATGTCGGGGAAGGCAGAGGCGATCGCGTTGGAATAGCGCTGGATCAAAAGGTCATAGGCCGAGCGGTAGATGATCAGCGTGATCAGCGTGGTGATGAAGGCGCGGAGTCGCAGATATCCGACCAGAATGCCGTTGACGGCGCCAAGCAGCGCGCCACACAGCAGCGTAGCGATCACAACCGCCGGAACCGGCCAGCCCGCGACGTCGAGCAGATAGAGCGCGCAGAAATCGGTCAGTGCGAAGATCGATCCGACGGAGAGATCGATGCCGCCGACGATGACCACCAGGGCAAGCCCGAGCGCAATGAAGCCGATCTCGCCGGCCTGGCGCGCGGTGTCGACGAGGCTCGCCGGCGACAGGAAGTTGTCGATGGACCGGCTGAACGCAAAGCCGACGATCAGGAGCAGGATGACCGGGATGGCTGTCTCGGTCCATCGTTTGGACAGGATTTCGCCGAGAAGATGATCAGGCCAGTAGCGGTAACGCAGGCTTGTGATTGTGTCGCGCATCGGCATTCCAGCAGGACATGGAAACTATCGGGAGGCACGGTCCCCGGGCATGGATCCCGGGGACCGCGAGCCCTGGCGCGGACTATTTCTTGAGGTCGCTGAGATTCCAGCAGGCGGTCTGGCTGTCGGCGTTCTCCTTGGTGATCGGAATCAGCGTGGTGTATTCCGAACCCTTGATCGAGCCGGGCTTGGCGCCCGAGGACAGCAGCCACTTGATCGTGCCGGCCATTTGCGTGGCCTGGGTCGGAACGTCGTAGCTCAAGTTGAGGTCGAACGCGCCCGACTTCACCAGCTCGCAGGCGCCCTTGCGTTCGCCGCCGCCCGATGTCGCCAAGAACACCTTGCCGGTGAGCCCTGCTTCCTTCACGGCCGCTGCGGTGCCGATGTCCATGCCGTCCCAGAAGCCGACGATGCCGCAGAGATCGGGATTCTGCTTCAGCACCGTTTGCGTGATCGCCTTGGCCTTGGCGGCATCCCAATCGGCGGCCTGGCTCGATACCACCTTGATCTCGGGATGCTTGGCGAGAACGTTCTCGACGCCCTTGAGAGTATAGGCGCTCGCGGCGGCCGACAGCGCACCCTGGATGATCGCGATCTTGTTCGACTTGCCCTCGCAGGCCTTGACCACGCCTTCGGTCTGGCGTTCGCCGATCTCGACCCAGTTGGCACCGACGAAGGCGGAGCTACGATAGGCCGAGCCCATGTTGATCTGGATGACGTAGATGCCCTCGTTCTCTGCGCGCTGGAGCAGTTTTGCGTAGGTCTGGACGTCAGGATTATGCACCACCATCACCGCCGGCTTCTCGGAGATCAGCGAGGTCACGGCCTGCGCGCCGGCGTTGGTGTTCCAATTGGCGTCGCGGATCACGAACTTGACGCCATAGGGCTCGAGCTCCTTCTTCAGGCCGGCATACCAGCCCTCGGTGAGGTCGAAGTTCATCGCGACCGGCACATAGGCCACGGTCTTGCCGGCGAGCGCCTCCTTGAACGGCTTCTGGAACGGCTCGTCGAGGCCCTGCTGGGCGAGCGCCGGCCCGGTGAGCGCGGTGAGAGCCAGTGCGGCGAGGGGTACCCTGGTTGAGTTGCCAAAGATCTTCATTGCTTCCTCCTTGGTTGTAGTTGTCGTTGCTGTTGATCGTTCAGATGTCGCCCTGCTGTGCCGTTTCTTCGTTGCGTGGATTCAGGAAGGAGTCCGTGATGACGGCGAGCAACAGCACAACGCCCTTGATGAGATTTTGCCCGGCGTAGGAGATATCCATGATGGTCATGCCATTGAGCATGGTGCCGATCAGCAGCGTGCCGATGATGACGTTCAGCACGCCGCCGCGGCCGCCGGAGAGGCCGATGCCGCCCAGCACGACCACCAGGATCACGTCGTAGATCAGTGTCGAGTTGAAAACGCGCGTCGGCATCGAATTGACCGATGCGGCCATCACGAGACCTGCGAAACAGCCGATCAGGGCCGCGATCACGTATTGCAGCACGATGATCGGGCGGGACGGAATGCCGGTGACACGTGCGGCGTAAGGATTATCGCCGATCGCGTAGATGTAGGCCCCCCAGCGCGTCTGGCGCAGCAGGAATGCGACCACCATGCAGGCGATCGCGAACATCACGATCGAGGTGGGAATGCCGAGAATAGTGCCCTGTCCGAGCCGTTCGAAGCCGTCCATGCCCGAACTCCATTGCACGACGTCGAGCTGAAACAGCACGGCTTGCCCAAGGCCTGCGAGCAACAGGCCCGTTGCGAGCGTCGCAAACAGCGATGGCACCTCGGCATAGGCGATCAGCCAGCCATTGACGAGGCCGAAGGCGATCGTGATCAGGACGGCCGTCAGTAACGAGAAGGGGAGTGAATGGCCGTTCTGCACCATTTGCAGCACGAGCCCGGGGGGCACCGCGAGCGCTGCGATCAGCGAGATGTCGATGCCGCGGCCGATCACGACGATCGCCATGGCGAGGCCGAGGATGCCGAGCACTGCCACGTTCTGGAGCAGCGTCAGCATGTTGTCGGCCGTCAGGAAGCCGTTCAGGAAGATCGAGAACACCAGGAACAGCAATGCAAAGACCGCAAAGACGATCTCTTGCTGGCTGAATCGGAAGCGCTTCATCGTCCGGTCCTTCCTGCGTTCTATGGCTGCGCCATTTGCTTTGGCCTCGGGCGAACCCCGGCGGACATTCGTCCGCTGCTGCGGTTTCCGCGCGACAAGGCGGCGCTTACGAAATTGCCGACGCCGTCGATATATCCGTCGATCGACGTGCCGCGTTTGCGGTATTTGGCGCGTTTGACGTACCAGTCCTGCAGCAGCGGCTTGATCAACGACGCCGTAAGCCCGACATGTTCGATCGTGAAGGCGCCGCTGGCGACGCCTTGCCGGAGCACATCGGCGATGATCTTCTCGGTGGTGGCTTCCATGTCGATCGCGCGCTGGCGTTCTGCCGGCGGGAAGGACTTCGCTTCCATGAAAGCGAACACGAACCAGGGCTGCATCGCCTCGCTCATGCGGATGTGAGTCGCGATGATCCAGCCGAGGTGCTTGTTGGCGTCATTCCTGACGTCGTCGGGAGGCGCCGTCAGAACCTCGGTCGCCGTTGCCGCGACCTCGCCGAGGATCATCGAGAGCAGCCTGGGCTTGCTGTCGATATAGGTATAGAGGCCGCCCATGCTGAGGCCGGACGCCTCCGCAAGCTGGCGCAGCGTGGTGGCGTGGAAGCCCTGCTTGTTGGAGAGCGCGAGGGTGGCGCCGATGATGCGTGTCAAATTTGCGATGGCGAGCCGCGGCTTCTGCACGCGAATGGAGTCGCGATGACGTTCCAGAATGCGCGTGCACAGCGCTTCTGTCGAGAACGCATTCGTCCAAGGTCGTCGGCGCGCGAGGTTCACGCTGCCTCCCCTTATGTCTTCCCGGACCTTTGACGTTGTTATTGACCCAGGCGTGGGCTTTGCACCCTTATCGTTATTCCTAGCGCAGAGAGTGGCAGTCCGGAAAGGGGGCACGCCAGAATTTTCCGAGAGAGCGCTCGCTCGCTTTTTCCGGCCGGTGCAATCACCGTCCGATTTGACGTGGCCAGTTACGCCGAATAGTTTTCTTGCGAACTCGAAAAAGCGCGTAAACGCAAGAGTCTGGCGGCGGTCAAGGCTGGCATCTACGCGGATAACGGATTGCGGGGGAACGAACATGTCGAACGACATCGGAGCCACCATCGCGAAAGCGCGCGAGCATTCGATCGGCGATCTCCTCCGCCGATCGGCGGCCCGCGAGCCGAGCAAGCTCGCGGTGAGCTGCGGCAGCGTGAGCTGGACCTTCGCGGAGATGGACGCGGTCTGCAACCGGCTCGGCCGCGGCCTGCTCGGGCTTGGCGTGAAGAAGGGCGATCGCGTTGCCGTGCTGTCACGGAATTCCCACGCCTTTGCCGCGCTGCGCTTTGCCGTGGCGCGGATCGGTGCGGTGCTGGTGCCGATCAACTTCATGCTTCATCCGGACGAGATCAATTTCATCCTCAAGAGCTCCGGCGCCAAGCTGCTGGCCACTGGCCCTGATTTCGTCGAGCCGGCCCGCGCCGCTTCAGCCAAGGATTGCGCGGTCGAAAAAATGATCTGGCTGCCGGGTGAGGATCCCGCCACGGCGCCTGCGGACCTCGCCACCTTCGACGGTCTGCTTCTTGCTGACGGCTCGGGCCTCGAGGCCTCCGTCGATAGCCGCGATGTCGCACAGATCGTTTACACCAGTGGCACCGAATCCCTGCCCAAGGGCGCGATGCTGACCCATGAAGCGGTGATGTGGCAGTATGTCAGCTGTATCATCGACGGCGGCATGAGCGTGGACGACAAGTTCTTACACGCCCTGCCGCTCTATCACTGCGCCCAGCTCGACGTGTTCTTGGGTCCGCAAATCTATCTCGGCGCCTCCGGCGTGATCACGGGCAAGCCGACCGCCGACAACATCCTGGCGCTGATCCAGGCACACAAGATCACATCGTTCTTCGCGCCGCCGACGATCTGGATCGCGATGCTGCGCTCGCCGAACTTCGACAAGACCGATTTGTCGACGCTGCAAAAGGGCTATTACGGCGCCTCGATCATGCCGGTGGAGGTGCTGCTTGAGCTCCAGCGCCGCCTGCCCGCGGTAAAATTCTGGAATTTCTACGGCCAGACCGAGATCGCGCCGCTCGCGACCGTGCTGCGGCCGGAGGACCAGTTGCGCAAGGCCGGCTCGGCCGGCAAGCCCGTGCTCAATGTCGAGACGCGGGTGGTCAACACGTCGATGGAGGACGTCGGGGTTGGCGAGGTCGGCGAGATCGTGCACCGCTCGCCGCATTTGCTGTCGGGCTATTACAATGATCCCGCGAAGACCGCGGCGGCGTTTACCGGTGGCTGGTTTCATTCCGGCGATCTCGCCACCGTCGATGAAGAGGGCCACATCACGGTGGTCGATCGCGTCAAGGACATGATCAAGACCGGCGGCGAGAACGTCGCCAGCCGCGAGGTCGAGGAGATGATCTATCGTATTCCCGCGGTCTCCGAGGTTGCCGTCGTCGGGCTGCCTGATCCGCGCTGGATCGAGGCGGTCACGGCCATCGTGGTGGTCAAGAGTGGTGAGAGGCTGGATGAGGACAGCGTCATCCAGCATTGCGCCGGCCAGATGGCGTCTTTCAAGGTGCCGAAGCGCGTGATCTTCGTGGATAGCCTGCCGAAGAACCCGAGCGGCAAGCTGCTCAAGCGCGAGTTGCGCCAGCGCTTCGTCGGGGGCGAGTCGCTCGACAAGGCGATCCAGAAGAACTTTGGGGCGTGAGGCGTTTCTTTTCGGAGAAGAGGACGCCAGCTCAATACTTCTTCACGTGCGCGCCGAAGGCCAGCCACAGCGCCGTCGACGCAAGGCCGAAACCGCCGAGCAGCAAAAACGTCGGGCCGTAGCCGATCCATTGCGCGATCCAGCCGCCGAGCGCGGGGCTCAGGCTCGCGCCGACGCCTTGCACGGTGATGACGGCACCTTGACCGAGATTGATGCGACCGGTGCCGTCCAGCGAGCGCGCGACCATGCCGGGAACGGCGACCGTCTGTAATCCGGTGCCCATCCCGTCCAATATCTGCATCGGGACCACGCCCCACCATCCCGTCACGAAGAACGCAAGCACGCCCCGGACGGGTAAGAACATGAAGGAGACCAGGATCACCGGCCAGTAGTTGCGCTTTCCCGCGACGTGCATGGCAACCAGCGACGTCACGACCATGACGCCCTGCGCGATGACGACGGTGGTCGCGACGAAGCTCGGACCGTTGGCCTGACGTTCGGCCACCGCCGCAAGGCCATAGAGCGGGACGATGGCTGCATTGCCGAGATGGAAGATGGCAAGCGCGAGCGCCAGCACGAGGAGTGGCTTGTGCTTGAGGAGGACGGACATGGCATCCGGCGGATTCTTGCTCTCATCCTCCTTGCTGCCGCGGGCCTGACGGTCGTCGATCGCCTTGGCGGGAATCATCAGCACGCAGGCGATCGCGATGGCACCGAACACGGCCGCCAGCACGAACACGGCGACGTAGCCGAAGGTGTAGCCGAGATAGCCCGACAGCGCCGCGCCGACCATGTTGCCGGCATGGTTGAAGGCCTGGTTGCGCCCGTTCAGCGCATTGAAACCCTTTTGCTTGGCCATGCCGAGGGTGATGCCAGTCACCGCCGGCACGATCGCAGCGCTCGCCAGCGATTGCGCGACTTGCGAAAACGTCACCGCCCAGAAATTCTGCGAGATCAGGATGATGGCGGAGGCAAGGACCACGAAGATTCCGGGAATGACCACCCACAGCCGCTTGTTGTGGCTGGAATCGATAAAGCCGCCGATCGGGGTCGTCACCAGCATGCCCGCGACATTGCCGATCGTCAGCGCGGTGCCGATCAAGCCGGTGGTCCAGCCGCGCTCTTGCAGGAATACGCCGACGAATGGGCCGATGCCGGACTGCATGTCCGCCATGAAGAAATTGACGGCGAACAGGGGCCAGATGCGCGAGGGACGCGATGTCATCGAAACGCTGAACGTGATGCTGCCGATCGCATGAGGTCTCGCGCAGGTGGAAATGGCCGACTGTTTGTGCCGGAGCGGTCCAAAAAGTAACATGCGCTAACCGCGTTGGTTCCTCCGGACTTGCAATTGGCGGGACGCAACGTCACCTCATCGGTGTCCACTCTCGTTCCGGATCCACGCCATGCCCCTTTGGACCTGCGAAACCTGCGGTGCGCAATTTCCGGACACCGGAAAGCCGCCCGCGTCCTGCCGGATCTGCGAAGATGAGCGTCAATATGTGAACTGGAAAGGTCAGGCCTTCCTCACGCGGGATACGCTGGCAGAGCGTCACCGCCTCGTCTGGCGCGACGATCTCGGCCTGACCGGCATCGCGCTCGAGCCGAGCTTTGCGATCGGCCAGCGCGCGCTGCTGGTCCAAGATGGCGGTGGGTACGTGATGTGGGACTGCATTCCGCTGGCAACGCCGGAGGCGGTCGCCCATGTCAAATCGCGCGGCGGCCTGACAGGGATCGCGATCTCGCACCCACATTATTATGGTGCGCTTGCGGACTGGAGCGAAGCGTTCGGCGGGGTGCCGGTCTATCTGCATGCCGACGACCGCCAATGGGTGACTCGGCCGCATCCGTCCATCGTGCACTGGACCGGCGATCAGCACCGCATCTCTGACAATGTGCTGCTGTTGCGGACCGGCGGCCATTTCGCCGGTGCCACCATGTTGCATGATGCGCGCGGCGCCGGTGGCAAGGGCGCACTTCTGACCGGCGATATCGCGCAAGTGACGATGGATCGCCGCTTCGTCAGCTTCATGTACTCTTATCCCAATTACATGCCGCTCAACGCCGCCGCGGTACGGCGGATTGCGGCTGCGGTCGCGCCGCTCGCGTTCGACCGCATCTACGGCGCCTGGTGGGGTCGCAACATCGCTGGCGGTGCCAAGGCCGCCTTCGCGGCCTCGGTCGAGCGGTACATGAGAGCCATCGCCTGAGCCGGCCGGAATGCCATTGCCTAACGCCATTAACTGGACTATAAGTACAGATATTCGGCGCGACGCAACGATGCGTTTGCTGCTCCGGCACGATCAATGCATCGTGGCTTTGGCGGGCGCGTGTTGTCGCCGTGCGAGCGGGAATAGGACGCATGACCGGGCGGCGCGACTACGAGATCTTTGAGGCCGGCAATTTCGTGCTTCAGTCCGGCGCTGTCTTCCCCGCGATGAACCTCGCCTACAAGACTTATGGCGCGCTGAATTCGGCCAAAGACAACGTCATCCTCTATCCGACCTCATTCAGCGCGCAGCATTTCGACACCGAGTGGCTGATCGGGTCCGATGGCGTGCTCGATCCCAACAGCTATTTCATCATCATCCCGAACCTGTTTGGCAACGGTCTGTCGTCGTCGCCATCGAACTCCGGCAACGGACCATTCCCGCAGCTCACCTATCACGACGCCGTCGCGGTCCAGCATCGCCTGCTGACCGAGCGCTTCGGCATCACGAAGCTGGCGCTGGTCTATGGCTGGTCGATGGGCGGCATGCAGGCGTATCACTGGGCCGCGCTTCACCCGGACATGGTCGAACGAGCAGCGGTCGTCTGCGGTAGCGCGCGATGCGCGCCCTACAATTACGTGTTTCTGGAAGCCGTGAAGGCTGCGCTATCAGGCGATCCCGCCTTCCGCGACGGCCGCTTTGTCGAAAGGCCCGTTGCCGGCTATCGCGCCATGGGGCGCGTCTATGCCGGCTGGGCGATGTCTCACGGCTTCTATCGCGACGAGCTCTGGCGTGAGGCCGGCTTCACTTCGCTCGAGGACTATCTCGTCCGCGCCTGGGACGCGACCTTCGCCCGGCGCGATGCCAACGATCTGCTGGCGCAGATCAGTATCTGGCAGACTGGCGATATCAGCCGGTGTGCTGCCTTCGGCGGCGATTTAGATCGCGCGCTCGGGGCGATCAAGGCGCACATGCTGCTGATGCCGGGCGCCACTGATCGTTACTTTGACGTGCGCGACAATGAGGACGAGCTCGGCCGCCTCGTCAACGCAAAATCAGCTACGCTGCATCCGATCCCGTCGCTGCACGGCCATCGCGCCGGCAATCCCGTCAGCAATCCGCGCGACCGGGCCTTCCTGAAGGCCGAGGTCGCAGAGCTTCTCAACAAGTAACGCAGGTCCCTGATCATGACTGACGCGACCGTTTCCGTTTCAGAACCGGGCCACCGCCTGAAGCCGTTGACGCCGGCGATGCTGCGCCAATTGTCGGTTCGCTCCGATCTCAAGGGTGCGGTGCGCAGCCTCTGCCACTACGCAATGATCGTGCTGGTCGGATCGTTGATCTTGAAGGTGAGCTCGCGCTATGGCGTCCTCTGGGCGTTGCCGCTGATGGTGATACAGGGCTATTTTGTCGCCTTCCTGTTCATGGCGCTGCACGAGACCGCGCACAAGACCGCGTTCAGGAGCCGCGGCCTCAACCTCGCGGTCGGCTATCTCTCGGCCTTCATCATCGGGCAGCCTTACGAATATTACTGCCTGTTCCATTGGGACCATCATCGCTACACCCAGGATCCCGAGAAGGACCCGGAGCTGATCGTCGGCGTGAAGCCGAAATCCGACACCCAGATCGCGCTTGCCTATAGCGGTCTGCTCCAGGTTGCGGGCCGGCTGCGGCTGATGCTCGGTCATGCCGTCACCGGCAAGGTCACGGTACCCTGGATCCCCGAGAACAAGCGCGCCGTCATCGTGACCGAAGCGCGCGTCTATGCGGCCGTTTATGTCCTGCTGTTCGCGCTCTCTGTGTGGTTCTCCTCGACCCTGCTGCTCAAGGTCTGGATCGCTCCGCTGGTCATCGGGCAATTCTTCCTGCGGCCCTATCTCCTGGCCGAGCACACCGGCTGCGAGCGCACCCGCAGCGCCTTCCAGAACACCCGCACCACCTACACCGGCGCAATCGTCAAATGGATTGCGTGGAACATGCCCTATCATGTCGAGCACCACGCCTACCCATCGATTCCGTTTCACGCGTTGCCGAAGCTGAACGAGATCGTCGATGACGAGATCGTCTATCGCGGTCGCGGCTACATCAGGACGACACGTGAGACATGGGCCTGGTTTCGCCGCCAGCTGAAGAGCCCTTGAACCTAACGCAAAACTCCGGTCGCAGCGCGACCGGAGCTTTGTTGTGAATGCACGCTATCAGTAGACAGTGTAGCCGCAGACATTCACGACGCGGACGCGCAGGCCGTGACGGGTCTGGACGACGCGCTCCTGGTAGCAATTGTCGATGCCGGTGTTGACGTAGAGGCCGCCATAGCCAAAGCCCCAACCGGGACCCCAGTGGTGGTGGAAGCCGTGAGCAGAGGCGGCGGTGGGCATGAGAGCGGCGGCGCCGAGTGAGCCGGCGGCGATCAGACCAAGTGCAAGCTTACGAAACATTCTCATTCTCCGGTGTGGCGCGAGGCCGTTGCTGTGTCCCTGCTTCTCGGTCGAGCCGAAGCGTGATTGCGTTCACACGGCGAGGTGAGAATCGTGTTTCAGAATGGTTTCGTCGATCGCGGTGAAATGCGCCACGGTCAGGCTTTCCGCGCCGCGCGATAGCGCGCGGCCATCGCCCGCGTCATCTCGGCCATCTTCTCGCGGAGATCGGCGGGCTCCAGCACTTCGGCTTCGGCGCCGAGGCGCAACAATTCCGCCGCGGCATGCCATGATGTCTTGCCCGTCGGGACTCTGGCGATACGCCAGCCGTCCGCATCAGCGGCCTCTTCGATCTGCGTGCGCGCCCTGACGTAAGGCTGGCTCAGCGCGTCGAGCAGTTTTACGCCGAATGGCGAGAGCCGCACGATCGCGACGTTAGGGTGCATCTCGGCCTCTAACCGCAGCGTCGCATCCCGCCAGTAGGCCGCGAGGTCGAAATCGGCAGGGCGATCGAAGCTGTCGTCGAGCGCCTTGCAGTCAAGCACGCGCGCGACGCGATAGGTACGCACGCTGCCATCGACTTGGCCCGCGAGATACCAGCTGCCGCCCTTGAGCACGAGACCGAGCGGGGCGACACGGCGCTGCTTCTCCGAGCGCCAGCTCTGGTAGCGAATCCTGATCAATGTTCCGCGCAAAGCGGCACCGGCAATGGTGCGCAGATGCGTTGGCTCCTCCGTTTCGCCAAACCAGCCCGGCGCGTCCAGATGAAAGCGCTCCTGCATCCGGCCGGCGTCTTCGCGCAAATTTGCCGGCAGCGCTGCCATCAGCTTGTTCTGCGCAGCGATCATCGCAGCATCCAGCCCCAGCGCCGCTGCGGGCCCCGGGAGCCCTGCGAGGAAGAGCGCGCCCGCTTCGCTCTGAGACAGCCCGTTCAGCTTTACGCGATAGCCATCGAGCAGGCGGTAACCACCCTCCGCACCGCGATCGGCATAGACAGGGACGCCGGACGCCGCGAGCGCGTCGATGTCGCGGTAGATCGTACGCACCGAAACTTCGCAGGCCTCTGCGAGCTCGGGTGCCGTGACCAGCCCCCTGGCCTGGAGGGTAGTAAGGATCGACAACATTCGGCTCGCGCGCATGATCCCTTAAACCATACCTGACACAGGATGTCAGGTATGGTTCGCTACAAGATGCCCTTCGCAAGCCGGCCCGAGGAGACCCGCCATGACCGACCCGAATCGCATCACGCTGTATTATTCGCCGCAGAGCCGGGCCACCGGCACACGGGTGCTGCTGGAGGAACTGGGGGCGCCCTACGATCTCCATATCCTCAACATGAAGGCGGGCGAGCAGCGGCAACCGGCCTATCTCGCCATTAACCCGCTCGGCAAGGTGCCGGCGGTTCATTACCGCGGGGAACTCGTCACCGAGCAGGTCGCCATCACCATTTTTCTCGCCGATCTCTTCCCGCAGGGCGGGCTCACGCCCGCGCTCAACGATCCGTTGCGCGGCCCGTATCTACGCTGGATTGCTTATTATGGTGCTTCCTTCGAGCCGGCCCTGATCGACAAGTTCATGCAGCGGGAGCCCGCGCCGATCACGCAGTCGCCCTATGCGGATTACGACACCATGCTCGGCGCGCTTGAGGCGCAGCTATCGAAGGGGCCGTATCTGCTCGGCGAACGCATGACGGCCGCGGACGTGCTGTGGGGTGTCGCGTTCAGCTGGACCATGATGTTCGGCATCGTGCCGAAAAAGGACGTCTTCGTCAGCTACGCTGAGCGCATGACCGCGCGGCCCGCGTTCCAGCGCATCACTGCGGCGGACGAGGAGATGGCCGCGCAACATGCGAAGGCTGTTGGAGGCTGAGGAAGCGCCTCAATCTTCGCTGTCGTCCCGGGTAAGTGTAAGCGCAGACCCGGGATAACAGCGGGGAGAATCAAAAGCTCGGTGCCCGCTTCTCGGCGAACGCCTTGATACCTTCCTTGATCTCGTCGCCGCGCATGCTGTCGCGATGGCGCTGCTCTGCGGCCGCCTCGTCCAGTTCGCCGCGAGCGAATTCATTGATGGCGCGCTTCATGCCGCGCATCGCATTCGGTGCGTTGCCGGCGAGGATGTTGGCGAGCTTGTCGACTTCCTCGTCCAGAAACTCGACCGCCACCATGGCGGTGAGGTAGCCGATCCGCAGCATTTCCGGCGCAGTAATCCTTTGCGCGGTGAGGAACAGCTTCTTGGCATTGTCGACGCCGAGCCGGGTCACGTAGCGTTTGATGCCGCTGCTGTAGTAATGCAGCCCGAGCCGGGCTGCCGGCATGAACATCTCGGCGGTGTCGACGCCGATACGGAAATCACAGGCGAGCGCGAGATCGGTCGAGCCGCCATACACGCCGCCATTGAGTCGGCAGATCGTCGGCACGCCGAGATCCTCGAGCCGGTTGACGACGACTTCGAAGGCCGAGCCCGCGCTCTGCTGCTCGTTGGCGCTGACCGCGCGCTCGGCGACCGAGTTGAGATCGTAGCCGGCCGAGAAGGCGCGTCCCGTGCCGGTCAGCACCAGGACGCGGATATCGGGATTGGCCTCGATCCGGTCGAACAGCTTTAGCAGCTCGCCAAGGTCTTCGGCCTGGAGCCGGTTGAGATGCTTGGGCCGGTTGAGGCGGACGGTCGCACGGGCCCCGTCGATTTCGAGCAGGGGGCTAGAAGCCGCGTCGGCTGTCTCCGACATTCTTGTCTCCACTACCTGTTTTCGAGCGCACGCCGTTTGGCTTCGGCGTCGATGGTCTCGGCCAGATCGGGGTGCCGGGCCATCAGCACGCGGAAGTCGACGAGGTCGAGCACGAGCAGCCGCGACACTTTCGTGGTCGAAACGTTGGCGCCGCGCATGTTGTTGCCGAGCAGCGCCATCTCGCCGAAGAAGGCGCCTTCCCCGAGCTGTACCTTCTTGCCGGGCAGGTCGACCTCGACTTCGCCGGCGGCGATGAAATACATGCAGTCGCCCTGCGTACCCTTGCGGATGATCATGGTGCGCGCCGGCAGCTCCATCGTGCGAAGCATGTGGGTGACGTCGGCGATGGCCGCAGGCCCCAGGGCCGCGAAGAACGGCACCTTGCTGACGGATTCCCAGGTCTTGAGGAAATTGTCACGGCGGGTCTCTGCTGCGAACCCGGTCGCCAGGATACCGGTCCAAAGTCCGAACACGCCGAGGCCGGAGATCATCACGAGCGCCGCCACCATGCGGCCGAGTGGCGTGACCGGCACGACGTCGCCATAGCCTGTCGTGGTCAGCGTGACGACCGCCCACCACAGAGCGGCGGGGACGCTGCCGAACGTTTGCGGTTGCACGTCCCGCTCCAGGAAATACTCGGCGACGGAGGCGAGAAAGACCACCATCAGGAAAATCACGAGCACGCTGAGCAGCGGCCCCGATTCCAGCACGAGCACGCGGCGGAGCTGGCGCAGGCCGGGAATGCCCGGCACGACCTTCAACACCCACAGCACGCTCAGCAGCCAAGCCGTCTTGGGCTCGGCGCCGAGGATCAGTGCGATCGGTACGGCCAGTGCCCCGACGGTATCGACCAGCCCAGCGGAGGAGGACATATAAAGTCCCAGCCGCCCTTGCCCGCTCATATGGCGCAGCCGGACCAGCCATTCGAACACGAAATAGGCGAGGCTGGCCCACAGCAGGAGATCGACCCAGTGGTGTGCCGTTTCATAGGCCGGGTTGAGCGTCAGCAGCACCATGCTGAGCACGCCGACGGTCACGGCCACATAGGCCGCTTTGGTCATGTTGCGGCCGGCGGTCGCGGCCACGAACTGGGCCAGGGCGGGAAACATCGGCTTCAACATGAGGGATGACGGCTCGGTCCGGCTCTTGCGGTCCCCGGGGCTGGGACTTCAGCGCCAAAGTGCCCGTCCGCACGAGGGCCGTCAACGACAGGCGCCGGCCTTCGATGCGGGTGGCTAATCCGGGCAGGTCAGCCGTCACTTGAAATGGGGTGGCTCGTCATAGCCGCGGCGGCTGCTCAAGAACAGCAGCATCATCAAGCCGATGCCGACGACCACGGAGAACCCTGCTCCGAGCGCCAGTGCCACATAGCCTTCCGTCGGGATTGGCTCGCCGCCGACCGACATGGCCGAATAGGCGAAGTAGCCAACCGCAACCAGCATTCCCAGCAAGATGATGAGAAGGAGCATACGCATGGTGCGTTCTCCGGTTGTGTCCCTAACCAACGGTTGTTTTGTGAGACGGTTCCGCGGGAGACCGGCCGCGACTGGCCGGGAAAAGAGTCCCCCCGGGGCGCGATCGATAGGTCAGGCACTCTGAGCTGTCTTCACCGCCACGACAATGGTGTCGTCATGCGGGGGAGGGAGGGCCTGTCGGGTGGCCTTCTCGAGCTCGCCGGCATGGCGCTTCAGGTAGTCGCGGCGCATACCGATCTCGTCGCGGACAAATTCGTAACCGAGCTTGAAAGTATCCAGCCCGTCGGTACTGATCGTGCCGTCGCGCAGGCCGATGACCGCACCGCGCAAGATGCTCTCAAGCTCGTCCTGGAGGCATTCGAGCTCATCCGGTGAATGGGCGTGTTCGATGCGTTCGCCGATGTCGAGAATGGCGGTGGAGAGCTCACTTGCCTTTTCCGGCGCGATGCGGGTGATCTTGGCGTAGATTGCGGCGAAGATCGAGCCGATGACGCTGAGCGCGGCGGCGCCCAGATACATCATGTCGCTGTATTTATCCATGAACGACTTGGTGTCATCGTTGATGTAGTCGGCCGCGCCCTGATGCGCCATCACGTAGGCGTCCTTCTCGACCGACGCCGGCTCAATGTGGGTCGCAAAGCCGTTGTCGAGTCCGAGCGCGGATTTGTTCTCGTAGACGATGCGCGCGATGTCGCCGGCGGTGGTACCCGACATTTTGGATTGAGCGACCAGGAGCCATTCGAGCCCGATCGTATCGAGATCGTCGTCGGGAATCTCGGGCGACGCCGACAACGTGCCGGCCGTCAGTGTCTCGTCGGAAATGCCGGGGAATTTGCGCGCCAGCGCCTTGGCCTCATCGATCGCATTCAGCGTGAAGCCGCCGCGCTTGGCGACCTGCTCATAGGCCTTCTCGCGCACGGCCTTGGAGGCGTGGACGATCGCGATCACCGCGCTGAAGCCACTGGCAGGCGCGAACAGCTTGTCCAGGGTCATGCCTAGCGGCGCCATCTGGATCTTGGCGGCGTCGGGGCTGTCGGGGGCGATATCGAGCAGATTGCGGACGAAGGGGAGCGAGGATTCGCTGTCGGCGCGAACCGCGACCTTTTTCTTCTTCAGCTCCGCCAGCGACTTGATCTTCTTATTGCCGGGACCGAGCAGAAGCACGAAATCGTGCTCCAGCAGCGCCAGAGTGCGCGCCCGCGCCGGCACCTTGGCGTCGGTGCGCAGGATGGCGAGATCGGCTTGCCTGCGGTCGAATTGCGCGATTGCCTTGGCGTTGTCGGGATTGTTGACGATCTTGATCCGGAAACGCGAACCGTTGTTCTTCAGCAGCGTGGCGAGCTTGTTCGCGAACAGGGCTTCGTCGCCGTCGGGCCCGCCAACAGCGAAGGTCAGCGTCTCCGAATTGTGCAACCAGGCGCGCCCCGCCCAGACGGTCGCCAGCGACAGCAGCAGGGTCAGCACGACATACAGCAGCACCTGCTGCTGATTGGTCTTGATCACTTTGGGACGCCGTGGCGGCGGGGGTTCGGTCGACGAGGTCGGGCCTTCAGCACTCATGGCAGCACCTGGCCTTATTCCTTGAATGGCGAACGGCCCAATCATCGCCGGCAGCCCGCGCAAAAATTTCGTAACCGCTTAAAAAAGAACGATAATCCTCTACTCCAGGATGATAGCGCTCCAGTTGCGGAAAGCAAATTCCGCGCCGGAGGTAACCTTACTCGGGGCGACCTCTGGTCTTGTTAATCCTATCACCGTTTAGCCACACTTGGCGATTTTCCGGTTCCCCCGGCTGCATTCCGGCGCAGGAAATGTCATAAATCGTCGGTCCCGATGGATTTGACGGGACCAAGAAGAAGTTGCGCTGAACGCTCCATTTTTTCTTTTCGAGTCAACGAGGGCGTCAGCTTTGTCGTTTCCACCTCTGTCATCGGCGGTTCCGGTCGAAGCGCTCATTGGCTGGATGTTGCTGCTTACCTTCAAGCACATCATCGCCGATTTCGTCCTGCAAACGGCGTGGATGGCGCACGGCAAGGACCAGAAGCACGGCTGGGCTTTGCCGCTCCTGGTGCATTGCCTGATTCACTTTGCGGTTGCGTTGCCATTGATCCTGTTCGTGGCGCCAAAATTCTGGTTCGTGGCGCTGATCGATTTCGTCATCCACATCACCATCGATCGCGCCAAGGGATTTGTGTCGGCCAATTTCGGCGTCAACCAGGAGCACCCCTGGTTCTGGACCCTGATCGGCGTCGACCAGGCGCTGCACCATCTGACCGGCTTCGGCCTCTCCATCTTCATGGCGGCGAACTGAGCTTGGACCTCCATTCTGAGGACCCCGCCGGTGGCGGGGCTCTTGAAGGACTGGCGAAGGCCACCGCCGACGCCGTATTCAACCCGGTAGGGCTGCGCTCTGATTCGCCGCATAGAGCATGGACACCGGGTGACTACCGCCCAGGGTGGTTAACCTTTCATTAGAGAATTGCGCGGCATCTTCCGGACACGAGGGAGAACTGCAATGTTTTCAAGCCGCGACGCTTTTGAAAGCGATTTCTGCCCGGTTCGTGACGAGCTTCTTGGCGAGATGTACCGCGCCAATGAAAGCGGTCTGCCAAGGCTGGTTGAGAGTGTTTCCCCTGACGTCCGCGCCAGGCTGGCGCTGTTTTGCTATCGCCGCAGCCATCTGCACTCGTTGGCCGTCGCGATCGCGAGCAGCTGTAGCGAGCGCGACCTGATCGAGAACGGTGGCCGTGTCGGCTCGACGCTCTACGCGTTGTCGCGCGAAGGCTCGGCCAAATCATCGCCCTCGCTGTCGGGAGGCCGCAAGCCGATCACATTGTCGACCAAGCCGCTCTCGGTGCTCGCACCGCTGGACGACGAAATCGACGACGAGATCAGCGAAGCCGTTCCCGCCTAAGCGGTCTCTATCACAGGCAGCCCGAACTTCCGCCGCGCCATCGTGCATTCGGCATCTCCAGGCATACAGGTGCGGCACACCTCCGGCCGCACCGCATAGATGCCGCACGTGGTCGCCTTGCCGATATCTCCCTGCAACGCCGAACAGCGATCGCCCTCGCAGCGCATGCCGGACTGACGCGCGTTGACGAGGCCCGGAGGGATCAACGCAAGCTGCTCGTCGCTCTCGATCGAGAAGCGCGGCCAGTTTTGCGAATAGCCGCAGCAGGCGCCGCAGCTCTGGCAGCAGCGCGATTGATCGATCTCTTCCATCGGCATCATGTGTCTTTCGGCGGTCCCCAGACCAGGCTCTGCCGCCACTTCGCGCGCAGCACGTCGCGCCTTTCAGGATATCGCTCGTCGAGATAGGTCGCCTCCACGACGCGGTCGGTGCGGAAGCTGCGGAAGTCTCCGCGTAGCTCGCACCACGCGGCGAGCAGACGCACGGCTTCGAGATAGCCGACCGAGATCGGCCAGATCATGCGCTCGCTGGGACGACCCTGTTCGTCGCGATAGCGCAGCATGATCTTCTTGCCTTCGTGGATCTGCGTGCGCGTACGCGCCATGTCCAGACGGTCAGGCTCCCTGTTCCAGCTCGGCCGCGCCCGGCTCGCCGGCTCCAGCACGAAGGGCCGCAGCCGCTCGGGCACAGTGTCGGCGATCTTGGCCATCAAATCTTCGGCCGCGCGCGCCAGCGTGGAATCGGCATGGCCCGCGACCCATTGCGCGCCCAGCACCGCCGCCTCGATCTCGTCCGGCGTCAGCATCAAGGGCGGCAGGTCGAATCCCTTTTCCAGGATGTAGCCCATGCCGGCTTCGCCGCGGATCGGCACGCGCTGGCCTATCAGCGTTGCGATGTCGCGATAGATGGTGCGCTTCGAGGTCTCGAGCTCGGCTGCAATTGCGTCCGCGGTCAGCGGCTTACGGGTGCGCCTCAGCACCTGGATGATCTGAAACAGCCGGTCGGCACGTCTCATGACAATTCTCTCATCGAACGGCGGATCAGAAATCGGCGCGCGGCTGCTGACAGGATGTTGGCAGCAGGGGAGTTCTATACCGGGACAACACATCGACTGAAGAGGGTTTGTTCATGATCACTCCGATCCATCTTGGCCTGGCTGGCCCGCTCTGGCGAGCGCAAGCCTCGTTGCATGCCAGAGTCTTCGGCCGCTTCATGTTTCTCGAACTCACTGCCGTCGACCTCCGCCTCGCGATCGCAACCGTGGTGACACGTTCGTTGATCCAGGCTGCGGACGCGCTCGTCCGCCATGTGATGGGCCGCGCCTGGCGGGGGGCCCGTTTCGCAGAAGATATCACGGCTGCTGCCACCATGGTGGCAGCAGCCCGGCACTAGGTTCCGTCAACTCTTTCGGCAGGTTCAGGAGAGCTCACATGATCACGCTTTACGGCTTTGGCACCGGTTTCGGCCTGCCGGAAATCAGCCCCTTCGTCACCAAGACCGAGGTGCAGCTCAAGATGGCGGGGCTGCCCTACCGGAAGGAGCGGGCGATGCCGCCGGCCTCACCCAAGGGGCAGCTGCCCTTTATCGACGATGGCGGCGAGGCCGTGGCCGATTCGACCTTCATCCGCGCCCATATCGAGCGCCGCTACGGCTTCGACTTCGATGCCGGCCTCTCGTTGCAGGAGCGTGCACAGGCCTGGGCCTTCGAGCGCATGATCGAGCATCACGTCTACTGGGCGCTGATCGGCGCCCGCTGGGTTGATCCAGTCAATTTCGCCAAGGGACCTGCGCATTTCTTCGACGGTGCGCCGGAGCACAATCGGGAGAAACTGCGCGAGGATGCCCAGTTCCGCGTCGCCGAGAACTATCTGCTCTCCGGCCTCGGCCGCCACGCCCCCGATGATGATGTCGATCTCGCAGTGCGTTCGCTGTTTGCGCTGTCGGTGCAGCTTGGTGACAAATCCTATCTGATGGGCAACAAGCCCAGTGGGGTCGACGCGACTGCGTTCGGCGTGCTCGCTGGCATTTTGACGCCGTTCTTCGAGTCCAGCGTGCGCGACCGCACGGAAGGGTTTCCGAACCTCACCGCCTATGTCGACCGGATGATGGACACCTACTATCCGGAGTTCGCCTGGACGCCGCTGCGCCAGGCGGCGTGAGGCAAGCGCGCCGGACGTATAAAAGAAAAGAGCCGGCCTGATGGGCCGGCTCTCGTCATTTCGGAGATCGACGCCGCCTACCTCACCAGCGTGTACTTGCCGTTCTTCACGGTGAGCAGGATGCGCGAGCGCTCGTCGAGGCCGTAGCGGTCCTTTTCGGTGAAGTTGTAGACGCCCTGGCTGGCGGCCAGCTCCTTCTCGGACAGCAACGCCTGGCGGATCGCTTCGCGGAACTCAGGTGTGCCGGGTTTTGCGGTCTTCAGCGCCGCCGGGATGATACGTTTGAGGATCTCGAAGGCGTCGTAGGAATGGCCGGCGAACTGGCTGCGGCTGTTCGGGCCGTACTTGGCTTCATAGGCTGAGTTGAGCGCAAGGCCGGGCTTCTTGGTGGCGGCTTCCTCCGGCTGGTCCTCGGGGTCCATGACAGGACCGGATGCCATCAGCACGCCTTCGGCCGCTTGGCCGGCGATGCGGATGAAGTCCATGCTGGCGGCGCCGTGGGTCTGGTAGATCAGGCCCTGATAGCCGCGCTCACGCAGCTCGGTCTGCGGCAGCGCGGCCGCGGTGCCGGAGGCGCCGACCAGGATCGCATCGGGATTGGCGGCCACGAGCTTCAGCACCTGGCCGGTCACCGAGGTATCCGGACGGGCGAAGCGCTCCTCGTCGACGATGGTCATGCCCATCGGCACGGCCTGCGCCTTCAGGTCGTTGAACCAGAGGTCGCCATAGGAGTCGGAATAGCCGATATAGCCGAGGGTCTTGATGCCCTTCGACTTCATGTGATCGTACAGCACCTTGCCGACGATCGGGATCGGCTGCGGCATCGCCACCGACCACTTCATGCGTTCCGGCGTGATCGGGAAGGGAGCCAGACCAAAGTGCGGAATGCCGGCTTCGTTGGCGACGTTGGAGACTGCGATGGTCGGCGGCGTCAGCGCCGAGCCCATGATGATATCGGCCTTGGATTCTGTCACAAAGCGGCGGGCGTTGGTGGTCGCGGTGGTGGGATCGCCGCCGTCGTCGAGCACGATCACCTTCAACGGAACGCCGCCGATTTCCTTCGGCACGAATTCCAGCGCGTTGCGCTCGGGAATTCCGAGCGCGGCGCCCGGACCGGTGGTGGTGGTGGTGATGCCGATGGTGATTTCGTTGGTCTGGGCGAGCGCGGGCAAGGCCGGCAAGGCCAGCGTCGCCGCCGCGAGGGCAGTCAGGTAAAAGCGTTTCATCAATTCCTCCCTTGACGTTTTTCTTTGAAAGCAGAAATCGGGGATGAATTCAGCCCCGTCTTTTGGCGATGCGGCGATTTAGCTCCGGATTAGCTCCCTGTGAATTTGGCGACCATTTCCGGAGGGAATGGTGCCGATTTCAGTCTGTCGGGGTTGTCGGGGTCGCGGCCGACCAGGACACGCGTCTCGAAGCCTTCGATGGCGAGCGCCTCGCCCTTGTAGACGTTGTGCTTCACCTCGAAGCTCGAGCGCTTGATGCTCTCGATCTTCGTTTCGATGGTGATCCAGTCGCCATAGGTCGAGGGAATGTAGAACTTGGACCGCGTATCGACCATGGGGATGCCCACCAGGCCGTATTTGCGAACCAGGTCCTGCTTGGAGAAGCCGGCGACCTCGAACAGGGTCGACGTCGAATCGTCGAACATCGCGAAATAACGCGGATAGTAGACGATGTTGGCGGGGTCGCAGTCGCCCCACTGAATCTGGACGTCGCGCCGGTTCACGAACATGCGTTGAGCGCCTTATTTCGGCGCCATGCGCAGCGAGCCGTCGAGGCGCACCACTTCGCCGTTGAGATAGGAGTTCTCGACCATGTGCAGCGCGAGCGCGGCGAACTCGTCGGCATTGCCAAGACGGCGCGGGAAGGGGATGGCGGCGGCGAGCGAGTCCTGCGCTTCCTGCGGCAGATTGGCCAGCAGCGGCGTCAGGAACAGCCCGGGCGCGATGGTTAGCACGCGGACGCCGAACTGGGCGAGCTCGCGCGCGATCGGCAAGGTCATGCCGACGATGCCGCCCTTCGAGGCCGAGTAGGCCGATTGGCCGATCTGGCCGTCATAGGCGGCGACCGAAGCCGTGTTGATGATGACGCCGCGCTCGCCTGATGCCTGCGGCTCGAGCTTGGACATCTCGGTCGCCGCGAGGCGCAGCATGTTGAAGGTGCCGATCAGGTTGACCTTGATCACCTTGTCGAAATCGGCAAGCGCCATCGGGCCGTCGCGGCCGACCACGCGTTTTGCAACGCCGATGCCGGCGCAGTTGACCAGTACGCGGGCCGGACCGTGGGCCTTGGCGGCCTGTGCGATCGCAGCTTCGGCGGAGGCCGCGTCTGAGACGTCGCAGGTGACGGCGACGCCCTTGATCTCGGCGGCAACGGCCTCTGCAAGCTTGGTATTGAGATCGCACACCGCGACCTTGGCGCCCTGCGCCGCCAGTTTTCGTGCTGTGGCAGCACCCAGACCCGATGCGCCGCCGGTGACGATGACTGCCTGATCCTTCAACAACATGGCGTTCTCCCTTGATGAGTTTCTTTAGCCGACCGATATGACGCGGTCAGACGGATTGGCAGCGTAGAGCTCTTCAATCAACGCGCCGCGATGCTCCAGCACCGCGCGCTGGTTGATCGAGCCCTTGTCGGTGACCTCGCCCTTGTCGATCGAGAGCGGCGTGTCCATCAGGATCGCACGGGTAATCCGGGTCGAGGAGCCGGTCGCCGAACCGAGAAACTGGGTCAAGCGCTCGCGGAACGCCTCGCGGACCAGCCGGTCGCGCGTCGCGACCACGAGGTCGTCCGGCGGTAGTGTCGGGTTGATCAGGCGGCAGCCGTCGAGATCGAGCACGATGAGTGCGGAGATCTCGTCACGGTTGATGCCGGCGATGACGACGTCGCGCACCAGCGGCGCGCAGGATGCGATGAGTCGCGCGCGCAAGGGACCGACGCTGACCCAGGTGCCGCTCGCGAGCTTGAAATCCTCGCTGACGCGGCCGTCGAAATCGAAGCCAGCGTTGAGATCGTCGGGATCGGCAGGCTTGAGCGCATCGCCCATCTTGTAAAATCCTTCCTCATCGAAGGATTTTGCGGTGATGTCAGGCTGGCGCCAGTAGCCGGGCATCACGTTCGGCCCCTTGGCGCGGACCTCGAGCTTGCCGTTGTTTGGCACCAGCTTGGCCTCGTTGCCGGAAACGGGAAGGCCGACATGGCCGGAGCGGCTGGTACGCGGATTGACCGACATGAAGAACGGTGCGGTCTCGGTGGCGCCGAGGCCGGTCAGCATCGGCACGCGATATCCCTTCTCCTTCACCGCGAGCTCGTCAAGACTGTTCCAGACGAACGGCGACAGCGCAGCGCCGGAGAAGAACATCGCATGCAGGCGATCGAAGAACTTTGCGCGCAGGCCCTGGTCGTCGCGCAAATAGGGCAGCAGCGATTCGTAGCCCTTGGGCACGTTGAAATAGACCGTCGGCGAAATCTCCTGGAGATTGCGCACGGTCTCCTCGATGCCGCCGGGCACCGGCTTGCCGGCGTCCAGATACATCGAGCCGCCATTGTACAGCGTCAGCCCGATATTGTGGTTGCCGCCAAAGGTGTGGTTCCACGGCAACCAGTCGATGATGACAGGCGGCTCGTCCTTGAGGAAGGCGAGCGTCTCGCGCAGCATCACCTGGTTGGCGCAGATCATGCGCTGGGTGTTGATGACGGCCTTGGGATTACCTGTCGAGCCCGAGGTCAGCAGGAACTTTGCGATCGTGTCGGGACCGATCTTCTCATGGAGCTCGTCAAGATCGCTACGGATCGGGGTTGCCATGAGGTCGGCGAGCAGGGTGACGTCGCGGCCCGGCACATGGCCATAGGACGCAGCGATCTCGGTACCGAGGGAGACATTGGCGGCGAGTGCGTCCGCGAACTTGTCGGCATCCTCTGCGAAAACGAGGCCGGGCGTCAGCAGCTTCATCAAATATGCGAGCTTGCCGTAATCCTTCGACACCAGCGAATAGGCCGGTGACACCGGGCAGAAGGGAATGCCGGCATAGAAGGCGCCGAAGGCGAGCAAAGCGTGGTCGATCGAATTGCCGGAGAGGATGACGACCGGCCGCTCCGCCGACAGGCCGCGCTGGATCAGCCCTGAGGCGATATGCCGGCTCGAAGTGAGCAGCTCGGCATAGGTGATCTTGCGCCAGGCCCGGCCACCCTCGCGCTCGGCCATGAAGACGCGGTCCGGGGTCGCCGTCGCCCAATGATGCAGACGATCGGTGATGCGGACGGGATAGTCGCCGAGGGGGTGCTTCGGCCGCAGATAGATCGTTCCATCGGCGCGACGCTCGACGTCGACGACGGGATCTCCGAACGAGATCGGCCGCAGCGGAGAATTGCTCACGCCGCGCTCTGTGCTGGAAGAGGACGGCTGTGCGCTCATGACTTCGGCTTTACCTTGGCGGTCTTGTGCTCGAGGAACTCGCGGATCCTGCGTTTTGCTTCCTTGTCGCTCTGAGCAACGGTGGCCATCAGCGATTCCATCAGAAGGCCCGTTTGCGGATTGGCCTCCGCGATCATCGGGAGCGCTTGAAGCACGGCGAAATTCGTCAACGGCGCGTTGGACGCAATCTTGGTCGCAAGCTCCAGCGCCTTGGGCAAGCCGTTGCCGGCCTCGGTGACATATTGCGCAAAGCCGTAGGACGCGCCCTCGGTCGCGCTATAGACGCGGCCGGTCAGCATCATGTCCATCATCCTGGCAACGCCGATCAGCCGCGGCAGCCGCACCGAGCCGCCGCCGCCGACGAAGATGCCGCGCTGCCCCTCCGGCAGGGCAAAATAGGTCGAGGGCTCGGCGACACGGATATGCGCCGCGCAGGCAAGCTCCAGCCCGCCGCCGATCACGGCGCCCTTTAGCGCGGCGATGACGGGGACGCGGCTGTACTGGATACGGTCGAACACCCGATGCCACATTTGGGAATGGAGAAGGCCGCCGGTGGCGTCGTGGTCCTGGAGCTCGGACAGGTCGAGACCGCTGGAGAAATGGTCGCCGATGCCGTGAATGACCACCGCACCGACATCCTCGGGCAGGGACGTAAAGCATTGGCCGATTTCGAGAATGATGCCGTCATTGAGCGCATTGCGCTTGGCCGGCCGGTTCAGCCCCACGGTCAGAACCCGGTCCACCCTCTCGATCTGAAGCAACCCGGAGGTGCCCGCGCCAGCGGTCTCGGCGTTTCCCTGTGTCATTTGCGTCCTTATCAGAATAGTTATGTTGTATAACGAATTTGGGAGGAGTCAAGGAGGGGGCCGTCAGGGAGGCAAAAGCCGTCCTCCAATTTGGTGTCGTCCCGGCCTAGTGCGCAATTGCGCACGGGGGCCGGGACCCATAACCCCAGGGTGGAATTTGGCGAAGATTGGTCGTTCGGTACTCCGACCGCCTGCAGCGGATCGATCACGCGGTATGGGTCGCGGCTTTCGCCGGGACGACAGTTGAGTGTGCGCTCACACCACCTGATGCACGTCGATCACCACGCGATCGGCGTGCCGCGCGGCTGAGCCGACAAAGATGTGCTCCATCAGCCAGCGATATTTCTCGTGCCCCGTCTCGAATTTCGGCACGGTCCGAAAATAGATCAGCTTCGGATCAACAGGTTCGCCACGCTTGAGCTTTTGCAGGAGTTCGATCGGGCCGAAGCGGATGCCCTTGTTCTCGACATAGACAACGGCGCTGTCGTCGGTCTCGAAGGCGTATTTGGCCTCCAAGTCGATCAGCTCGTTGGGGCGGATGGCCTGGAAGTCGGCGCCGAAAGGAAGCACCTTGCCTGATATCGCGCCCGTCACCTCACCGCCGATGATCGGGATGATGCGGCGGACGCCGATGCCGGTTTCGCCGGCGGTGACGACCTCGCCAATGCGAGCGGTGATGGTGAAGACGTATTTGGTTTCGAGCCCCGGTGCGGTCATCGCTTCGCCTCGCTAGTGCGCCATCATCCGCATCGGCAGCCATGTCGCCAGCAGCGGGAAGGCGATCAGGATCACCAGGCGCACGAGGTCGGTCGCCACGAACGGAATTACGCCCTTGAAGATCGTGGAAAAGGAGACATCCTTCACCACGCTCTTGATGACAAAGACGTTCATGCCGACAGGCGGATGGATCAGGCCAAGCTCGACGGTCATCACGATGATGACGCCAAACCAGATCGGGTCGAAGCCGAGATGCGTGATCACGGGGAAGATGATCGGTACGGTCAGGATGATCATCGCCATGGCGTCCATCAGGCATCCGAGCACGAGATACATCACCATGATCAGCGCCAGCACGCCGTAAGGGCCGAGGCCGAGGCCGGTGAGAAATTCCGTCACCTTCTGCGGCGTCTGCGTCACCGTGAGGAAATAACCGAAGATCAAAGCGCCGATCAGCACGGTGAACACCGCGGCCGCGGTGCGCGTCGCCTGCAGCAGCGAGGCCAGCACCTTCTCGCGGTCGAGCCTTCCGGTGACCATGCCGATGATGAAGGCGCCGGTGGCGCCGACGCCGCCAGCTTCCGTCGGCGTGAAGCGCGGCAGGAAGGGCAGGCCGTAGAGACCGCCGATCACGAACACGAACAGCAGCACCGGCGCCCAGATGTCCTTCAGTCCGGCGAAACGCTCGCGCCAGGGCAGCATCTTGCCCTTGGGCAGGAAGTCGGGGCGCAGATAGCCGATCAGGAAGATCGTGATCATGTACATGGTCATTGCCAGCAGGCCCGGAATGATGCCGGCGATGAAGAGCTTGCCGATATCCTGTTCGGTGATGATGCCGTAGACCGCAAGCACGGTGGAGGGCGGCAGCATCGCGCCCAGCGTGCCCCCGGCCGCGATCACCCCTGTCGCAAAGGACTGCGGATAGCCGAAGCGGCGCATCTCGGGATAGGCAACGGCGGAGAAGGTGGCTGCCGTCGCCACCGATGAACCGCAGATCGCGGCAAAGCCGCCGCAGGCGCCCACGGTCGCGATGCCGAGCCCGCCGCGCAAATGTCCGACAAAACCGTTGGCGGCGCGGAACAGCTCCCGGCTCATGCCGGAATTGCTGACGAACGAGCCCATCAGCAGGAACATCGGGATGACGCCGAAGGTGTAGTCGGTGACCGTGCGCATCGAGGTCTGGCCGACCAGTTTCAGCGCCGGCGTCGCGCCGACCAGATAGGAGAAGCCGGAGACGCCGACGAGGCCCATGGCCATGCCGACGGGCACGCGCAGCAGCATCAGGGCAAACAGGGAGATGAAGCCGATTACGGCGACGGCATCTGTGCTCATGATTATTCCGTCGCCTTCAGCTTGGGGTCGTGCATCTCTTCAGGATGGAAGATCAATCGGTAGGTGCGGATCGCGATCAGCAGCACGGCCGAGACGTCGCCGATCCAGGCGATCGCGAAGAACGGCCAGGTCGGCATGTGCATGTCAAAGGTCTGGACGTTGTCGTTGTAGGTGCCGCGCACCTTGTCGAACAGCGTCCAGGTCTGCACTGTGACGACGAACAGCAGCACCAGCGTCGCGAACACGTCGATCCAGCGCTGGTAGCGTGGCCCGACATTGCCCCAGACCAGATCGACCGTGATGTGCGTGCCGCGGTAGGAGGTTGCCGCGATGCCCCAGAAGATCAGGATGCCGAGCAGCATGCGACCGATGTCGAAACTGTCAGGGATCGAATAATTCAGCGTGTTGCGCAGCAGCACCGACAAAAAAATGTCGAGCGCGACGATACCGACGAACGCGGCGGCGATCCATTCGATCGTGTCGATGATGCGGTCCATCCAGGCGCGCTTCATGGGAGAGAGTCCTTTCGACCAGTTCGAGGTGTCCCCGCGATGGAGCCGCGCTCCCTCCCCCGCTTGCGACCCGCTTGCGGGGGAGGGGTGGGGAGAGGGTGTCTCCACAATCGAGAACGCCCAAGAGCAGAGAGACCTCACCCGGCGCTCGGGACGATGCTTCGCATCGCCCGGAACGCGCCGACCTCTCCCGCAAGCAAGCGGGAGAGGTGTAGTCTCACTCCGCCAGTGCGTTGTACTTCTTCAACGACGCCTTCAATTCCGCCAGCGCAGCGTCCGGATCGATGCCGGCCTTCTTGACGCCATCGCCCCAGGTCTTGACCAGCGGTTCGGCGGCCTTCTTCCAGGCGGCGGTCTGGTCCGGGGATAGCTTGTAGACCTCGTGACCTTCTTCCGCCTTCACCTTGTCGACGCCGGCATCTTCGAACTTGCCCCAGTGCTGGCCAACCACGCCGGCCATCTCGGTCGAGCAGTTCTTGTCCACCGCGGCCTTCTGCTTGTCGGACATCGCATTGTACTTGTCCTTGTTGATCACGAACACGAAGGTCGTGGTGTAGAGCGGCGCTTCCATGTGGAACTTGGTGACCTTGTCGATGCCGAACAGCACCAGCGAGCCCCAAGGAAAGGTGACGCCGTCGGCGACGCCGCGCTCGATAATGTCGCGCACTTCAGGGGCTGAGGACTGCACATTGGTGCCACCGAGCGCGGTGACGAAGTTCGCCATGGTCGCATGCGCGGGGCGGATCTTCATGCCTTTCACGTCCTCCGGCATGGCGATCTTCTTGCTGCGCGAGTGGAAGGACGAAGGCGAGTGGACGAAGGCGAGGCAGTATTTGACGTCCTTCATCTCCTTCTCGGCGTATTTGCGGTACCAGGCGTCCAGCCCCATCGAGCCGCCCTTGGCGTCAGAGATCAGGAACGGCAATTCGCCGGCGCCGATGATCGGGAAGCGGCCGGGCTGGTAGCCGGGATTGACATAGGTGACATCAGCGATGCCGTCGCGCGCCATGTCGTAATGGTCGAACGCCTTGCCGAGCTGCTGGGCCGGAAACACCTTGCCGGTGATGGTGCCGCCGGAATCCTTGTTCACTGCGGCCACCCAGTCTTCAAGAGACTTTTGCAGCGGATGCGAGGCCGGCACCCAGTGCGAGACCTTCAGGTCAACGGTTTTGTCTTGCGCGAACGCAGGCGTCACGCTTGCTGCCAGCAGCAAAGCCAGACAGGCCTTCCTCATCTCGTGTCTCTCCCCTTTTGTGACGGCAGGCTTCGATGGCCCGGCCTTGTTAATTAACATGTTATCTAATCGGCCGGCGCGTTCAAGCCGGAACTGCTGCTTCATCTACGTCAGCGGTGTTGCACGGATTTGTCGCCGTCCGAGCGACCAACCTCCCTTTTTGCCAAACCGTTATATGATATAATTATCCTGCGTGGATCAACGCGACAAGCGAGCCGCGACGAAAGCCTACAGGATCGGGAGGAGCAAGTATTGCGGACAAAAGTCGCAATCATCGGTGCCGGGCCGGCGGGATTGTTGCTCGGGCAACTGCTGCACATTTACGGTATCGATAATGTCATCCTGGAACGGCAGAGCCCGGACTACGTGCTCGGGCGCATCCGCGCCGGCCTGCTGGAGGAGGGCACCGTCGCGCTGCTCGATCAGGTCGGTGCCGGCAAGCGGGCGCATGCCGAAGGCCTGGTGCACGAGGGTATCGAACTGGCTTTTTCCGGGAGCCGCCACCGCATCGACATGAAGGCCGCCACCGGCAAGACGGTGATGATCTATGGCCAGACCGAGGTCACGCTCGACCTGATGAATGCGCGCAAAGCCGCCGGTCTCACCACCCTCTATGAGGCCAAGGATGTGCAGCCGCATGATTTCGACGGCAGTCACCCGCGTGTAACCTGGGTCAAGGATGGCGTCACCCACACGCTCGATTGCGATTTCATTGCCGGGTGCGACGGCTTCCACGGCGTCAGCCGCGCGAGCGTGCCTGAAACGGCGATCGAGGAGTTCGAGCGGATTTATCCGTTCGGCTGGCTCGGCATCTTGTCCGAGACGCCGCCGGTCAGCCACGAGCTGATCTATTCCAACCATGCGCGCGGCTTCGCGCTTTGCACCATGCGCTCGATGAAGCGCAGCCGGCATTACGTGCAATGCTCGCTCGATGACCATGTCGATCAGTGGCCGGACGATCGCTTCTGGGACGAGCTGAAGCGCCGGCTCGACCAGGAGGCGGCCGACAGTCTCATCACCGGCCCCTCGATCGAGAAGAGCATTGCGCCCTTGCGCAGCTTCGTCGCCGAGCCGATGCGTTTCGGCAAGATGTTCCTGTGCGGCGACGCTGCCCACATCGTGCCGCCGACCGGCGCCAAGGGGCTGAACCTCGCCGCCAGCGATGCGCATTATCTGTCAGGCGCACTTCGCGAGTTCTACGACGAGAAATCGAGTGCCGGCATCGATACCTATTCCGCCAAGGCGCTGGCGCGCGTCTGGAAGGCCGTGCGTTTTTCCTGGTGGATGACCTCGATGCTGCACAAATTCCCCGACAATGGCAGCATCGGCGCGCGCATCCAGCTCGCCGAGCTCGACTACGTCACGCAGTCGCCGGCCGCGATGACGTCACTGTCGGAGAATTATGTGGGGTTGCCGTTCTAGGACGATGCCGTAGGGTGGGTTAGTCAAGCAGGTGCGCGAAGCGCATCTGCTTGGCGTAACCCACCTCTTTGATTTCCGCGGAGACAGAAGTGGCGGGTTACGCCTACGGCTAACCCACCCTACGGCTCCGCCATTGCGGCGCTACCGTTTTTCAAACACCTGCGCAAATCCCGTTTAAAACTTTGTAATTGATGCGTTCGTCACGTCCATCGCGTTCAATGCTGTCAATCTACCACGCGAGACGCGCATGACCTCCATCGACATCCCCGAAGGCTTCGAGCCGCTCGCCCGCAAGAGTCCGATGACCGAACCGTGGGAGCCGCTCTACGCGAGGAAGACCGACCGTGCCGTCATCATCGGCCTGCGGCTGGCAAGGCCGCACACCAACGGGCGTGGCTTGATCCACGGCGGCCTTATCGCCGCGCTCGCCGACAACGCGATGGGCTACAGCTGCGCCCAGCTGACGAACTGGACCACCTCATTCGTAACAATCTCGCTGTCGATCGATTTCGTCGGCTCGGCCGAGACCGGCCAATGGTGCTCGATCGAGAGCGACGTGATCAAGACCGGCAAGACGATCTGTTTCGCGCAGAGCCTGGTCAAGGCCGACGGCGTCGTGATCGCGCGGGCCAGCGGCACGTTCCGCGTGGTGCCGAAGCCTAGCCAAAATTCCAATCCGTCGTCTCCACCACGAGATCGATGAACGCCCGCACCTTGGCCGAGAGCAGCCGCGAGGTCGGGTAGACGATGTGGATCGGCAACGCCGGCTGCTCGTATTTCGCCAGCAAGACCTTCAGGCGTCCGCGCTTCAGGCCCTCGGCGGCCTGATAGGCCAGCACGCGCGTGATGCCGCCGCCGGCTTCGGCATATTGCAGGGCGGCGTCGGCACTGTTGCTGATGAAGCGCGGAGATGGCGTCACCTCGATGCCCCGGCCCTCCTGCATGAAGTGCCAAGTTGCGGACGGACCAAATTGGATCGTCTGGTGCTCAGCCAGCGCCTGCGGCGTCCTCGGCTCGCCGTGGCGCTTGAGATAGCCTGGCGTTGCCACCGTGATCCGCCGCATCTCGCCGACCTGACGCGCGACCAGCGAGGAATCGGCGAGATGACCGATCCGCACCGCGGCATCGACGGCGTCCTCGACAAGGTTGACGAGATTGTCAGACAGCCTGAGCTCGGCCGCGACCTCGGGATAGCGCTTGAGATAGTCGGTCATGACAGGCCCGACATGGAGCCGGCCGAAACCCACCGGGGCCGAGACCACCAGCCGCCCGCTCGGCCGGTTGCGCTCTTCTCGCGCCGCGCCATCGGCCTCCTCGACGTCGGCGAGGATCCGTCGGGCGCGCTCCAGATAGCGCCTGCCGACATCGGTTAGCCGCACCTGTCGCGTGGTCCGTTGCAGCAGCCGAGCGCCAAGATACTCCTCCAGCGCTGCGATCAGCCGCGTCACGGCCGAAGGCGATAGCCGTAGCTTGCGCGCCGCCGGCGCAAAGCCGCGCAGGTCGGCGACGGTGACGAAGACGCGCATGGCATCAAGGCGGTCCATGGACATTATTGAATATATCGCAATGATGAAGTGTCAACTCGCCTGATTGTTTTAGGCGGCAGAAGGTTCATCTTGGGTGGCGAAAGACGCAGACATGCGCCGGAATTTTCAGGAGATATTCCGATGACCGCAGTTCATACCTATGCCAGCGACGTCGCCTTCACCCCCGCCGTGAAGGCGATCCAGGCACGCAAGGGCTCGCGCGAGGCCTATGACCGCGTCGAGCAGCGCGGCTGGCGCACCGAGGTCGACGAGAACCTCGAGGCCTTCCTCGCTGAGGCCAACAGCTTCTACTTTGCCACGGCATCCGCGGACGGCCAGCCCTACATCCAGCATCGCGGCGGCCCGAAGGGATTTCTGAAGGTGTTGGACAAGCAGACGCTTGCTTTCGCCGACTATGCCGGCAATCAGCAATATCTGACTCAAGGAAATCTCTCCGAGAACCCCAAGGCCTACATTTTCGTGATGGACTATGCCCATCGCCGTCGCGTGAAGATCTGGGGCGAGGCGCGCGTTGTCGAGGATGACGATGCGCTGACGGATGCGCTGATGCCGAAGGGCTATCGCGCCCGGCCCGAGCAGGTGATTCTCTTCAAGATCGCGGCCTGGGACACCAACTGCCCCCAGCACATTCCGCAAAAGTTCGACGCCCCGGATGTGGCGGTGGCGCTAGCCGCGAGGGACCAGAGGATTGCGGAGCTCGAGGCGGAAATTGCTGCGCTGAAGGGACAAGCGGCTGCGGAGGGCGGCTAGTCGTCCACGTCGTCCTGGGTGCGGCCGAACAGGTGCACGATGCCAGGCGTCGCGATCGTCACGAACACGAAGCGCGACAGGTGATGGGCGCCGACAAAGATCGGATCGATGTGCAACGTCAACGCCAGCGCCAGCATCGCATCCATCGCGCCGGGCGCGTAGGCGACGACGACGTCCGAGAATTTAACCTGCGTGGTGAGTGCGACGATGCCGACGAAGATGGCGGAGACAGCGATGGCCACCGCAAACGAGCCGAGCGCGGCGTTGATGTGGCCGGCCAGCGTCTTGATGCGCATCCGGGCAAAGCGGCTGCCGATCAGCGCGCCGATGCCGACCAGCGACACGCCGCGCACCCAGTTCGGCAGGCCGCCGTCGACCCAACCCGCGCCGTGCAGCACGCTGGAGGCGATCATGGCGCCGAACATCCAGCTCGCCGGAAATTTCATCAGCCGCAGCACGAGTGACGCCGCCAGCGAAGCGGCAACCAGTTCCAGAAGATCAAGCGGCGAGGCGATCGCGGTCGTCAGAGATTGCGAGACCGAGGGGGCGACGCCAGCGATCGCCAGCACCATCGGCAGCGCCGCCGTCAGGATGATCACGCGCATGGTCTGCACCACCGCGATACCAGGCAAATCGGCCCCGCGCTCAACCGCCAGGATGGTGATCTGCGAGAGCGCACCGGGGCTGCCGGCCAGGAAGGCCGAGGTGCGGTCCCAGCCATGGACGCGCTGCAGGTAATAGCTGGAGCCGAAGGTCGAGCAGAAGGTGGCGAGCGCCAGAAGCCCGATGGTCAGCGGATAGGCGCTGACCTGCTGGATCAGATGGCGCGATACGACCGAGCCCAGCGAAATTCCGAGCAGCACCAGCACGGTCTGGGTCAGGAGCGGTGGGACCGAGAGCTGACGTCCGGCAATCGCGGCGATTCCGACCGCGATCATCGATCCCGAGATCAACCCGCCCGGCAAGCCCAGGGCGAGGAACATCAAACCACCGGCCGCGCCGATGATAAGTGTCTCCGCGGTGCCTAAAACCTTGGCACGGCTCGGCCATTCGAACGGAAGGGAGGCGGTGATTTGCTTCACGCCGCCTTATCGCAAATCGGCGAGAGGGGCACAATTGCAGGCTCGTCATGCCGCAATGCGTGCGCCTCTCGCCAAAGGCGAGGCGAGGATTGTGACGGAATTACTTCTTGTCAGCGGCCGGCGCTGGCGCGGCAGCGCCACCGGCCTTCGCGGTCTTGATGCATTCGGAGCGGAATTTCTTGCGCTCCTTGCCATGCAGGCCCTTGGCATCCGCCTGCTTGGAGCATTCCAGCGACTCGGCCGAGTGCTCCTTTGGCGCCTTCTTGTCAGTGGTGTTAGCAGGTTCGGTTTTGGCAACCGGCGCCGCGGTCTGGGCAAAGGCGGTGCCGGTGGCGAACAGGGAGGCGATCGCGACGACGGCAAGGCGGGAGGCAAGGGTCATGATGTGGCTCTTCTTGCGAGAGTTGCGGAGGCCGCGAACGTCGACCCGCGTTGCTGAACGCCACATGAATAACCCGAACGGCGCGGCCACTATATTTTGGCCCAGACCACCATCGCTTTCTTGTCCGAAGTCGCCGACACGCTAGGATAGCAATCCTCGTTTTGCTTCCCTGAGGGAGACCAAGGATGACCATTCAAGCTAAATTGTTGTGTGCCATTGCGGCAACGGGCGTTGCCGCGCTGGTGGCGAGTGCGCCGGCCCAGGCATTGACCGCGCAGGAGTGCAGCGCGAAGTACCAAGCCGCCAAAAAGGACGGCTCGCTCGGGACCATGAAGTGGAATGACTTCCGCAAGGCCCAGTGCGGCGCCGACGCGACGCCTGCGGCTGCGCCGACCGCAGCTGCCCCCGCCGCACCTCCGTCCGCCCCGGCGGCGACAACGACGGCGAAGAAGGAAGCTGCGCCCGCAGTTGCTCCGGCGCCAACCCTGCCGGCCGGTCCCGCGATCTTCCCGAACGCCGTCGATCCGAAATACGCCAAGGAGACCGCCGGCAAGGCGCGCCTTCACACCTGTGTCGACCAGTACAATGCCAACAAGGCCACCAACGGCAATGGCGGCATGAAGTGGATCGCAAAGGGCGGCGGCTATTACAGCGAATGCAACAAGAAGCTGAAAGGCGCCGCCTGAGGCTTCGAGATCACGTCGAGGCCGGAGCCAGACTCCGGCCTCTTGTTTCAGTCCAGCAGTTTTTCGGCCGACTTCGCCACGAGCTGCGATCGCTTGCGCGGGCCGCGCTCGACGAACAACAGGCTCTGGCCGAAGATGAAGCAGTAGAACAGGAAGGCCTGTGCTTCAGCTTCTTCGGCTTCAAGGCCGGTCGCGCGATAGAGTTCGGCGACGTGCTTCAGCCGCGCCGCATCGACACTTGCGACCGCCGCCGCGGCGCTCTCGTCTGAACGCGCCCATTGCCTGATCGCGAGCTCGATCGCCATGCCTTCCGGATTGAGCCGCTCGGAGTAGAGTTGGATCACCGTCTTCAGCCGCTCGCGGGGTGCTTCGCCGTCAAGGCTGGTCTGCTGCGCGATCGAGGCCGAGCGGCCTTCGCGCCAGTGCACCAGCATGGCCTCCAGCAGCGCGGCGCGGTCGGCGAAGCGGCGGTAGAAGCCGCCTTTGGTGACGCCGAGATTCTTGGCGAGCACCTCGACCCTGACACCCTCGACGCCTGCACGGGCAAGCTCCTTGAATCCTGCCTCGACCCAGACGTCGCCCTTGCCGTCGTTCATAAATGAAGCCCTCACCGGTTCTTGATACGGTGCCGTATTGCTAACGCGTTCGGCGCTTGATACGCTAGCGTATCAAAATCAAGACACGGCAAGGGCGGGGAATGAGGATGGAGCAGGAGGCAACCTATCGCGGCACGGTCTATCCCTGGCACTGCGATCATGTCGGCCACATGAACATCATGTGGTATGTCGGCAAGTTCGACGAGGCCAATTGGAATCTGTTCGCCCGGCTCGGGCTGACGCCGAGCTATCTGCGCATCTCCGGCCGCGGCATGGCAGCGGTGCAGCAGAACATCACCTACAAGCGCGAGTTGCTCGCCGGCGACATCGTCGAGATCCGCAGCCATCTGCTCGAAGTTCGCGACAAGTCGATCCGCTTTCGGCACGACTTGACCAATGCCGAGACCGGCGAACTCGCCGCAACTTGCGAGATCATCGGTGTGCACATGGACCGCAGCCAGCGCAAATCGGTGCCATTCGAGGCTGTGATCCGCGAGCTCGCTCTGAGACATCTTGTCGAACCGGTCGAGGCCTGAGCCATGGCTGCGTTCGAGCCGAAGAACCCCGGCTATCGCGCGGCGGCCATCGCGATGTTCGAGCGGCAGCCGGCGATGCACACGCTCGGCATCGTGATCGTCCGCCTCGCGCCAGGCGAGGTCGAGCTCGCCATGCTGCATTCGGCCGCCTTCACGCAGCAGAACGGCTTTGTCCATGCCGGCATCATCACCGCGGGGCTCGACAATGCCTGCGGCGTCGCCGCCTTCACGCTGATGCCATCAGAGGCCGATATCCTCACGGTCGAGTTCAAGACCACGCTGCTCGCACCTGCCCGTGGCGAACGTTTTGTCTTCAAGGCCGAGGTCGTCAAGCCCGGCCGTACGCTTACCTTCTGCGAAGCCGAGGCTTTTGCCGAACACGAGGACAAGACCACACTGATCGCGACCATGACCGGCACGCTGATGGCAATGCTGCCCCGCGCAACCGCTTCGCAGGAGCCGCGCCCATCCCACGCCTAGCGGCAATTGACAAGCGCTGCAGCGCATCCCCTGATGCGTCATGCTCGCGAGTCTCAGCCTCATCCTGCTCTGCCAATTGATCGGCGAGGCCGTGGTCCGCGGCCTCGGCCTGCCGCTGCCCGGGCCTGTGCTCGGCCTGCTCCTGCTTCTGATCCTGCTGCTCGCCCGCGACCGGTTTGCACTGCTCGCGCGTGGGCCATTGCGGAACGACGGCGTGGAGACCGCGAGCAAGGGGCTGCTGGCGCATCTCTCGCTGCTGTTCGTGCCCGCCGCCGTCGGCGTCGTGCAGAAGCTCGATCTGCTCGCCTCTCATGGCGTTGCCATCATTGTGATCCTTGCAGCCTCGGTGGTGGTGACTTTGCTGGTGACCGTCCTGACCTTCCGCCTGGTCAGCCGTCTGTTGCGACAGCAGGACGTCCCATGAAGGACAATCCGTTCTCGCTCTGGGTCTATCTGTCGCAATCACCGCTGCTCTGGCTGACGGTGACGCTGCTGGTCTATGCCACCACGGATGCCGTGTCGCTGGCGACGCGGCGCCATCCATTCGCCAATCCCGTGCTCCATGCAATGTGGATCATCGGAGCGTTCCTGCTCGTAACGGGCACTTCCTACACCACCTATTTCGCCGGCGCGCAGTTCGTGCACTTCCTGCTCGGGCCCGCCACCGTCGCGCTCGCCGTGCCCCTCTACGAGAATCGCAGGCGCGTGGTCTCATCCATCGTGCCGATGCTGGTGGCGCTGGTGGCGGGCTCGGTGACGGCCGTGGTGTCTGTCGCGCTGCTGGCGGAGCTCGCTGGCCTGCCGCGCGATGTGGTGCTGTCGTTGGCGCCGAAATCGGTCACGGCGGGCGTTGCCATGGGCATCGCGGAATCCCTGCATGCGGACCCATCACTGACGGCGGTTGCGGTGATCCTGACGGGGATCATGGGTGCCATGATCGTCACGCCGCTGATGAATCGTACCGGTGTGACCGATTTTCGCGCCCGCGGCTTTGCCGCCGGACTTGCCGCGCACGGCATCGGGACTGCTCGAGCGTTCCAGGTCGACGAGATCGCCGGCGTGTTCTCCGGTATCGCCATGAGCCTGAACGCTCTGGTGACCTCGTTTCTGGTCCCTTTGGTGGTGACTCTGCTGCTGCGATGACATCGCCTCCGCAACACTCTATATGGTCTGTAACAACTCCCGGTCCCGAGGCGTATTTGCTGCGATGGGACCGAAACGGGACAAGATATGGCTGGATATCGGAATAGGGGACTTATGCCGACGCGTCGAACGGCGCTGACGCTGATGGGCGCGGGCGCCCTTGCGGCTGGCGGGATGACCTTGGCGCGCGCGGCCGCCGGGGATGACGAGGTGCTGACGGAAGCCAAGGTGCTGCGCGATCCCGACGTTCCCGTTGCCGGCAATCCCGATGGCAACATCAGCATCATCGAATGGTCCGACTACAATTGCCCCTATTGCCGCAAGCTCGAACCGGAGCTGCGCCAGGTCGTCCAGGACGACGGCAAGGTCAGGCTGGTCTTGAAGGACTGGCCGATCCTCGGGCCGGTCTCGGTGACGGCCGCCCGTACCGCACTCGCCGCGAAATACCAGGACAAGTATCACAAGGCCCATGACGCCATGATGGGCGTCAGCTCGCGCCTGACCGAATCGCGCATCAACGAGCTGCTCGCCTCGGTCGGCGTCGACATGGATCGTCTCAAGGGCGACCTCACTGCGCACGCCAAGGACATCGACGCGATCCTCAAGCACAACAACGAGCAGGCCGAAGCTTTCGGCTTCAACGGCACGCCGTCCTTTATCGTCGGCAAGTATCGCGTCCCCGGCGTGCTCAGCATGAACGAATTCGAGCAGGTCATCGCCGACGCCCGCAAAGCCAAGATGAACTGAATATCGCCGTGCTGGTCGCAGCCAAGACAAAGGCGCCGCCGCGGATCCGCGACGGCGCCTTGTTCATATCAGGTTGATCGAATTACTTCGACGAGATCTTGACCCAGTCCTTGTGCGCGCGATCGCGCAGCAGGTCCCAATCGGCCTTCGCAACGTCCCAGTTCACGATGGTGCGATTGGTGATCGCGACCTCACCATTGGCGACTGACGACGTCTGCATGGAATCATAGACATAGACGCTGCAAGCAAGCAGCAGCGCGCCCAGGATCATTCCGAAAAAAGTCTGCATGGAGAACCCTCCGGTGTGTCGGGCCGATAACGTCGGCCCGGAGTGAATGGTTCCGCGAGAGTAGGGCGCGGGTAAGGACGGCTCGTTCACGCCCCGTTCAGCCATTGCAGCAGCTCCGCGTTGATCTCGCGCGGATAGGTGTGACTGAGATCATCGATCTCACGGTAGGTGACCTTGGCGCCCGCGGCCGTGAGGGCTGCTTGCGTTTGCCGCGCGGTCTGCACCGGAAACATCCAGTCGAGCTTGCCGTGAGTGATAAAGACAGGCAGGGCCTGAAGCCGCGTAGCGTCGGCCATCTCCGCCATCAGCGGATGGAAAGTCGCCGACACCGGCGCGAGATGGGTGAAGGGCGAGGCGCCGTCAAGCCCGCTGACATAGCAGAAGGTGCCGCCGTCGCTCATGCCTGACAGCAACATGCGTGAGGCGTCGATGGTCCAGCGGCTGCGTACGGTTTCGAGGATGCGCATCAGGTTGGGCGTGTCGGTGTCGTCGCCCATCAGCGCCCAGGTCTGCCCCGTCGCCGTCGGCGCCACCAGGATCGCGCCCAAGCTGCGCGCATCGCGCAGCCAGCTCCACAGGAAGCCGCGACCATTGCCGCTGCCGCCATGCAGCGCCATCACCAGCGGCCAAGCGCGGTCCGGCGTGTAATATTCGGGTACATAGACCGAGAAGCCGCCACGGCTGCCGGGCTCGTTGTGATCATGGAAGATGCCGGTGCGCTCGCTCGCGCCGACCTCCAGCCGCGACAACAGCTCCTCATTCTCCCGCTTGGCGGTGTTGAGGAAGAAATTGCTCACTGGCGGGAATTGCACTGACAGCGGATAAAGCGCCTCTTGCGCGCGCGGCAGATGGCGCAGCGCGCGGAAGACGGAGACGAGATCGCCATTGCCGCGCTCGACGTCACGGATGCCGGCAAAGGCTGATAGCGTCTCGTTGCAGGCGAGATCGAGCCGCTCGCGACGCCCGGCAAACTGCTCCGGCCATTCTCCGATCGCAGCGTGCGCGCCTTGCAGCGCATCGTCGGGCGCGCCGATCGCGTTCATGACCGAGCCGAAGGCCGGCGGATGCAAATGCCGGGCGAAGTAGCCGAGCGCTTCCAGCGCGTTGAGCAGCGGCGGCAGCACGGCCACGATGTCGTCAACGACGGCCTCCGTCATTGCTGCTTCCTTTGGCTGGACTAGTGCAGCTTCGGCGCCTTCAGAAGCTTGAAGCGATCAGTCGACGTCACCGTAACGTCGAAAGTGACGCCCTCATGATGCGCGCTGCCCTGATGATGCACGGTGAGAGGCACGTCGACGCCGGCAGGGCCGAGCGACCACATCTTCTTGTAGAAGCTCGTCTGGCTCGTGACCTTCTCGCCATCCACGGCCAGGATCACGTCACCGGTCTTGAGCTCGGCGTGAGCAGCCGGACCATTGGCGGAGATCCCGATCACCACGACGCGGTTGTCGATTTCGGTCGAATAGAGCCCGAGCCATGGCCGCGCTGGCTTGTTGACGCGGCCAAACTTGCGCAGGTCGTCGAGGATCGGTTTCAACAGGTCGATCGGTACGACCATGTTGACGTGCTCGGCCTTGCCGTCGCGCTCACGATCGAGCTGGAGCGAGCCGATGCCGATCAATTCGCCGCGCTCGTTGATCAATCCCGTGCCGCCCCAATTCGGATGGGCGGGATAGGTGAACAAGGCCTCGTCGAGCAGATACTCCCAATATCCGGCGAATTCCTGCTTGGCGACGATCTGGCTCGCGACCGAGCGCGTCCGCCCTCCGGCGCCGCCGACCACGACGCGGTCGCCGAGCCTGACGTCCGCCGAGGAGCCGAGCGGCAGCGGCTCGATGTCGAGCCGTCCGAGCGCCTGCACCAGGCCGAAGCCGGTGACGGCGTCGAAGCCGAGCACATGTCCCTCCACCACGTGTCCGTCGCCGCGATGAAGCCAGACGGATTCCGCCTCGGTGATGAGATAGCCGATCGTGAGCACCAGCCCGTCGTCGATCACGACGCCATTGCCAGCGCGCTCGGTGCCGAGCGTTTCCGCGCTGAAGGCGTCTGGCGGGATGATGGCGTGGAGGCCGACGACGGAAGCGAGCGCACGGTCAAGATCGAAGCCGTAGTCGCTCGCGCGCGGCTGATTGGCCGGCGGCACTCTCCATTCGGTCAGAACGGTCATGGAGTTCTCCTGGCTGAGAGCATCGCTCCGCCGAGGCTGCGGAACAACGCGCGAAGCAAGCATAATTTAGGCCGGAGGAGGCCATCTTGAAAGACTTGACCGCAACTATTCCAGATGTCGTGACGCCGATTTCGGAGGATGACAGAAATTGTTTGCCCAAATTCGCCCGGAGGTTGCCCCTTCGGGCACCAGTCGCATGGCTGCCGTCCCGCGAGATGCTAGGCGGGGTGCAATGAAGCTGCTAACCATTGCCGCTTCGTTGGCCAAGAGATCACGGACAGAACCATGGACAATCGCAGCGACATCTGGCGTGGCATCGACACGATCAAGGGACGCTTCATCGACCTCAGCGACAAGGTCTGGGGCATGCCCGAGGTCTGCTACACCGAAGCGCGCTCCTGCGCCGAGCATCTCGCTGAGCTGCGCCACCAGGGTTTCCGCATCACCGAAAAGGTCGCGGGCATTCCGACCGCGGTGGTGGGGGAATGGGGCGAGGGCGGCCCGGTCATCGCCTTCATGGGTGAATACGATGCGCTGCCAGGCCTCAGCCAGGAGGCGGGCGTTGCCGAACACCGTCCGGTCGAGACCGGCGGTCACGGCCATGGTTGCGGTCACAATCTGCTCGGCTCCGCCGCCCTGCTCGCCGCGACCGCGGTCAAGGACTGGCTCGCCGAGAACAAGGTGCCAGGCCGCGTGCGCTATTACGGTTGCCCGGCGGAAGAAGGCGGCGCGGCCAAAGCGTTCATGGTGCGCTCGGGCGCGTTCGAGGACGCCGATATCGCCATTACGTGGCATCCGCATAGTTTCTGGGAAGTCGCGGTGACGCCGTCGCTCGCCAACACCCGCGCCGACTTCATCTTCACCGGCCGCACCTCGCATGCGGCGGCTTCGCCCCATCTCGGCCGTTCCGCGCTCGACGCGGTCGAGCTGATGAATGTCGGCGTGAACTACATGCGCGAGCACATGCCGAGCGATGCGCGCGTGCATTACGCGCTGCTGGACACCGGCGGCATTGCGCCGAACGTGGTGCAGGCTCACGCCCGCGTGCGCTATTCCATTCGCGCCCGGGACCTTCCCGGCATGAACGAGCTGGTCGGGCGCGTCAGCAAGATCGCAGAGGGCGCGGCCTTGATGACCGAGACCAAGGTCGAGATGAAGATCATCTCTGCCGTCTCCAACATCCTGCCGAACACGCCGCTGGAACAGGCGCTGCATCGGGTCATGGAGGAGCTGGGACCGCCGCATTTCGACGACACCGACAAGGGCTTTGCCAGCCGGATCCGTGCGACGCTGACCGACAAGGACATCGCGTCGGTCTATTACGCGATCGGCATGGAGCCGACCGATCGGCCGCTGGCCGACTTCCTGGTGCCGCTGGATGCCAAGCGCAACCCGCTGGTCGGCTCGACCGACGTCGGCGACGTCAGCTGGGTGGTGCCGACCGTGCAGGTTCACGCACCAACGGTTGCAATCGGCACGCCGTTCCACACCTGGCAGGTGGTGGCGCAGGGGAAGAGCCCCCACGCGCACAAGGCCATGGTACAGGCGGCCAAGGCCATGGCCGGTCTCGGCATCAAGGCGTTGACCGAACCGGAACTGATCAAGGCTGCGAAGGCCGATCTGACGAAGCGGACGGCCAAGACGCCTTATGTCTGCCCGCTGCCGGACCATGTGGCGCCGCCGCTCAATATGTCCGTCGCGTAGAATTCAATCTCGATACTTCGTCTGATCTCGCGAACAAATTTTTCGCAGTGCAACTAGGTTTCCAGCGGATTTGGACGCTGGAATGCCGAACCGTTGGGCTGCGGAATGAAGTTTTGCCCAACAGACAGCCAGAACATCGTTTGCACACACACGGCTGCAGTTGACGTGCGGCCTATTCGGTGTGCCATCTACCGCCAGCCAAAACCCCGGCGGCCGTTCCGCGGCCGCCTGCATCCATACGGGAACCAGACGGGGGAAAACCATGCTGGACAAAGAACTGCGTTCAATGATCGGTGACGTGACGGACGGGCGGATGGATCGCCGCGCCTTCATTCAGCGCTTGGCCGCCGTCGGCCTCACTGCGCCCATGGCGAACCAGATCCTCGCCATCGGCGGCGTCGCCATGGCGCAGAGCCCCTCGCCCTATCCGCCGACCAAACGCGGTGGCGGTGGCCCGCTCAAGCTGTTGTGGTGGCAGGGACCGACCCTGCTCAATCCGCACTTCGCCACTGGCACCAAGGACCAGGACGGTTCGCGGCTGTTTTACGAGCCGCTCGCAAGCTGGGACGCCAACGGCAATCTCAATCCCATTCTCGCTGCCGAGATACCGTCGCTCCAGAACGGCGGCCTTGCCGCCGACGCCAAGTCGGTGAGCTGGAAGATCAAGCCTGGCGTCAAATGGCATGACGGCAAGCCCCTCACCGCCGAAGATCTCGTGTTCACCTGGGCATATGCCAGCGACCCCGCCACCGCGGCCGTGTCAGTCAACACCTACGCCGACATGACCGTGGAAAAGGTTGACGATCTCACGATTCGCATCTCGTTCAAGAACCCCACGCCCTTCTGGGCCAATGCCTTTGTCGGCGCCTATGGCTGCATCCTCCCGAAACACTTGTTTGCGGACTACAAGGGCGGAAAATCCCGCGAGGCGCCGAACAATTTGGCACCGATCGGTACCGGTCCCTATAAGTTCGTCGAGTTCAAGCCGGGCGACGTGGTCCGCGGCGAGCTCAACCCCGACTATCACATGCCGAACCGTCCGTATTTCGACTCGATCGAGATGAAGGGCGGTGGCGATGCCGTCTCGGCGGCGCGCGCGGTGATCCAGACCGGCGAATATGATTTCGGCTGGAACATCCAGGTCGAGGATGACGTGCTGTTGCGCCTGGAGAAGGGCGGCAAGGGCAAGACCATTAACGCCGTGGGCGGCGACATCGAGTTCATCGCGCTCAACTTCACCGACCCCAACACCGAGGTTGATGGCGAACGGTCCTCGGTCAAGACCAAGCATCCGATCCTGTCGGATCCGAACGTGCGCAAGGCGCTCGCCCTCCTCGTGGATCGCGAGTCCGTCAAGAAGGCGATCTACGGCCGGGCCGGACGCACCACGGCCAACTACCTCAACGGTCCCGAGAAGTTCGTCTCCAAGAACACCTCTTGGGAGTTCAACATCGAGAAGGCGTCGAAGATGCTCGATGACGCCGGCTGGAAGGTCGGCGCCGACGGCATTCGCGAGAAAGACGGCAAGAAATTCAAGCTTCTGTACCAGACCTCGACCAATGGTCCGCGGCAGAAGACCCAGGCCATCGTCAAGCAGGCCTGTCAGAAGGCCGGCATCGATGTGGAGCTGAAATCGGTCGTGGCCTCGGTGTTCTTCTCCTCCGACGTCGCCAACCCCGATACCTATTCCAAGTTCTACGCCGACATCGAGGAGTTCCAGATCCCGATGACCCAGCCCGATCCCGCCCTGCACATGAAGCGCTATATCTCGAGTCAGGTCGCCAGCAAGGAGAACAAGTGGCAGGGGCAAAACTTCCCCCGCTATGTTAACAAGGACTACGACGCGTTGATTGCAGCGGCGGAAACGGAAACCGATCCGGTCAAGCGAGCGGCGCTCTACATCAAGTGTAACGACATGCTGTGGCAGGACACCGTCTTCATTCCGGTGATGCACCGCCTGAAGGTGGAGGCTGCCTCCAATACCCTGCGCCCCGCGCTCAGCGGCTGGGCCAATGAAACGGACAACATACAGGACTGGTACCGCGAGGCGTGAGGAACCGGCATAAGGTCCCCTCATGAGTCAGTACATTCTGCGTCGTCTCTTGATCGCCGTGCCGAGCCTTCTCGGCATCTCGGCGGTCCTGTTCTTCGTGCTGGCTCTTGCGCCCGGCGATCCCTTCTCGGAGTTGGCGACCAATCCGAACGTGCCACCCGAAGTGCAAGCTGCACTTCGGGCCAGGTTCGGGCTCGATGATCCGATCTATCTCCGTTATTTCCACTGGCTCAACGCCATGGCGCACGGCGATTGGGGCTTCTCCTTCGTCAGCCGCATGAACGTTGACACGCTGATCCTCCAGCGCCTGCCGACCACGCTCTACGTGATCGGCTCGGCGCAGGTCCTGGCGCTTCTGATCGCAATCCCAGTCGGGGTCTACGCTGCCACAAAGCCCTATTCGCTGTTCGACCAGATCGCGAACACCCTCGCCTTCATCGGCTTCTCGCTGCCGACCTTCTTCACCGGTCTCCTGTTCATCCTGATCTTCTCGGTCACGCTGGACTGGCTGCCCTTTGTCTATACCACCGACATCAAGGCCACCGGCATCCCCTATGTGCTGGAAATGGTCCGGCAGGCAATCATGCCGGTTACCGTGCTCGGCCTGTTCCAGGCGGCATCGATGACGCGCTTTGTCCGTTCGGCGACGCTCGACGTCATCAGGCTCGACTACGTCACAACGGCGCGTGCCAAGGGTCTCGGCCAGGCCAAGGTCATCGTCAAGCATGTGATGCGCAACGCCATGATCCCGGTGGTTACGCTGGTCGCGCTGCAGCTGCCCGCGGTGTTCGGCGGCGCCCTCGTCACCGAGCAGATCTTCCGGATTCCCGGCATCGGATCGCTGCTGATCTCATCCATCCTTTCCAACGACACGCCGGTGGTGATGGCCGTCACTTTCGTCTTCGCCTGCCTCGTGGTGCTTTTCAATCTCATCGCGGACGTCCTGTATGGCTGGCTTGACCCTCGCATCTCCCTCCGCTGAGCGGGGGGTCTACTCGCCCTGGCGCGAGACGTGGCGGCGCTATAGCCGCCACAAGCTCGCCGTGGTCAGCACCTTTCTGCTTCTCGTTCTGGTCCTGGCGGTCGTGTTCGGTCCCTTCATCTGGCGCGTCAAGATCAATGACATCGACATCGTCGCCGGTCTGCAGGGGCCGTCGCTCTCCCATCCCTTCGGCACGGACGATCTCGGGCAGGATATCCTGGCGCGGATGATCTATGGGGGGCGCATCTCGCTTGCCGTCGGCCTCGCTGCGATGCTGGTCTCGGTCTTCATCGGTACACTGATTGGCGCGCTCGCCGGCATGTCGCGTGGCGCGCTCGGGCATGGATTGATGTGGCTTACCGACCTTTTTCTGTCGCTGCCGCAACTGCCGTTGCTGCTATTGCTGATCTATCTCTTCCGCGACGGGCTGAAGCAGGTGTTCGGTCCGGAGGGGGGCATCTTCATCCTGATCGTGCTCGTGATCGGCGGTCTGCGCTGGATGCCGGTGGCGCGCCTGGTCCGCGCCCAGTTCCTGTCGATCCGCGAGAAGGAGTTCGTCGAGGCCGCGCGTGCGCTCGGCGCCAGCCCGGTGCGGCAGGTGGTGAAGCACATCCTGCCCAATGCGCTCGGCCCGGTGATCATCGCCGGCACCATCGACGTTGCGGCCGCCATCATCGCGGAATCGACGCTGTCCTTCCTTGGCCTCGGCTTCCCGCCAGATACGCCGACCTGGGGCCGGCTGCTGTTCGACGCCAAGGACTTCCTCGATATCGGCCCGCACTGGGCCCTGTTCCCGGGCGGCGCGATCTTCATCGCGGTCGTCGCCATCAACTTCATCGGGGACGGTCTGCGCGATGCGCTCGATGCGCGACGGGTGATCTGATGGCGCCGCTGCTCGAGATCAAAGGCCTCAAGACCCACTTCTCTACCGATGACGGCATCCTCCAGGCCGTCGACGGCGTCGACATCACCATCAACAAGGGCGAGACGCTCTGCGTCGTCGGCGAATCCGGCTGCGGCAAGACCGTGACTGCAATGTCGATCCTGAAGCTGATCGCGATGCCGCCGGGCCGCATCGCCGCAGGGGAGATCATCTTCGAAGGCCGCGATCTGGTGCCGTTGACGAGCAACCAGCTCGACGAAATCCGCGCCAAGGAGATCGGCTTCATCTTCCAGGAGCCGATGACCTCGCTCAATCCGGTACTCACCGTCGGTGAGCAGATCGCCGAGAGCCTGCGCCGGCACGAGAACGTCACCAGGAAGCAGGCGCTCGAGCGCACGGTCGAGATGCTGAAGCTGGTGCAGATTCCGAACGCCGATGGCCGCGTGCACAACTATCCGCACCAGTTCTCCGGCGGCATGCGCCAGCGCGTGATGATCGCGATGGCGCTGGCCTGCAAGCCCAAGCTGATCATCGCCGACGAGCCGACCACCGCGCTCGACGTCACCATCCAGGCGCAGATCCTCGATTTGCTCCAGGACATGAAGGAACGCTTCGGCATGGCGGTGATGCTGATCACCCATGCCATGGGCGTCGTCGCCGAAACGGCGCAGCGCGTTGTCGTGATGTATGCCGGCAAAGTGGTGGAGGAGGCCGGCGTCGACGCTCTTTTCGCCGATCCGCGCCATCCCTACACGCAAGGCCTGATCCGCTCGATTCCGCGCATCGATCTCGACAGTGAGCACAAGACGCGGCTCGAGGCGATCGGCGGCTCGGTGCCGATCCTGATCAATCCGCCGGTCGGCTGCCGCTTCGCGCCGCGCTGCAAGTTCGCCATGAACGTCTGCACCGCGAAGGAGCCGTTGCTGCGCGAGATCGCGCCCGGTCACCGCATGGCCTGTCATCTCGGTGATCCGCAAGTGGGAGGCGCGGCATGAGCGAGCCCTTGCTCCGCGTCAGCGGCCTGAAGAAATATTTCCCCGTGCTCGGTGGCCTGCTGTCGCGCCAGGTCGGCACCGTCTATGCGGTCGACGGCGTGTCGTTCTCCGTCAATCGCGGCGAGACGCTTGGTCTGGTCGGCGAGTCCGGTTGCGGCAAGTCGACCACGGGACGTTGCGTGTTGCGCCTGATCGAGCCGACCGATGGCGAAGTCACCTTCGACGGTCAGAACGTGCGCAACCTCGGCGGCAACGATCTGCGCGCGATGCGGCGGAACATGCAGCTCGTGTTCCAGGATCCGTTCGCCTCGCTCAATCCGCGCATGACGGTCGGCTCGATCCTCGGCGAAGCCTTCACCATCCACAATCTCGCAGCCAACGCCAGGGAGCGTGAGGAACGCGTCGCGGGCTTGCTGGTCAAGGTCGGCCTCAAGGCCGAGCACATGCGACGTTATCCGCATGAATTCTCTGGCGGCCAGCGCCAGCGCATCGTGATCGCACGCGCCCTAGCGGTCGAGCCGAAGCTGATCGTCTGCGACGAGCCGGTATCCGCGCTCGACGTCTCGATCCAGGCGCAGGTCATCAACCTGCTGGAAGATCTCCAGGCCGAGCTGAATCTCACCTATCTGTTCGTGGCGCACGACCTGTCGGTGGTCGAGCACATCTCCGACCGCGTCGCAGTGATGTATCTCGGCCGCATCGTCGAGTTGGCGAAGGCGAGCGATCTCTATCGCAATCCGCAGCATCCCTACACCAAGGCACTGCTCTCCGCGGTGCCGGTGCCGGACCCCAAGCTCAAGCGCAACCGCATCCGCCTCAAGGGCGACGTGCCGAGCCCGATGAAGCCGCCGTCAGGCTGTCACTTCCACACCCGCTGTCCGATCGCCCAGCCCCGCTGTGCGGAAAGCGCGCCGGAGCTGAAGGAAGGCGCGGGCGGACATTACGTGGCGTGTCACCTGGCTTAAAGTTGCGCGGTCGGCATGCCCGGGGGCTACGGTGCGCTGACGAGCGAGCTTTATCGATGCAAGCCCGTCTCACCCTTCCAGCGTAAAGCCGACGCGCAGCGTCACCTGGTAGTGGCGCACCGCACCGTTCTCGATGTGACCACGGGTCTGCACCACCTCGAACCATTTCATCTCGCGAATGGTCTTGGACGCGCGGCTGACAGCATTCTTGATGGCATCATCGATCGAGGTCTCGGACGATCCGACCAGTTCCAGGATCTTGTAGACATGATCCTTCTCGGCGGCGGGCATGGTGAGCCTCCCTGGTTGCGCGGCAGCCTTCGCCTCCGCATGGGCTCCCAATTGAACGGGTACCGGCCGTTCCGGTTCCGTCGCGCGGCGGCGTGACGCCGGCTCTGTCGCGGACGTAATGGCGTTATTCCGCAGCCTGGGCGGCTTGCGGTAGCACGGAGGCGGACTGCATTCCGCGCCAGAGCAGCCGCAGCAGCAGGGCCAGCAAGGCCATCATCGCGAAGCCGCCGAGCGCCGGCGCAAACCTGTCGGTCAGCCCGGCGAGATAGGCCTGTTCCTCGCCGAACTGCGCCGCCAGCCGCGCCGATTGAAGCATGCCGTAGGCGCCGGCCAGCAGGATCAGCCCGTAGATGATGCCGCGTTCGCGCGCGCTCGCCAGCAGCGCCAGATCGGGAAGCAGCAAGCCGAGGCCGATGCCGATCATGGGCAGATCATAATCATAGGCGTAGGGGCTGATCATCACCGAGACCAGGGCGGTGATGCCGAGGGCGAATCGGGGTGACATCTTGCGCGCCGCGCCGAGCCAGACGGCAAGCACCACCGCGCAGAGCGCAAGGCTCGCGACCGTTGCCTGCGCCCAGAAGGCAAGAGTTGGCGGAACGCCCGCCCGGGAAAGCGCCGCGTAGGTCGAGATCATTCGCAGCAGCGGGTAAATGCCCTGATCGAGAAAACGCGCCGATTCCCCGATCGCGCCAAGCCATGCGGTCCAGATCTGCCAGCCGAACACCAGTGTGCAGACCATGGAGCTTGCCAGCACGACCAAAGCGGCGGTCGCGAGCGCCACCCAGCGGCGTGTCGCCAGCATGTAGACACCGACGGCGATGGCGAGATGCGGCTTGATCACCATCGCACCCAGCGCGAGGCCGGCGACAAGCTGGCGCCGCTCCACGTTGAGGCAGGCCAGGCCAATCAGGGCGCCGGTGAGAAAGCCGTTCTGTCCGCCGCCGATCGTGATCGCAAGCGCGGGAAACAGTGCGACCAGGACATGGGCGAAATTCGCGCCCGCAATGGCGCGAAGCATCAGCAGGTAGGCCACGAGCGTTGCGACGATGAACACCAAATAGGCGATGCCAACCGGCAGCAGCGCCAGCGGTGCGACGAGCAGGTCGAACTGCGGCGGGTAGGTCCAGGGCATGAAGCCGGTTGCTCCATGCGCAGCCTCGGCCTGGAGCTTCATCAGCGTTTCGAACCGGTACACCAGATCGACCTGGCCGCGCCACACCTGTTGCGCGGCGATGTAAAAGGCGTCGAAATCGGAGAGCTCGCGGATCTGGAAGACGCCCCAGCGCCCAAACCTCAACGTCTTGAACAGCACCATCACGGCCAGCGCCGCCAGCACGAAGCGGACATAGGCGATCCGTTTCGATGGCGAAAATCGAACCGCTTCCAGCGCCTCGGCAAACATGAGCGACGACCCGACCCTGACCGATCAGCGGCATGCAGGCCCGCAAATCCCGGCCAAACTGCCATCAGAGGCTTAAGGGACGGTAACGAATGCAAAGGGAATTGGGAGCGCCAACCGCGATTTTGCGGTTTCGCACGGGTGAAATGGCAGAACTGCCCCGGGCTTTCGCCGTCGCGGTTGCCTCTGCGGAAGCCGAAGCGTTAACCTGAATGCGTTTTCCACGAACATTCGATGTGCGGCGATAATCGATCGTTGGACGAGGAGCGCCATAATCGGGATCGAGTTGCTCGTGGTGTCGGCGCCCGGCGTCGCGTAGAACGATGCCGTTGGGTCACCCGACGCAATGTCGCTACAGGTCACAGCCGATCCGTCCACGATCGAATGCCGCAAGCTTGAGGCGGTCAATCCCGCTTACGCAAACGCTTCGTTATCTACCACGTCGACTTCGAGATGCAGGCGCGGGTGGCGAAGCTGAGTGCAGCATTTTACCGTGATGTGGTGGCCAGGAACGCGATCGGGTGTGACGACACCAGCCAGACAACATTCTGCTCATTCGATCGCACACCTCAAGTAACCGCCGCTTTCGTTCGAGCGGCTTTTCTCGATGCATGCCATGCCCGGGATGTCTTGGCCGTGTCGGTCGATCGGGCAGGCGCGGCCATCCCGCTTGATCCAGGCGATGCCGTAAAGTGTTGGCCGGAAACTGACCTGTTCGTCATAGATCGGCTGGATCGCGATTTTGCCGGCGGTGTCCATCAAGCCCCATTTGCCGTCTTTCGAGAATGGCAGCAGCCCCGCCTCGAGATCGATGCCGAGCCGGTCGACGTTGGATTCGATCCATGTCTGTCCCTTGCGCGAGAAGATCGCGCGATGCCCTTCACTCTGCGACAGAACAGCGTATGGGATTTCGCACATCGTGGCTCGCCGCGGGGCGACGATCCAGGTTTGGTCCCTTAGGCTGATAACGCCGGTTGCACCGTCCGTCGTGACGAATGCTGTCTCGGAATCCAGGAGCCGTGCGGCGTCGAAACGCGGTTCGATCAACCAGCTTTCGTCAGCCTTCAGGAAACCGCGCTTGGCATTTTTCGTCGCGATGATGACCGGATTGCCGCGCGAGAGGTTCTCGAATTTCGGCTCGATCAGCCAGTGACCGTCGAGTCCGATACGTCCCCATTTGCCGTCGCGCTTAGCATTCCAGATCTCCGAGGTCACGGCGACCAGCGCGTCGAATTCCAGCGGGGTGATCTGCTTGCCGTCGCCGTCCATGAGCCCATATTTTTCGCCGGCTTTCACGACGTAGGGCGGAGGCGACGCGCAACCGCTGCCAAGAATCTGACCGTCCTGGGGAGGCTGCAACGGGATGCCATCGCTCTTGAAATAAAGCCATTGGCTGCCCTTGACGATGACCAGATGGCCGTCCGCGCAGCGCTGGACGGGTTGATCGAAATCGGCGTCCAGCAGGACATGGCCGTCGAGGTCGAGCAGCCCCCATTTTTCGCGCCTTTCGAAATGCCAGCCATAGAGCATTCCGCCATCGGAGGAAATCGCGGGCCGGATTCCACGAGCCTCCATCTGGAATATCCAGGCGCCTGTGCGGTCGATTGCCCCTACGGTTCTGGCTTGCCGAGCGGCTGTGCGGTCGGAGCCAGGTGCGAAGGGCCATGCCTCGTCGAAAACGAGTGGGATCACGACTTGTCCGTCACGATCGATGAAGCCGGTCTTTCCATCCTTCCTGACCCGGGCGAAGCCGTTGCCAAACGGATTCACGCGATCGAATTGCGGTTTGACGAGCCAGCTTCCATCGCTGCGCTGAAGCCCCGATAGAGTTTCTTTGGGGCCGGGGCGAAGAATTTCCCGCGAAACGATGCGGATCGATCGCTGGTCCGGATCGAAGATTCGTGTCCCAGGCGGCTCAATCCATTGACCGTTGCGATCGATAACTCCGGTGCTTTCAGGAGCGCCGATCACCCAGCTGGTATCGCTCTGCGCACTGTCGTTCTCCTCAGGAAAGAACTCGACGTCGATTGTTTCTCCCAGCGGCCGCTTGTCGGCGACGCGGAAGCGGTCGGGTGCGATAGCCTGGATGAAGCCGTATCGGGGCTCGATCGCGAGCTTGCCATCGCGATCGATCAGGCCCGACTTGCCGTCGACATCGACCTGGGCAAAACCGAATTTGTAATTGCCGACGAGGCGATAGCGCGGCGGCACGATCTCGTGCCCGTGGTCGTCGACGAAGCCATAGAGGCCACCAATGCGTACGGCGGCTCGCTCATCGGAGAACGTGCCGACCCAGTCGTAGCGTGGCGGTACCGCAACGCTCCCGTCACGCCGCACTGCGCCGCAGAGACCGCCAGTGAATGTGCACATCGGCATCGGAAAGACGGTTGGTCTGGTCGGCCCACTGCGATCGTAGAGCGGTCTGCCGTCACTCGCGACAACTGCCTCAAGGATGCTTCTGCCGGCAGGGGTCAGCGCAGGTGAGGCATTCTGCGCGGCCGCACCTTGTGCGAACGCCAGCGCGAGCGACGTCACGACTTTAGACCAACCGCTTGCGCTTACCATATCGTCGGTATTCCGATTTCGATCGAATACCGATGATTCACAGAGGGCGTGTCTTAATCGGCCACCTCAACTACAGCGGTCAGGTAACGCTGTCAAAGTGCGACAGCAAATCGCCCCTACGGATCCAGCTCCGTATCCCAGTAGAGGTAGTCCAGCCAGCTGTCGTGCAGATAGTTTGGCGGGAACAGGCGGCCGTTGCGATGGAGCTGGTGCACGGTCGGCGCGAACGCATTCTGGCGCGGAAACATTTTTGCCTGAGCCGGCGTCAGGTTGCCCTTGCGCAGGTTACAGGGCGAGCACGCCGCGACCACGTTCTCCCAGGTGGTCTGACCGCCTTTGCTGCGCGGGATGATGTGATCGAAGGTAAGATCGTCGGGCGAGCCGCAATATTGGCAGGCGAAACGGTCGCGCAGGAAGACGTTGAACCGGGTGAAAGCGGGATGCGTGGTCGGCTTGACGAAGGATTTGAGCGAAACCACGCTCGGCAGCTGCATTTGCAGCGTGGGACTGTGAACCGCCTGGTCGTAATGCGCTACGATATTGACGCGGTCGAGGAACACCGCCTTGATCGCGTCCTGCCACGACCACAGAGACAGTGGGTAGTAACTCAGCGGCCGGAAGTCCGCGTTCAGGACCAGCACCGGCCAACTGCCTTGCGAGACATGTGCGTTCAAGTAACGCTCCCGGCCTCCAATATACGCTGCGAAGCAGCATGTACTGACATACTACATGCAGCGTGACGGGATTGTGAAGCCCGTTGAGCGACTTATTCAGGTGCAAGCAATACGGCGGCGGGGTGGCAAACGCCCAAAAATGCCGTGATTTGGGAGGGCCGGCCGGGGGAGCCGGCGCGGAGCGGCCTTCCAATTACTGAACCCGATTTCGCCGACAAAGGTGCTCTACCCAATCAACGAGAGCACGTGGCCCTGCTCAGGCGGAATGCGCCCCTTCAGCGTGTCGAGATAGACCCGGCGCACTCGGCCCGTTAGCTGTGGTTTGCCCAATAGGGATCCCGCAGCTTGCGCTTGAAGATCTTCCCCGTCGCCTCGCGGGGCAGCGCATCCAGGAACTGGACCTCCTTCGGCACCTTGAAGTTTGCTAGCCGCTCGCGCAGGAACGCCTGCACGGCGGCGGCGGAGAGCTGCACCCCTGTCTCCGGCTCGATGCAGGCGCACAGCCGCTCGCCATATTCCGCGTCGGGGATGCCGAACACGGCGCAATCGCGCACCCCTCGCATCGCAATCAGCGCGTTCTCGATCTCGGCGGGATAGATGTTGACGCCGCCCGAGATCACCATGTCGCGCTTGCGGTCGCACAGGAAGAGATAGCCGTCCTGGTCGAGATAGCCGACGTCGCCGACGCTGACGAGGCCGTCGCGCCCGGCCTCGGCGCGTGCCTGCGCCTTGCCGTGATAGTCGAAGTCCGGTACCGCCGTCTGGCGCATGTAGATCTCGCCGACCTCGCCGACACCGCAGAGGCTGCCGTCCTCGCGGAAGATCTTGACGATGCCGCCTTCGATGGCGCGGCCGACCGTGCCCGGCTTCTTCAATGCCTCCCCGGCCGAGTGCCACACCGGAATGCCGGTCTCGGTCGAGCCGAAATATTCGTTGATGACCGGTCCCCACCAGTCGATCATGGCCCGCTTGATTTCGGGTGGGCAGGGCGCAGCACCGTGCACGACGAAACGCAGCGACGAGAGGTCGTAGCGCTGCTTGATTGCATCGGGCAGCCGCAGCAGCCGGACGAACATGGTCGGCACCATGTGGATGTGGGTGACTTTGTGGCGCTCGATCAGCGCCAGCAGCTCCTCGGCGTCGAACCGCGCCTGCAGAACGATGGTGCAGAAGCTGCGGAACGCCAGCATGCCGTAGGAATGCGGCGCCGAGTGATACATCGGCCCGTTGATCAGCACGACCTGGTCCTCGCGCGGCTTGATGCCATAGGCGATCGCGCCGACGCGCTCGGAGGCGGCGGCCTGTTCGGGCTGCATCGGCATGCGCCTTACGCCCTTCGGCATGCCCGTGGTCCCCGAGGTGTAGATCATCGCTGCGGCACGCCGCGGCGGTTCCTCCGACTCCGGATGGCCGTTGCGCCAGCTGTCCCAATCGGTCAGGCCGGCCGGCACCTCAGCCATTTCCGAAGGAATTGCGAAGGTCGACGTAAGCTCGGGCGGCGTTGCAACGACGAGGAGGCGGACGTCCGCAGGCAGGCCGGAACGGATCTGCGGAAGCAGATCAGCATGGCAGACCAGGATCTTCGCGCCGCTGTCGATGAGGATGTAGCGGACTTCCTCGGCCTTGAGATGCCAGTTGATCGGCACCACGGGACTGCCGAGCGCGGCCGAGGCCGCGACCACCTCGAACAGCGCAAAATCGTTGCGCAGCATCATGGCGACCGACGTGCCGTCGGCGAGGCCCAGGCTGCGAAGCCCGCTCGCGGCCCGCCTGATGCGGGCCTGAATCTCGTCATAGCCGATCCGGCGTTCACCGCTGATGATCATGGCGTGTCCTTGTTTCGCGCGAGCCTAGCGATCGTCCAGCACGTCGCCGAACCCGACCCAGCTCTTGCCGTTGAAGCGGCGGAGCTGAAGCTGCTGGAACGGCAAATAATCATCAGGGCCGGTCGTGACAGACATGCCTGGCAGCAGCAGCGGCAACTTCACCTCCTTCAGCGAGGCAGCCTGGCGCATGATGTTGTCGCGGCTGACGTCGTCCTTGCACGCTCGGAGGATCGTCATCAGCAGCGTCGCGTAGTGGTAGCCGGCCGCGTGGTTGGAGTTGGAGAGGTCCGCATTCGGCATGTACTGCTTCATGAAGGCGAAATAGTCCTTCACGCCGGGATCGTCGGCCCATTGCGGGTCCATCGTGTCCTTCTGGTTGCTCGACGAGATCAGCCCGACCGCGTTGTCCAGCCCGGCCGGCTCGAGGAACGAGATCGAGGAGGCCGAGGTCGGCACGAAGAACAGGTCTGGCTTCCAGCCGATCTCGGCCACACCCTTGATCGCCTGCGAGGTGAACTTTCCGAGCACGACGCCGAACAGCACGTTGGCGCCCGAGGCTTTCAACGTCGAGAGCTGCGAGCTGATCGTCGGTGCGCTGGTCTCGTAGCTCGCTTCAGCGATGATCATGCTGGCGGCTTTGGCGCCGAGCGCGCGCTTGAAGCCTGCGACATAGTCACGGCCGAAATCGTCGTTCTGAGAGAGGATGGCGATCTTCGCGTCGGGCTTGGACTGGAGGACGTATTTGGCATAGACGGCGCCCTCGGATTCATAGGCCGCCATGCCCGGCATCGTCCACGGGTTCTTCTGCGGATCGGCCCATTTGGTCGCGCCCGAGAGCACGAACAGCTGGGGCACCTTCTTGGCGTTGAGGTAGCGCTGCACGGCGCTATTGGTGGCGGTGCCGAGCGAGCCGAACATCATCAGCACCTCGTCCTGCTCCACCAGCTTGCGGGTCTGCTCCACCGTCTTCGGCGGCGAGTAGGCGTCGTCCAGCGAGATGAACTTGACCTTGCGCCCGTTGATGCCGCCTTCCGCGTTGACCTTCTCGAAGAACGCCTCCTGGGTCCGTCCGATCGCGCCGAAGCCGGAGGCTGGTCCGCTATAGGGCAGGGTCTGCCCGATGCGGATCTCGTCGCTGCCTTCGGCGTGGGCCGTTTCAGCTGCGAGCGCCAGCATCGATAGGCCGATCAGTGCGGCTGCCAGCTTCATGATGTCCTCCCGTTCTTCTTTTCTTGTCAGTCTGAACCGTCAGGCGCTGGCGCGCATCAGGAAATCCTGGCGGGCCTGCTCGAACTCGCCCTTCATCCGGTGGACGAGCTCGGCGACTGGAGGCGCGTCGGTGATCTGGCCGATGCCCTGGCCGGATCCCCAGATATCGCGCCATGCCTTGGATTTCATGTTGCCGCCGGAGCCGAAATTCATCTTCGTCTTGTCGGCGACCGGGAGATTGTCCGGGTCCAACCCGGCGGCCGCAATCGACGGTCCGAGATAATTGCCGTGCACGCCGGTGAACAGGTTGGTGTAGACGATATCGTGCGCGGCGTGCTGCATCAGCGCCGACTTGTAGGCCTCATCGGCATTGGCTTCCTGCGTCGCGATGAAGCGCGTGCCCATATAAGCGAGGTCGGCGCCCAGCGTCAGCGCCGAGGCGACGCCATAGCCGTCGCTGATCGCGCCCGACAGCAGGATGGCGCCGCCAAACCATTGCTTGACCTCGCGCACCAGCGCGAAGGGCGACAGCGTGCCGGCGTGTCCGCCTGCACCGGCGCAGACCAGGATCAGGCCGTCGACGCCCTGTTCGGCCGCCTTGCGCGCATGCTTGACGTTGATGACGTCGTGGAACACCAGCCCGCCATAGGAATGTGCGGCCTCGACGATCTCCGCCGGCGGCCGCAGCGAGGTGATGATGATGGGCGCCTTGTGCTTCACACAGGTCTCCATGTCCTTCATCAGCCGGTCGTTGGAGGCGTGGCAGATCTGGTTGACGGCGTAGGGCGCGACCTTCTTGCCGGGATTGCGCGACTTATATTCGCCGAGCTCGTCCTCGATGCGGCTCAGCCATTCGTCGAGCTTTTCGACCGGACGGGCGTTGAGCGCGGGAAACGAGCCGACCACGCCGGCCTTGCACTGGGCGATCACCAGCTCCGGGCCGGAGACGATGAAAAGCGGCGAGCCGACGACGGGGAGCTCCAGATTGTTCCTGAGCAGAGCGGGCAGTGCCATCCGATCCTCCTGACGACGCGCGTCGACGGCCTGCCGGCCGAAGCTTGAGCGCTTCCATGTCGATTGTCGCGCCGCCGCGGTCTTCCGCCGGCCGGCGCTTTGACCCCACTATAGGATTGGACGGCCGGCGGCGGATCGTTCAATATTGAACATACGTATATTCAGTTTTGTACGGAGCGCGGCGGTGGATTGGGATCTCTGCAAGACCTTCGTCGCGGTCGCCGATACCGGCAGCTTCACCGCCGCGGCCAAGCGCCTGCACGCCAGCCATCCGACCGTCAGCCGCAAGATCGCGGCGCTGGAGGCGCAGCTCGGCACAAAGCTGCTGGCGCGTGCCGCCGACGGATTCGTCCTCACCGCCGACGGCCGGACTCTGCGCGAGCATGCCGAGGCGATGGCAGCCGCAGCGCTGCGGGCCGAGGCGGCGGTTGGCGCCGGCGGGCGCAAGGCGCGCGGCACGGTCAAGCTGTCGATCGGCGCGACGCTGGCCTCGCACTGGCTGATGCCGCGGCTGCGTTCTTTTCTCGGCGCGCATGATCACATCAGGCTCGAGATCATCACCCATCCGTTTCCGGCCAGCGTGCGCCGACGGGAGGCCGACGTCGTGCTGCGGCCGGTCGACAGCGGCGAGGAGAATCTGGTCGGCCGCAAGGTCGGCCGTCTCGGCACCGGCTTCTACGCCTCGCGCGACTATGCTGCCGGCCGGTCTCTGCCGGAGCGGAGCGGCGAGTGGAAGGGGCACAGCGTCATCGGCTTTGCCGATCAGGATTCGAACGCGCAGCTGGCGCGCTGGAGCGATGCGATCACGCGCCAGGGCACCGTGGTGATGCGCTGCTCTTCGCAGGGCGACATGCTGGCGGCGGTACGCGCGGGGATCGGCATCTCCGCGCTGTCCTGCTTCGTCGCGGAAAGCTATCCGGACCTCGTGCGCGTCGCGCCGCAAAAACTCGTCAGCGTCGCCGACCTCTGGCTGCTCGCCCATCCCGATCTGGTCGAGCTGTCCGCGGTGCGCGCCGTGGTGGACTATGTCGCGGAATGTGCCCGGGCCGACCGCGAACGGTTGCGAGGCTAGTTCGATCCCGCAAGCACACCCTCGCGCTTCTTCACCGCGCGGTAGTAGCTCCACCACAGATGCGCGGCCGCGCCACGCAGGGGACGCCAGGGTTCGGCGAGCGGCGCCATCTGCTTTTCCGTCGGTCGCGCCTTCAGGCCAAGGCCGATCTTGATGCCCTCCTGTACCGCGAGGTCGCCGGCCGGCCAGGCATCGCCATGGCCAAGGCAAAACAGGAGATAGAGGTCGGCCGTCCACGGCCCGATGCCCGGCAGCGAGACCAGCGTGTGATGCGCGGCGTCGGCGTCTTCCTCTGCGAGCACGTCGAGGTTCAGCCGCTCGGCGATGATCTCGCGCGCGAGATGTTTCAGCGTCTTGATCTTGGCCGCTGACAGTCCGAGCCGGCCCAGCCGATCGGTGCGGGCGCGGCGCACCGCCTCATGATCGAACGGATCGAAGGCCGCAGATAACCGTCCCCAGATCGCCGCGGCGCTCGCGGTCGATAGCTGCTGCCCGCAGACGATATGTGCAAGCCCCGCAAAGCCCGGCTCGCGCCGCCTGAGCGCCGGCATGCCCGCAATCTCGAGCACGGACTTGAGGCGCGGATCGCGCTTGACCAGCGCATGGACGGCTTCTTCGAGGTCAGACTGGGTTTCGAGATGGATGGTCATGGCAGTTTGGCAAACTCTCTCCGGCGTCATGGCCCGGCTTGACCCGGCCATCCACGTCTTTCTAACCGCAGGGCTTTGTTTAGCATGGGCCGTGGTCATCGTGTTCGTCCATGACGGTGACACGATCGGTCTGTGATACCGAACAATGTGGATGGCCGGGACAAGCCTGGCCATGACGAGATTCAACTGATGCCACCCGTTTTCCGATTTGCCCCGAGCCCGAACGGCCACCTTCATCTCGGCCATGCTTATTCGGCGCTGCTGAACTTCGACCGCGCGCGGGAGACCGGTGGGCGGCTATTGCTGCGCATCGAAGACATCGACATGGCGCGCTGCCGGCCGGAATATGAGACCGCGATCTACGAGGATCTCGCCTGGCTCGGGATCGCCTGGGAAACGCCAGTGCGGCGGCAATCGGAGCATCTCGCCGACTATCGCGCGGCGCTCGAAAAACTCTCCGCGCTCGGTCTCGTCTATCCAGCTTTTGAGAGCCGCGCCGAGATTGCAAAGCTGGTCGCGGCCCGTGAGGGGGATGGACCATGGCCGCGTGATCCCGATGGCGCTCCACTCTATCCTGGCGACGCGAACTCGCTGCCGGCCGGCGAGCGAGCGCGCCTGATCGCCTCCGGCGTGCCCTATGCCTTGCGCCTCGATATGGCGGCGGCCTGCCGGCAGGTCTCCGGTCTGACCTGGAACGAGCAGGGCGAGGGGCCCGACGGCGAGCGCGGCCTGGTCGCCGCCCGGCCCGAGGCGTGGGGCGACGTGATCCTGGCCCGCAAGGAGACGCCGACCAGCTATCATCTATCCGTGGTGGTCGACGACGCGCTCCAGGAGGTGAGCGACATCGTGCGTGGCCAGGACCTGTTTCACGCCACCTCGGTTCACCGGCTGCTTCAGGCTTTGCTCGGCCTGACCGAGCCCATCTATCGCCATCACGGCCTGATTCGCGGCACCGATGGCCGGAAGCTGTCGAAATCGAACCGCTCGACCGGCCTCCGGGAGTTGCGTGCGGCCGGCATGTCACCCGTTGGCATTCGCGCGACCGTGGGATTAGGCTAAGTTTCTCTGGGGGTTAGCACGGCAGTGCCGTGACTCCGGGGTGGCAGCCATGCCATGCTCGCCTTTGAGCCTGGGGGGTTCGAAGCGGAGACTTCGAAGGGGAGCTATGGCGGCGAAAACGCGCGCAGCGCGCACCACGCGAAAGTCCAGGCAGCCGCCTCGGAAGCGGTCCGGGGCGGTCGGGAAAGTGCGCCAGCGCAGCACCGGGAACGTTGCGCCCGACGTGATCCAGGCGGCGCTCGCGGCCTTTGCCCACGAGGTTCGGACGCCCTTGACCGGCATTCTGGCGATCAGCGACCTGCTCTCGACCTCCGACCTCGGCGAGCGGGAGCGGCGCTGGGCCGACACCATCAAGGCCGGTGCCGAGCACTTGGCGAACCTCGCCACGCTGTTCGTCGATGCCGCCAAGACCGGCAAGGGTGCCGGCAAGAGCGGCACGCTGCGGCAGGATCTGTTTGATCTGCGCGCGCTTGCCCGCAGCACCGGCGATTCGCTCGCCGGTCGTGCCGCTGCCAAGGGCCTTCAGGCCGAGGTCGATATCTCCGACAAGCTCCCGGGCCTCGTGGTCGGGGATTCCGTCCGCCTCCGCGCCGCACTCGAGAACCTGATCGACAATGCGGTCAAATTCACCGAGCAGGGGGCCGTCGCCATCTCGGCCGCGCCTTGGCGGCCCGCCAAAGGCAAAGCCAGCGGCAAAGCCAAGGACAAGCACCGGGTCGGCGTGGCCTTCTCGGTCTCCGACAGCGGCATCGGGCTGACCATGGCCGAGATCAAGCGGCTGTTCCGCCCGTTCACCCAGGCCAATGTCACCATCGCCTCGCGCTTCGGCGGCGCCGGGCTCGGTCTGTCCTCGGTCAAGCAGCTGGCCCGTGCGATGGGCGGCGACATCACGGTCGCACCGCGGCGAGGTGGCGGCGCCACCTTCACCCTGACTGTCACGCTCGATGCGGCCGGGCCGGCGAAGGCCGGCAAGACCGAAGGCGGCGAAGCGGAGCCGCTGACATCGCTGCGCGTGCTCAGCGTCGAGGACAATCCATTCGGCCGCGTCGTGCTCAACACGATCCTGACCGAGCTCGGCCATCATGCCGAGTTCATTGGGCGCGGCGAGGATGTCGTGAACAGGCTCGCGCAGGGCGGCTTCGATGCGGTGCTGATGGACATGGTGTTGCCGGGCATCGACGGCGTCGAGGCGATCAGACGGGTTCGCAAGATGCAGGCGCCGCTGGCCCGGATCCCGATCATCGGCGTGTCTGGCCGCGGCGAGGACGAGGCGGCCGCGCGCGAAGCCGGCGCCGACGCCTTCCTCGTCAAGCCTGTGTCCCCGCGGGCGTTAGCGATTGCGCTGCTTGAAGCGACACGCCGTGAGGAAGTCGCGATTTGATGATCGCGGCGTTGAGTTCGCCGCCGAAGACGAAGATCGCGGCAATGAAATACAGGAACACCAGCGCGATGATGACCGAGGCGAGTCCCGCATACATCGTGACGTAATTGTTGGCGAAGCGCGCCAGGTATTGGCCGAACACGATGCCCGAGATCAGCGATGCCACCATGGTGAAGACGATGCCGGGCAGGATCTGGAAGAAGCTGCGGCGTCCCGCTGGCAGCCAGGCGTGCAGGATGAACAGCGCCACCACCAAAGCGGCGATAGTGATGCCATAGCGAAGCCAGGTGAGGATGCTCTCGTTGGATTCGACGAACAGCGGAATGTGCCGCCGGGCAGCTGCGATGAGCAGCGGTCCGAGCACGATCAGGAATGCCATGGCGAGTGCAGTGAACGCCGCCACCAGCGTGTAGCCGATCGATTCCAGCCGGAGCCAGTACCAGCGCCGCATCTCCACCACGGCATAGGCACGGTTGAGTGCAACCCGGAGTGCCTCGACGCCATTCGAGGCGAAATAGACCGACAGCACCGCGCCGATGGTCAGCACGCCGGAGCGGGTCGTCGTCAGCACGTCGTGCACCTCGCCCGAAATCGAATCGGAGACCTGTTTGGGCCAGACCTGAAGCATCAGGCTGGCGGCCTGGTCGGCGAGCTCCTTGGAGCCAAAGAAGCCGGCCAGCGACGTCAGCACGATCAGGAACGGGAACAGCGCCATCAGCGTCGACAGCGCGATATGGCTCGCGATCGCCCAGCCGTCGTCGGCCAGGAACGTGTAGAAGGCGTCTTCCACTATGACATAGATGGTGCGGATGGCTTTCACGCGCAGCCTACACGACAGCTGTTGCTCGCTCGCCCCTTGCGCGGGGAGAGGCAGAGAAGCCGGGCAATTGGCTCGGACCGGAAATCATCTCGCTACCATCTGATATTATTGGCGGAAAAGCCAGATCGCGAAGCGCCCGTCGTCATTCCGGGGCGATGCGAGCACCGAGCCCGGAATGACGGCGGTGGGTTGCCGCGACGCCATGGCGGAGCGCCGCACACGGTGTTATCACCCCCAAATGGCATCTCTCCTGAGTACTTTCATCCTGCCGATTGCCGTGGCCGCCGTGGCGGTGGTGCTGCTGCTCGGCCTCGTCAACATGATGCGCGGCGGCTCGCCCAACACGTCGCAGAAATTGATGCGCTGGCGCGTGCTGCTGCAGTTCATCGCGATCGTCATTGCCATGGTCGCGGTCTGGGCGATGGGGCGATAGGGCATGATCCGGACCCGAAGGACCGCGCTTGCGCAAAGTGTGAAGCGGTTTTCCGATTAGATCATGCCCGAAGAACAAGGACACTCTCATGGTTGTTCTGAACCGCATCTATACGAAGACCGGTGACGACGGCACGACAGCGCTCGGAACCGGCGAGCGCCGTCCGAAATATGATCGGCGCATCGCAGCCTACGGCACCGTCGACGAGACCAATGCCGCAATCGGCGTGGCGCGCCTTCACACCAAGGATGCACTGGTGCTCGATGCGATGCTCGGCCGCATCCAGAATGATCTGTTCGATCTCGGCGCCGATCTCGCGGTGCCCGAACGGGACGGCAAAGCGGAGCGGCTGCGGGTGGTGGCGGCTCAAGTCGAGCGACTCGAGCACGACATCGACGCGCTCAACGACAAGCTGGCGCCGCTCACCTCTTTCGTGCTGCCGGGCGGCACGCCGGCCGCCGCCTACCTCCATGTCGCGCGCACGATATGCCGCAGGGCGGAACGCATGATGGTGGAGCTGGCAGCCCAGCCCGGCGAGCCCGTAGGCGCCGCTGGCATCCAATATATGAATCGCCTGTCGGACTTCCTGTTCGTGGCCAGCCGCGCCGCTAACCATGATGGCGCCGGCGACGTGCTCTGGGTTCCGGGCCAGAATCGCTGACCCTAAGGGGTCGCTGACCCCATTGAGATCAGCATTTCAGGGGACTAAAATTAGGCCCTTCGCGCGTTGACCGGGCCGGATCAGGCCTTTAGGTTCCGCGCCAGTTGAAATACCCCCCTCCCAATTGAGTGAAAGAGGATCGATGAAGGTCTTAGTGCCGGTAAAGCGGGTGGTCGATTACAACGTCAAGGTCCGCGTCAAGGGCGATGGATCGGGCGTTGAACTCGCCAACGTCAAGATGTCGATGAATCCCTTCGACGAAATCGCGGTCGAGGAAGCGCTGCGTCTGAAGGAAGCCGGCAAGGCGACCGAAGTCGTGGTGGTCTCCATCGGGCCGGCGCAGGCATCGGAGACGATCCGTACTGGTTTGGCCATGGGCGCCGATCGCGGCATCCTGGTGAAGGCCGAGGGCACCGTCGAGCCGCTCGCCGTTGCCAAGATCCTGAAGAAGGTTGCTGAAGAAGAGCAGCCCGGGCTGATCATCCTCGGCAAGCAGGCGATCGACGACGACAGCAATCAGACCGGCCAGATGCTGGCTGCGCTGCTGGGCTGGTCGCAGGCCACGTTCGCCTCGAAGCTCGAGGTCGAAGGCTCTGACTTCAAGGTCACCCGCGAAGTCGACGGCGGCCTGCAGACCGTCAAGCTCAAGGGACCGGCGATCGTCACGACCGATCTGCGTCTCAACGAGCCGCGCTATGCCTCGCTGCCCAACATCATGAAGGCGAAGAAGAAGCCGATCGCGGAGAAGACCGTCGCCGATTACGGCGTCGATGTCGCCGCGCGCCTCGAGGTTCTCAAGACCACCGAACCGGCGGGCCGCAAGGCGGGCGTAAAAGTCAAGGACGTCGCCGAGCTGGTGTCGAAGCTCAAGAACGAAGCCGGGGTGCTCTGATGACGACGCTGTTGATTGCTGAACACGACAACGCGTCGCTCAAGGATGCGACCAACAAGACCCTCACCGCGGCTGCCGCGCTCGGCGCGGATGTCGAGGTGCTGGTCGCCGGCCAGAACGCCAAGGCCGCGGCGGATGCCGCCTCCAAGCTTGCCGGCGTGAAGAAGGTGCTGCTCGCCGACGGCGAGCTCTATGCGCACGATCTCGCCGAGCCGCTGGCCGCGCTGATCGTCTCGCTGGCCCCGTCCTATGACGCGATCGTCGCGCCCGCGACCTCGCGCTTCAAGAACGTGATGCCGCGCGTTGCAGCCCTGCTCGACGTCATGCAGGTCTCGGAGATCATCAAGGTGGTCGCCCCCGACACCTATGAGCGTCCGATCTATGCCGGCAACGCCATCCAGACGGTGAAGTCGAAGGATGCGAAGAAGGTCATCACGGTCCGGACCTCGACCTTTGCGGCCGCCGCTGCCGGCGGCAGTGCGCCGGTCGAGAGCGTCGCTGCGGCGGCGGATCCCGGCCTGTCGACCTTCGTCGGGGAGGAAGTTGCCAAGAGCGATCGTCCCGAGCTGACCTCGGCCAAGATCATCGTCTCCGGTGGCCGCGCCATGCAGAGCCGCGAGAACTTCGCCAAATACATCGAGCCGCTGGCCGACAAGTTGGGGGCCGGTGTCGGTGCCTCGCGCGCGGCGGTCGACGCCGGCTATGCGCCGAACGACTGGCAGGTCGGCCAGACCGGCAAGGTCGTCGCCCCCGAGCTCTACGTCGCCGTGGGCATTTCCGGTGCCATCCAGCATCTGGCCGGCATGAAGGACTCCAAGGTGATCGTCGCGATCAACAAGGACGAGGACGCCCCGATCTTCCAGGTGGCTGATTACGGCCTGGTCGCCGACCTCTACCAGGCGGTTCCGGAGCTGACCGCCGAACTCGGCAAGCTCGGCAAGTAAAACCCGATAAAAACACCGGCCGGGGGTATAAACTCCGGCCGGTGTTTCATTTCTGAGGCGTTTTCTTTGGCGTGGGGCACGCCTTTGAAGCGATCCAATCTAGGTTTCGAGCCAAGGTTCTGATTAAATCGGGCTTCTGGTCAATCAGACCTCCCGGCTCAGGGGATAGGCAGGCGCGATATGCGCGCCGTTCCGGTGGATGATATTATGGCGGCAGTGATCAAGAAGGTCGGCGTGATCGGCGCGGGTCAGATGGGCAACGGCATCGCGCATGTCGCGGCCTTGGCCGGCTTCGACGTGGTGCTCAACGACGTCTCGGCCGATCGCCTCAAGTCCGGCATGGCCACCATCAATGGCAATCTGGCGCGGCAGGTCTCGAAGAGGGCCGTCACTGAGGACGACAAGACCAAGGCGATGGCGCGCATCAAGCTCGCCGAGAAGCTGGACGACCTCGCCGACTGCGATCTCGTGATCGAGACCGCGGTCGAGAAGGAAGAGGTCAAGCGCAGGATCTTCCACGACCTTTGCGCGATTCTGAAGCCGGAGGCGATCGTCGCCTCCGACACATCCTCGATCTCGATCACCCGCCTTGCCGCCGCCACGGACCGGCCCGAGCGCTTCATCGGCATTCACTTCATGAATCCGGTGCCGCTGATGGAGCTGGTGGAACTGATCCGCGGCATCGCCACCGACGATGCGACCTTCGAGGC